>JAWGXY010000007.1:0-41468 GCA_032572035.1 Streptococcus parasanguinis
TTAGGCACGCCGCCAGCGTTCATCCTGAGCCAGGATCAAACTCTCATTAAAATAATTGTTTGTCTTAAACTCATTCTGTCACTGACAGATTTATTGTTTCTTTATTGTTCAGTTACTACAACTTTTGTTGTAGCGCCCTGCACATTGGTTCGTCTTGTTCAGTTTTCAAAGGTCTTTGTCGCTCTCGCGCGACAACTATATTAGTATATCATGACCTCTCCTTACTGTCAACACTTTTTTCCAAAATTTTTTATTTTTTTGAAAGTTTTTTTACTTTTTTGGTTTATATAAAAAAATCAGGAGCATAGATGCTCCTGATTCCTCTATAATTTAATTGATGTTTTCAATCTCTTTTTGATCTTTATTCTTTTACTTCCAATAGACCGATGTCTCCATCTTCTCTACGGTAGATCACATTTGTTGTATTGTCTTCTGCATCACGATAAATGAAGAAGTCGTGTGCTAATAGATCCATTTGAAGGATTGCTTCATCTAAATCCATTGGTTCTAGATCAATTGTTTTTGAGCGAACAACTTTTTCTGTGGTTACTGCTTCTTCTACAACTGCATCGGTAAACAATTTACCTGCACCAGATTTAACACGATTTTTCTTTTCGATTTTTGTTTTATTCTTACGAATTTGACGTTCAATTTTATCTACAACTAGATCAATTGAACCGTACATATCTTGAGAGACATCTTCTGCACGCAGTGTAATAGATCCAAGCGGAATGGTTACTTCTACTTTTGCGGTCTTTTCACGGTAAACTTTTAAGTTTACTCGAGCGTCTAGCTCTTGATCTGCCTGAAAATATTTTTCAATCTTTTCGAGTTTAGAAACGACATAGTCGCGAATGGCTTCTGTTACTTCTAGGTTTTCACCACGGATACTATATTTAATCATATTAGTACCTACTTTCTAAACATTATGTTTTTATTTATATGTATATTATAACGCTTTCATAAAGTTTTTGCAAATCTTTTTTTACCTTGCGATTGAAAATGTCTTTATTTCTTTCACACCTTTTTCAATTAGTAGGCGCTTCATTAATTCGATTGTTTTGCCCGTTGTGTAGATATCATCAAAGATAAGATATTTCTGCTTTTTTGAAACCTCTTCTTTTAATTGAAAGTGTTGAGAGGTTTTTAATCTTTCTTCTCTTGTTTTTTTTGATTGGGCTAAGCTGTCTTCTTTTTGGAAGAGACTGCTGTACTTTATCTCTGCAAAATCTAGTATAGTCGAGACTTGATTGAATCCTCTCTCCTGCTTTTTTTCATGGCTGATTGGAGTCGGTATTATCGTATAGCTTTTATACTTTTTCAAGGCTTTTTTGATGTCATATGCAAATACCATTCCTAATAAACGATCTCCTTCAAATTTATATCGCTTGAAATAGTCCTTCATTGCTGCATTATATCTATATAATGCTTCATGTTCGACCATATTCCCCTTTTGTATCCAGTATTCGCAATCTTTACATACTTTCTCCTCCTTATCTTTATAACATCTAGGACAATGGATTTCGCTAATTTGTTCGAAGTCTTCTTTGCATTCTTTACAAATCCATTCTTCTTGTTGATTCATAAAAATAAGGTCCATGAAATGTTCACCAGTTTTTAACTCTTTAGTACAAAGCAGACATTCTTTCAAAATCCAGCCTCCTGATTCATTTCCTTTATTTCTTTAATCGCTTTCTTCATTTCTCGTGTTATGCCATCTGATAGAAAAAGTAGTTTACCTGTTGGTCTTTCTTTACTTCGACCGACCCTTCCTGAAATTTGTACGAGGGCACTTTTAGTAAATAATTTGTGATTACTTTCTAAAACAAAGACATCTACAAACGGAAAAGTCACTCCTCTTTCTAAAATGGTTGTCGAGACTAGCATGGTTATGGCCCTGTTTCTAAACTCTTCTACCATTCGTAGACGGTCTGTTGTCTGTGAGGATACAAAACCTACTGTTTCTTTGGGAAAGTATTTTTTTAAGTTCTCAGTAAATTGTTGTCCTAATTCTATTTCAGATACAAAGATTAACAATGGGTAGTGAGTCTGTCTTTGTTTCTTGATCAGTTGCAATAGTTGGTAAGGGATTCTTCCTTTTTCTATTTTTTCTCTCATTTTCGATACCCATTTTATTTCAGGGACCACTAGTGGGTTCCCATGAAACCTTCTTGGAAGGCTATAACGAATGATTTCCTTTTTCTTGACCTTTTTATCTAACTCATCTGTAGAGGTTGCTGTTAAATAAAGGGTGTTCCCCTCTTTTTTTATCGCATTCTGAGCTGCTTTATATAAGATTGGATTGTCCACATAAGGAAAAGCATCTACCTCATCTATAATAAGGAGATCAAAGGCCTGATAGAACTTTAGCAATTGGTGGGTTGTAGCGATCACTAAAGGCGTTCTAAAATAGGGCTCCGATTCTCCATGAAGCAAAGAGATGGGGCAGGAAAAATCTTCCTTCATCCTTCCGTACAATTCTATACAGACATCGATTCTTGGGGTAGCAATACAGACTGCTTTTCCTGCCTTGATCGCTGTTGCTACAACCTGATACATCATTTCCGTTTTCCCAGCTCCTGTCACAGCATGTACCAAGGCATGTTTTCCTGCTTTAACTGCTTGGATAAGTCCTTCAGATACCTCTTGTTGATAGGAAGTCAAGGTTCCCTTCCAGTTTAACACCTCCTGTCCTTCAAAGTCTTTCTGTGCAATAGCATAAAGTTTTTGATCACTCCGGATCCTTCCCAATTGGATACAGGCTCTACAATACAGCACCTCCTCACTCAACTTCCACAGTTTTTGATCAATCAAACTGCCACATCGAAAGCATTGGTACCTTCCATTCTGTTTTTCCATAGCTGGAAGTTCTTGGGCAATTTCTTTTAGATCATTTGTCATTTGACTCTTCGTTAAGAGTCTTCCATAAGAATCTTCTATCTTCATACTTATTAATTCGCAAAAGTTGGAGAAAATCATTCTTTTTTTGTAAAATAAGAATATGGAATATGTTACATTTAAAGAGAACGGTACTGTTCAAGAAGAAATCAAAAAATCAAAATTCATTTGTCATGTCAAGCGAGTCTCCTCTGAAGAGGAAGCTAGAGATTTTATCAATGCCATCAAAAAGGAACACTATAAGGCTACACATAACTGCTCTGCTTTCATCATAGGAGAACAAAGTGATATCAAACGGACCAGTGACGATGGAGAGCCTAGCGGAACAGCTGGGGTACCGATGTTAGGAGTTTTGGAGAATCATCGCATCACTAATAGTTGTGTCGTGGTTACCCGCTATTTTGGAGGTATTAAATTAGGTGCTGGCGGTCTGATTCGTGCTTATGCTGGAAGTGTTGCACAAGCAGTTCGAGAAATTGGACTGGTAGAAATCAAAGAGCAAGTGGTACTTGGGATCACACTTTCTTATTCTCAATACCAAGAATTTGCTAATTTCTTAAAAGACCATCAATTGGTAGAACAAGATCCGATGTTTACAGATCAGGTGATGACAACTATTTTTGTAGATAAAGAAAACACAAATTCTATCACAGCAGCTTTAGTCGAATTTTACAATGGCAAAGTCATTATTGAGGACCAAGGAATTCGTGAGGTTGAAGTACCCCTACTTTCTGTAGAAAATTAATTAAAATACTATCGGCAACGATAGTTTTTTTTTATCACACCCATAAAATTTCTATATTTTACATTCTTCTCGCAAGAGACTATACTTGTTAGTATCAAGAAAACCTAGAACTGAGGTATATTATGGCTATTTATGAAAATATTACAGAATTGATTGGGAACACTCCGATTGTCAAATTGAATCGTCTTGTTCCTGAAGGAGCTGCAGATGTCTATGTCAAACTCGAAGCTTTCAACCCTGGGTCATCTGTTAAAGACCGGATTGCTTTGAGCATGATTGAAAAAGCTGAAGCGGATGGGTTGATCAAACAAGGTGATACCATTGTCGAAGCAACTAGTGGGAACACAGGGATTGGTTTGTCATGGGTTGGCGCAGCTAAAGGCTACAAAGTTGTGATTGTCATGCCTGAAACCATGAGTGTGGAACGTCGTAAAATCATCCAAGCCTATGGAGCTGAACTCGTTTTGACTCCTGGAAGTGAAGGAATGAAAGGCGCTATCGCTAAAGCTGAAGCAATCGCTGCAGAAAGAAATGGCTTCCTTCCTCTTCAATTTGAAAACCCTGCTAACCCAGAGGTACATGAAAGAACAACAGGACAAGAAATCGTTGATGCCTTTGGAAAAGATGGTTTAGATGCTTTTGTCGCAGGTGTTGGTACTGGTGGTACTGTTTCTGGTATTTCTCATACTTTGAAAAAGAATAATCCTGCTGTCAAAGTCTATGCCGTTGAGGCCAATGAATCTGCAGTCCTTTCTGGTGAAAAACCTGGACCACATAAAATCCAAGGGATTTCAGCAGGCTTTATCCCAAATACTTTAGACACTAATGCATATGATGGTGTTCGTCGCGTATCTTCAGAAGAAGCTTTCGAACTTGCACGCGCTATCGGTGGAGCTGAAGGATTCTTAGTCGGTATCTCAAGCGCAGCTGCTATCTATGCTGCTATTGAAGTCGCAAAAGAATTGGGAAGCGGTAAAAAAGTTCTTGCTCTTGCACCAGATAATGGAGAACGTTACCTTTCCACTACCCTTTACGAATTTGAATAATTCTCTATATCAAAAAAACTTCGATAGGTTTCATCAACCTATCGAAGTTTTTATTTTTTTTCTTGTTTGCTAAAGAATACCTTTCCTTCTTTGACCCAGGTCGGCATCTGTTGAGCTAAGGGCGCAAAACCACTCTTGTGGCGGTCATTTGAAAAACGATGGTGTCGAATACTTCGTTGTGGTGTTTCTTCTAGTGTTCTCAAAGAGAGGCTAGCTTTCTTAGAATATTCATCAACATCGATGACTTGGACAAAGACTTTTTCTCCAATTGAAAGAATATCCTGAATATTACTTACATAACCACTTCTAATCTCTGAGATATGAATCAAGCCCGTGACACCCGACTCTAGTTCGACAAAGGCACCATAAGGTTGAATTCCTGTGATGGTTCCTTCTAACTTATCTCCAATTTTCATATTAGTCCTCAATTTCGATGGTTTCAATCACGACATCTTCTACTGGCTTATCCATCATCCCTGTCTCAACAGCCGCGATCTCATCCAACACAGCAAAAGAAGCTTCATCCATCAATTGACCAAATACTGTATGACGTTGATCTAGGTGAGGAGTTCCCCCTTCTGTCGTATAGATTTCTGCGATTTTTTCAGGCCAGCCACCGCGGACCAATTCCTTTTTCGAATATGGAAGATGTTGATTTTGTACAATAAAGAATTGGCTGCCATTTGTGTTTGGTCCAGCATTTGCCATTGAAAGGGCTCCGCGAATATTGTACAATTCTTTTGAAAATTCGTCTTCGAAGCTCTCCCCATAGATGGATTCACCACCCATACCTGTGCCTGTTGGATCTCCCCCTTGGATCATAAAATCTTTAATAATCCGATGGAAAATGACACCATCATAATAGCCAGACTTAGCAAGAGCTACAAAGTTTGCAACTGTTTTTGGCGCTTGATCCGGGAACAATTGAATGTTCATCTCACCGTGATTGGTTTTGATCACAGCGACAGGACCGTCAACCGTAGCAAGTTCTAACTGTGGTAATGTCAATTCTTTTTCAACCATATTTAACTCCTCTAAGGCATAGAATATGCCATCTTCTTCTAAATTCTTAGTGATATAATCAGCTTTTTCTTGTAACTCTGGAGCAGATTTTCCCATTGCGATACTAATTCCAGCGTAATCAAACAGTTCTAGATCATTTAATCCATCCCCAAATACTAAAACATTCTCTGGCTTCAAGCCCAAATGATTTACAAGATGAGAAACTCCTGAAGCTTTTGAAGCTTCAAAGCGAACAACATCTGATGAATGGGGATGCCACGAAACTAGGCGCAAGTTCTCTTGCAAAAAAGGGGGCAACTCTAGCTCACTATCCTGTTCATCAAAGGTCCACATTTGGAAAATAGGTTCTTTCAAATGCAGATCTGGATCTACGGGTAAGTTAGGATAAATGATGTCAATAGCATCACTGATCAAGGGTGTCCGATTAGACAGGGCAGCTTGATGACTAGCCACTAACCCATAATCAATCTCGGATTCTTTGGCCCAATCCACAAAAGAAGAAACGATTTTTTCATTGATTGGTGATTGGTAGATCACAGTTCCTTTTGTATCTTCTATATAGGCACCGTTTAAGGTTACTAGAAAATCAGGCTTTAAGTCCATGATTTCAGGAACAACCCCAAAAATCCCTCTACCCGTTGCAATCCCTGTTCGGATTCCTTTTTCTTTCAACTGATGAAAGACTTCTTTGACAGATTCTGGGATCAATCCAGTTTCTTTTGCACGTAATGTATCATCAATATCAAAAAAGACGATTTTAACTTTTTTGGCTTTATAACGTAATTTTGCGTCCACTTGTCTCCCCCTTATGATCATGCTCTATTATAGCATGTTTCCCTTTAAAAATCTTCTTGATTCACCAGATGGTGTCGGAAGGCATAGACGACTGCTTGCGTCCGATCACTGACTTCTAATTTGGATAAGATGTTGGAGACATGGGTCTTCACTGTTTTTAAAGAAATGAAGAGTTCATCTGCTATTCGTTGATTTTCATATCCTTTCGTCAATAAAGCCAGAATATCTCGTTCTCTAGCTGTCAAATCATCATGCAATTCAGCATGGTTCTTTCGTGACTTAACTTTTTGACTAACTTCTGTCTCAATTGCAAATTCTCCCTTTGCAACCTTTCTGACAGCCTGTAAGATCTCAGTTGCTGACGAGGTCTTTAAAATATACCCTTTTGCACCTGCATCTAAGACTGGGTAAATCTTTTCGTTATCTAAATAAGACGTCAAAATGACAATTTTAGCTTCCGGCCACTCTTTTAGGATGGCTAGAGTTGCATCGATACCATTTAGCTCTGGCATCACAATATCCATGATGATGACGTCTGGTCTTTCTTTCAGCGCCAACTCCACGCCTTCTTGCCCATTTTGTGCCTCTAAGACTTGCTCAATATCGGTTTGCATGGACAAAAAGCTTTTCAATCCCAATCGGACCATTTCATGATCATCTACTAATAATACTTTCATACAGTTTCCTTTTCATTTTTATCTTTTACAAGGAGGGGAACACGAATATCTACAGCCACTCCCTTTTGAGGACTCGTTCTTATTTTAATGGTTCCCGCCATGTCTTCTACACGTTCTTGAATATTTTTCAACCCATAACTCAATCGTTCCAATTTTTCCTGCTCAAATCCGATTCCATCATCTACCATCCGTAAATGAAGTTGTTTTCCTTCCTGTTGCAAAAAGACATCCATTTGTTGAGCTCTAGCGTGTTTCAAGGTATTGCTGACAATTTCTTGGACGATCCGAAATAGATGTTCTTCCATTTCTTTTGGAATGCTCACGTCATTATGATGGAAGACAACTGCTAGGTTACTCTTTTCCTTCAATTCTCTAAAAATCATCTCCATCCCTTCTACCAAACTTTTTCCTTCCAATTCTGTAGGACGAAGATGTAGGAGCAAGACGCGTAAATCATTTTGGGCTGTACCTAGAATATCTGACACACCATTTAGTTGCTGCTGGATCTGACTTTTCTCTAACTCAAGAGCCTGTGCTGCCACTCCAGATAAAATCATATTGGCAGCAAACAATTCTTGACTAACCGTATCATGTAGATCACGCGCAATTCTCTTACGCTCGATTTCCACAATTTCTTCTTCATTTCGCATCACACGATTTTCACTCTTTTGTAAATTTTCTTCTAGTCGAAGCAATTTGCTGTCCAATAAATCTAACTGTTGATTCAATTCTTTGGGGGCAATTTCTTTTCGCTGTGAAGCAGTCAGGATAGATTCTACCTTTTGTTGTACTGCATGAACTGTTACAAATTGCGTGATTTTGATAATTAAGACAACCAAAGCCGTCAATGCAAGCGTCAGACTAAAAACCAAAAATAGGAATGACTGAAGCAAGGAAAGATCTGAGAGAAGTTTGCCCCACTGAAAACCAACAAAATGGAAAATGGTATGACAAATGACCGCAACCACCATTAGGGAATAGAAATACAATAGGAGATAGTCTAATTTCTTCATGCGCGAATCACCTCAACACCCCCAACAATACCAACTAACACAATTTTTATAGAACGGTGCGATCTCCGATAGTGTGCCGTTTCAATGTCTATGGTTTCATTCCTCATTTTACGGACAGGAAGATCCAAAAACTTCAGATCTCCATACAGGGTGTTAATTTGTAAATGCAATTCCAAATCAATCGGTAAGATAATTTTTGTATTTCCAAACCCTTTCCGAATGATCACTACATTGTCCCAATTGCAAATGGCTACCTCCTCTAAATGGAGGGTGTCATTCCCAAAAACTCGGATCACATTCAGATCTCGATACCCTCGACTTTGCTTTGAAAAATGTTGTAAATCACCAATCCATCGAGTTTTTTCCTGACGAATTTTCGTATCCTCTTCAACATCAAACACAACTGCTTCATTTTCCTTATACATATAAGGGTAAGCAATCAATAAACCATAAACCACCGCAAATAAAATGGCTGCAATCACAAAAGGATTCAGCATCACGATAAAAAACAAGAGCACACTCAGCGCGATTAATAGAAAATTCGCTTTTTGTTTGCCAAAATAGTAATACAAAAGGAGCAAAAAGAGAACCATCAAGACAACAAATCTGGAAAAATCGATTGATAAAATGGTGATCGCTGCTAATGTTAACAAAACGGCTTCAACGAAAATAAAAATTTGTATTTTCCACATAGTCTACCTCATCTTTTCCTATTTTATCAAATTTTTCCTCATTTGACTTCCGTCTGTGGTTGGATAATAGCAGACAATCAAAAAGACCCAGAAATCCATCTGAGTCTTAGACTGATTTATTAATCTCCACTAGTTGCACTACTGCTTGAACTTTCTGTATCTGATCGTTCACCAGAGGATGAACTAGATGTATCAGAACTTGATGAGGCTTTCGTACTTGAAGAAGCTGTCACTTTAGGCTCATATACAGTCAAAACAATTCGTGTTCGGTTAATATCCACCGTACTCGAAACTTCTGGAGTTTGACTGACAATTTGACCGGCAGAAACAACTACCCCATCAGGGAGATGTTCTGTTTTTCTTAATTCGATATTGGCTTCTTTAATACCATAGATCTCAATCAAATTACTTCTAGCAAAATCATAAGTTGATCCAACATAGTTTGGCATTTCAATTGAAGTCGTTTCTTTCGCTACTTTCAAAACAATCTTAGTTTTTGAATTCAGAGAATATTGCTCTCCTGGAGCTGGAGTTTGTTCAAGAACTGTCCCTGCAGCATAATCGAAGGTCTCAACTTCTTCAATCGTGATCATTTTGCTTGATACTTTATAAGTATTTTTCAAATCTTCTTCTGCTTTTGCCCGTGTTTCACCCACGTAATTTGGCATTTCAAAGCTGTTTGGTCCTTTTGAAACAATCAAATCAATTCGACTTTGTTCTTTCTTTTGGGCCCCTGCATTTGGATTGGTTCGAATGACATAGCCTTCTGCAACCGAATCACTGTACTCTTCTTTCTCTTCACCGACTTGAAGGTCTTGTCCCTCAATAACCGCTCTAGCTTCGGCAATGGTTTTGCCGGAAACATCTGGAACGGTTTTATTGGCTGGGCTCATATACAACAAGAAAGTAAAGGCAGCAAGAACTAGGGCAATGGCAACAAACAAGACCTTGTAGCGCGCCCGCAAGCGTCTTCTTGGCTTTTTACTTGGTGCCATGGTCTGCTGGTCAGATAATGGTCGATTAGGATCTACCGAACTGATTTCACTGCGTACCTCAGAGATTGGAACAGGAGCCGTCTTTGGAGTTGGACTCACTTTTGGAAGAGTCTTTGTATCAGCTTTCGATTGATCTTCAAAAATCAGTTTTTTCTCATTTCTTCTCTCGTAGGACAAGCAACTTGAAAGGTCCACATACATCTCTGCCACTGATTTATAGCGATCCGTCAGTTTTTTAGCTGTCGCTTTGATCACCACATTTTCTAAAGCTTGTGGAACATTCTTATTTTCTTCACGAATAGATGGGAGTGGCTTTTGAAAATGCTGCAAAGCAATTGTGACTGCACTATCTCCATCATAAGGAATGTGTCCTGTCAACATCTCATAGAAAATGATCCCCATAGCGTAGATGTCACTTTGCACCGTAGCTTTTGATCCACGCGCCTGCTCAGGGGACAAATAATGAACTGACCCCAACATCGAGTTGGTCTGGGTCAAGCTAGTCTCTGCGAAGGCCACTGCAATCCCAAAGTCTGAAACTTTTGCTGTTCCATCTGGTGTCAAGAGGACATTCTGTGGTTTTAAATCTCTATGGATAATGCCACGCGTATGGGCAAGACGCATAGCTAGAAGGATCTGCCCCATCAAACGAACAGCTTCTTCATTTGATAAAGGAGCATTTTCTTTGATATAGCGTTTCAAGTCTAAACCTGCAACATATTCCATTGCAAGGTATTGTTGTCCTTCTTCTTCGCCAATGTCTGTAATCCGAACGATATTTGGATGGTCCAGCTCTGCCATCGCCTTTGCTTCACGCTGAAAACGCGCAACCGCAATGGGATCCGTCTGGTAATTCGTACGCAGTACCTTGACTGCAACTTCTTCCCCATCTAAAATCAAATCACGCGCAAGATAAACATCTGCCATCCCGCCGCGTCCAATTTGTTGGATGATTTTATATCGCCCGGCAAAAATTTTGCCGATTTGAATCATGCTGCGTCCTCCTCAGTAAAGTGGAGCAGTACAACAGTGATATTATCCAAGCCTCCAGCATTATTGGCAAAACGAATCAAGGTTTGAGCTTTTTCTTCCAGTGAAACATCACTCAAGACAATATCTCTGATTTCATCCGGGCCAATCATATTAGTTAAACCGTCACTATTGATCAAAATATAATCATCTGCTTCAACCGTCACCAAACCATAATCCGGCTCCAACTCATCTTTTTGGCCAATGGACTGAGTGATGATGTTACGTTGAGGATGATGGGCTGCTTCTTCCTCTGTGATTTGACCTGCTCGCAAAAGAGCATTTACAAGAGAATGGTCACTGGTCAACTGCTGGTATTCGCCCTGACGAATGAGGCCAATCCGCGAATCTCCAACATGGGCATAAATCACTTGTTCTTCTACAAAAGCCAAAGCTTCCAGTGTCGTTCCCATTCCTTTGTGCTCATCATCTTGCCCAGCTAAATGGATCCGACGGTTCACAGCTTCTAAATGTTCTGCAAACCATTCCCGTACTTGATTAACCGTCTCGATCTCAGAAGAAACCCAAGCCGCACCTAGGTCTGTGACTGCCATTTCACTAGCAATATTTCCGGCACGGTGTCCTCCCATACCATCAGCAAGTAAAACCATAGATTTTCCTGCCTTGTTTTTATATTGATTTGCATAGTCTTGGTTATTTGTCCGTCTTTGACCTACATCGGTTAAGATCGTAATATCCATACTGTCAGTTTCCTCCTGATATTATGAGATTCTCTTAAAACGACTGATAAAGAAGCCGTCGCTTCCATATAATTCGGGTGTAATAAGGATACAATCATTTTTAAGAATATCTTTTCTTTCGTGATCCAATGGGACTTGTTCGAAATTTGGATGGTTTTTCAAAAATTGGTCCACCACTTCAAAATTCTCTTTACCCATAATTGTACACGTACTGTACACTATTATACCACCTTTACGCACACTTTGACAAACACTATCCAGAATGGCCAATTGAATAGCTTGTAAAGATACAAAATCTGCACTCTCTTTATTGTACTTGATATCAGGCTTTCTCCGTATCAAACCAATCCCTGAACAAGGCGCATCCACCAAAATTTTATCGAAAGCATCAGGTCCAAATGTTTCAAAGACTTTTGTCGCATCTAACTTCTTTGTCAAAATTTTGTCCGCAACATGGAGTCGATTAGCATTTTCTTGAATCAATTTGAGCTTATGGTCGTAGAGATCCAAGGCTGTGACTTTCCCAGTTGTGAGATAAGAAGCCAGGTGGGTTGTCTTTCCACCTGGCGCCGCACAGGCATCTAAAACCCACTCGTCTCCTTGCAAATCCAAAGTCGGTGCCACCAATTGGCTGGACTCGTCTTGAATAGTAATGCGCCCTTCTTTAAACAAGGAGTGCGCCGCAAAATGTCCCTGCTCTTTCACGAGAGCGGACGAAGCAAGTAGAGAGGAGGTTGCTTCGAACAGCTGAGCCAACTCTTCTTTTTCGTCCAGATCAATCACACGAATACTGGATTTATTACGCTGATAGAGACTCTTAAAAATAGCACAAGCACGTTCTTCACCGTATTCTTCGATCAATGCTTTGACCAACCATACAGGTAGGGAATACTCTACCGAATAACGTTTATTCTTTCGCTTGATTGTATCAATAGCTGGTAGTCCTTCGCGGATGAGCTTTCTAAGAATAGCATTGACAAACTTCTCACTGCCTTCTTTACGACGTTTTGCTATCCGGACAGCTTCATTGACGATGGCATGATCAGGAATTCGGTCTAAATAGACAAGTTGATACAAACTCATCATCAAAAGATAATAGAGCCAAGGATCTAATTTCGTCCGGTCTTCAATTACGTGGGCGAGATACCACTCGAGTGTTATCTTCCGTGCTACCGTACCGTATACAACTTCCGTAACAAAGCTTCTATCTTTATCTGAAAGTTGAGAGTGTTCTAGCGCTTGATTTAGTGCAATATTAGAATAAGCTCCCTGTTCAAAAACCTCTTCTAACACTCGAACGATCTGTTCACGCGCATTCATTTGTTTAACTTCCAAAGTGATCTCCTACTTTCAATTGACGGCCAGCGCCATTCAAAAAGTCTGTGATGGACATTTTAGGTTTTCCTGCCGGCTGCACAACTTTGAGGGACAGCGCTCCTTCTCCTGCAGCGACCAGCAACTCTTTTTTAGTCAAAGCAATCACTTCTCCTGGATTTCCATTTCCTTCGCATAGCTCTGCTTCATAAACTTTGAAGCGTTGCCCATTTAATAACGTATGAGCGACCGGCCAAGGATTCATCCCCCGAATCTGGTTAAAGACTTGGCGATTGGTTTTTGTCCAGTCCAAAACCTCTTCTTCCGGTAAAATATTCGGTGAAAATGTGACCAAACTTGGATCTTGTGGACTTGGCTTGATCTCCCCTGCTAGGTAAGCTGGCAAAGTATCTAGGAGTAAGTCACGTCCAAGGACTGCCAATTTTTCAAACAAAGTTCCCACATTGTCCTCATCTAAAATTGGGAGAGAACGAGCTGCAATCATGTCTCCGGCATCCATTTCCTTGACCATTTCCATAATTGTAACCCCAGCTTCTTCGTCACCATTGATCAGGGCATAGTGAATGGGAGCTCCACCTCTATATTTAGGTAATAAAGACGCGTGGACATTCACCGCGAATTGGAAGTTCTCCAACAATTTTGTCGGTAAAAATTGTCCAAAAGCAGCGGTCACAATTCCATCTGCATCTAGTGATAAGAGCGTTTCCATTTCTGGACTACCCGATAATTTCTCCGGCTGAAGAACTGGTAGTCGATGTTCTAAAGCTACCTGCTTCACCGGGGTCATTCGAATCTCTTTTTTACGACCTACTTTGCGGTCTGGTTGCGTCACAACTGCCAAAATTTCATAGCGCGAATCTGCTAACAATCCCTTTAAAACCGTCGCTGAAAAATCAGGCGTTCCCATAAAAATTAATTTTGTCATTTCTTTCTTCCTTACATAAAGCTTTGAGGTTCATTATCAATACTGACACGTAGATCTTGATTGCCTCTTTCTTGTGTAAATTCTAGGATTTGATTCAAGACCTGTGTCATGCCTTCTTCGAAACGATATTTCACAATGATTTGATAATGATACAAATTATGTGTGCGTGCAATTGGTTTAGGTGTTGGTCCTAAGATTTGGACCTGATCAGATAAGCCAGATCGGAGAATTTCCATGACCTGATGTGACTTCTCCATCACAATTTCCTCACTCTTATGGGATAGGGTTAACCCAACTGTGAAGTAATAAGGCGTATAGCCTAACTGCCGGCGAATCTGCATTTCATAGGCAAAAAAGCCTTCATAATCTTGGTTTTTGGCAAATCGAATCGCATAATGATTGGGGTTGTAGCTCTGAATGATAACCTCTCCTTCTTTCTCTGCTCGTCCGGCCCTTCCTGCCACCTGAGTCAAGAGTTGAAAGGTTCTCTCTGAGGATCGATAATCCGGTAAATTTAAAGAAGTATCCGCATTCAAGACACCCACTAACGTCACATTTGGAAAATCCAAGCCCTTCGCAATCATTTGCGTCCCTAATAAAATATCCGCTTCTCCATTCCCGAAAGCATCTAATATTGCTGCGTGGCTCCCTTTTTTTCGGGTAGTATCCACATCCATACGCAAAATTTTAGCCTCAGGAAAGATCTCTTGTAATTCATCATAGGCTTTTTGTGTTCCTGTCCCGTAATAACGAATGGAAGGACTTTGGCAATTTGGACAGTGTCGAGGAATCGCTTTGCTATAGCCACAATAATGACAGTTCATGGTTTTAGTATCCATGTGGAGGGTCAGTGAGATATCACAATTGGGACAAGTATCCACAGTTCCACACTCGCGACACATGACAAAGCTGGAATAACCACGGCGGTTCAACATCAAGACGACCTGCTCTTTTTTCTGCAAGCGATCAGCAATAGCTTCCACTAGAACCGGAGTGAAGTTACCAGCTTCATTTTGGCCAATATAATCACGGAAATCAACGACTTTAACTTCTGGAATTTTGGCTGCCGGATTGGCCCGCTGGGTGAGACGAATTAATTCATAAACTCCTTTTGTTGCACGAGCCCGTGATTCTAGACTTGGAGTAGCAGATCCAAGAAGCAAGACTGCTTGATTGTACTGAGCCCTTAGGACTGCGACTTCCCTTGCGTGGTAGCGTGGATTACTATCTTGTTTGTAGGAAGCCTCATGCTCCTCATCAATAATAATCGCTCCGATGTTTTTTAAGGGAGCAAAGATGGCTGAGCGTGCTCCAACGACTACCTTGGCCTCCCCACGTTCAACTTTTCGCCATTGATCATACTTCTCACCATTTGATAAGCCCGAGTGTAGAATGGCTACTTCCTGACCAAAACGAGAGATAAAACGATCCGTCATCTGTGGCGTTAGGGAAATCTCAGGAACCAACATAATAGCCGTTTTCCCCTTATTTAGAACTTCTTGAATAATCTGCAGATAAACTTCTGTTTTCCCACTTCCAGTCACACCTTCTAATAAAAAAGGCTTTGATGTTTTCCCAATTTGAGAAACTACTGTTTCGACAGCTTTTGCTTGCTCTGAATTTAAAAGCAGAGCCTGGGTCTGTCCTTTGCCTTCATAATATGCAGCCGCCCGATTCACTTCTCGTTCTGTTATTTCTAAAACACCCTGATCAATAAAATAGGCCACTACTTCTCGTGAAAAATCCTGATACAATCCTGCTAAAGGTTGCTCCCCTTGCTCTAGTAACAGGCGCTCTTTCAATGCTAGCCTTTTTTTAGCTCTCGCTGATAGTTGAAGTTCTTTTAATCCTTCCTGGTTAACGCGATACCATTTTTCTGTTTTAATTTGTTTCTTATCCTTGGCCTTGTATTCAAGTACCAAATCTCCTTTTCTGACCAACCGCATCACTTGGGCTTGATCGGCCGCATCTAGAGAAGAAAAAGAAACTTCATTTTTTTCACCAAAAAGTTTCACTTTGAGAGTTGGATCCAAAGATGGTTGAGGATACAAAATCTTGTCATAACTGGAATTAAGAAGTGAGGGAAGCATGGCTTTTAAAATCGTTATTTTGTAGGAAAAGACACTTTTTCGCAATTGATCTGCCAACCAGAACTGCTCTTGATTTAAGACAGGAGTGTAGTCTAATACCTCTCCAATCGCCTTCAATTCCTCGCTTGTATCTGCCTCTTCTACAACGTCTACCACAATCCCTTGAATGAGGCGATTCCCTTTACCAAAGGGAACATGAACTCGCATTCCCGCCTCAACCATATCTTCAAATTCTGATGGAATCTGATAGGAATAGGGTTTATCTGTCTGCATCAATGGGACATCTACGATGACTTTTGCTATCACTTTTTCACCTCCAGCCTCTATCATATGAGCTTTACTTTATCACGGAACCCTTTAAATAGCAAAAAATAAGATTGAGAAGTCCCCAACCTTAAATTTTTTCACCATCTTCTTTTTCTTTGGCAATTTGTTCCTTAATTTTGCGCTCTTCTTCTTCTTTGCGGATTCGCTCTGCTTCAATCCGACGACGAAGCGCTTCACGTTTTGCTTCTGGATCCGGGTGAACAACTACGTTTCCTGACTCGATTTCTTCAAGCGCTTGTAATGTTGATTTGACCGATTGGAATTCTTGAGTTGGCACTGCACCACTTTCCAATTCGTGGGCCCGTTTTGCCTCAAGTATGACCAATGAGTATTTTGAGGGTACTTTGTCAAGCAATGTATCAATAGAAGGTTTTAACATCATATTCCTATACCTAATTTCTAATTATTTATCTCTTCACAATAGTTTGTGTTTTTGGTAACATATCCAGATAATGCCCAATGACACGGTCTACACGGAAATGTTCTGCTTCGATCACACGTTTGACACGTTGAGCAGCAAGAGGAACTTCATCGTTCACAATTGCGTAGTCATATTCACGCATCATGGCGATTTCTTCTTTTGCTTTTTCAATCCGTTGCGCAATGACTTCTGCACTATCTGTTCCGCGTCCCACTAATCGATCTTGTAATTCATCCAAATCAGGCGGGGTTAAGAAGATAAAAACTGCATCTGGCACTTTTTTCTTTACTTGGAGCGCACCTTGAACTTCAATTTCAAGGAATACATCAATTCCTTTGTCCAAGGTTTCATTCACATAAGTTAAAGGAGTCCCATAGTAATTTCCAACGTACTCAGCATACTCTAACATTTGCCCTTGACGGATCAAATCTTCAAATTCTTCACGTGTACGGAAAAAATAATCGATACCATCCACTTCACCTGGACGTTGTGCACGCGTCGTCATCGATACAGAATACTGAAACTGATTGTCCGAGTTTTCAAAAATTTCTCGTCTGACCGTTCCTTTTCCAACCCCTGAAGGGCCAGAAAATACAATTAATAAGCCACGATCCGCCATGATTTCTCCTTCAATGTCTTTCTATCTAGTGTAACAAAAATCGGCCTAATTTTCAACTGATTTTTTTCATTCAAAAAGCTTGAGATACTAGATCTCAAGCTTTTTGTTTATTTTGCGTAATCGACTGCACGCAATTCTCGAATAACGGTAACCTTAATGTTTCCAGGATATTCAAGATTTGACTCTATCTTCTCACGAATATCATGAGCTAAGATCGTCACTTTATCATCCTTGATTGCCTCAGGGCTCACCATAATACGGATTTCACGTCCTGCTTGAAGGGCGAAACTTGTCTTAACTCCTTCAAAGCTGTTTGCAATTTCTTCAAGATCTTGCAAACGCTTGATGTAACTTTCAAGTGACTCACTTCGTGCTCCAGGTCGAGCCGCACTCAAGGCATCTGCTGCAGCGACAATGACTGCGATAACACTTTCAGGTTCCACATCTCCATGGTGACTGGCAATAGTATTGACCACCACTGGGTGTTCCTTGTACTTCCGTGCCAATTCAGTTCCAATCTCGACGTGACTTCCTTCCACTTCACGGTCAATTGCTTTACCGATATCATGTAAGAATCCTGCACGTCGTGCCAAGGTAGCATTTTCACCCAACTCGCTAGCAATAATACCAGAAAGTTTGGCAACTTCAATGGAGTGACGCAAAACGTTTTGACCATAAGAAGTACGGAATTGCAACCGTCCCATGATTTTCATCAAATCTGGATGGAGGTTTGGCGCACCGATTTCATAGGCAGCCGCCTCACCGTATTCACGAATCCGGTTGTCAATTTCCTGACGATTCTTCTCAACCAGCTCTTCGATACGGGCTGGATGGATCCGACCATCTTTGAGAAGGCTCTCCATTGTCATGCGGGCGATTTCACGACGAATCGGATCAAACCCTGACAAGGTCACCACTTCAGGCGTATCATCAATAATCACATCGACACCTGTCAAACTCTCAAAGGTACGAATATTGCGACCTTCACGACCGATAATCCGACCTTTCATACTATCGTCCGGCAAATGAACGGTTGAGTTTGTTTGCTCAGCAACAAAATCACCTGCCATTCGCTGCATAGCTTGCACGAGAATGTCTTTTGCGATTTTATCAGAACGTTCTTTCACTTCCAATTCAGCATCACGAATCCGTGAGGCAATTTCTTTTGAAAGTTGCTCTTCCGTCTGACTCAAAATAATGTCACGCGCTTCTCCTTGACTTAGAGCAGCGACACGTTCCAGTTCTTCTACTTTCTTGTGTTCAAGCTCTTCCAGCTGTTGTTCACGCGTATCAATGTGTTTAGTTCTATCTGTAAGACTTTGCTCTTTGTGTTCAAGAGACTGTTCTTTGCTTGTTAAAATGTCGTCTTTGCGATCAAGATTGCTAGCACGTTCTGCCAAACGGCTTTCTAATTGCTTCAATTCTTGTCGTTCTGACTTAAACTCAGCATCGACCTCTTCACGATATTTTCTGGCTTCTTCCTTTGCCTCCAAAAGTGCTTCTTTTTTAAGTGAACTTGACTCATGCTTCGCCTCTTTTAAAATCAAATCGGCTTCGCGTTCAGCCTGTCCACGTAAATTCGTTGCTTCTTGTTCAGCATTCAAAAGGGTGAGTTCCGCAGCTTCTTTTGAAGCTTTCATTTTAAGAGCAGTTCCCACATATCCAATGACTAAACCAATGACCGCGGCAAAAACACCTGTAATAAGAAAATTCATGCTTTTACCCCAAATCTATTTAATTAGTTGAATTAAAAATTCTTTTACATTTTACCATAAATTACTAAAATTAACAATCTAAAAAAACAGGAAAAACCTTTTATATTTTTGCTTAACGCTTGTTCTTTTATAGTCTTTTCTTTCATGGAACATCTGTGAGGAATTCATTTATTTCCACTTTGTTGAATCTGCTTTTTTATGCTATAATCAAGAAAAACAAAGAAGGATTTGAGTATGACAAAAGAAGTAATTGTTGAAAGTTTTGAATTGGACCACACAGCTGTGAAGGCTCCCTATGTACGCTTGATTGGGGAAGAAACTGGACCCAAAGGAGACATCCTCTCTAACTTTGATATTCGCCTAGTGCAGCCGAATGAAAATGCGATTCCAACGGCAGGGCTTCACACGATCGAGCACCTTCTTGCGATGCTCATTCGCAAACGCATCGATGGTATGATTGATTGTTCCCCTTTTGGATGTCGCACCGGTTTTCATATGATCATGTGGGGACAACATTCGAGTACGGAAATTGCTAAAGTAATCAAAGATTCTTTAGAAGAAATTGCATCTGTCAGCACTTGGGAGGATGTCCCAGGCACAACTATTGAGTCTTGTGGAAATTACAAGGACCACAGCCTCTTCTCAGCCAAAGAATGGTGTCGCCTGATTCTAGATCAAGGAATTTCTGACGATCCATTTGAACGTCATATTGTTTAATACGAAAAAGGATGAACCTATGGTTCATCCTAGAATGTAGACAAACTATTTTAAAGTAAAATAAGCTAAGTGATTCTGCAAAAAAATAAAATTGAGTCCCAATTTTTAAATCGATTTAAGAAAATACTGAAACTTTCCGCTGTGAGAAAAGTGTCTGAAACAATAACGTTTCAGACACTCGGAATTATTGAGACCGTAGGCTCAATAATTAGTCATGGAACTTCAAAGAAGTTCGCTGACGTCCGTACTCACCTAAGGAAAGTTTTTAAGATGATTTTGTCTTCAATCTGAGATGAACCTCTGGTTCATCCTTTTTTATTGTCATTTTTCCCAAAAAGGGGATGTCTGATCAAGCATTAATAATCCAGAGCATCTGAATGACCTTTTCCGTTTCCTACGAAATAACCAGTCTTGGCATTGATACTAAAGAGATAGGTTCCATCTGGTTTGAAGAGGTTGTAATAGCCATTACCGTTAATGATATTGACACGCTCTAAAATGTATTGATTGCCAGTGATATGCCCACGTTTACGAGCAATGTTCAATACTTTTTCAAGGATCCCATCACCAAACACCCAAGCCGGGTTATTGACATCATTGATAGCTGCTTGGTTATATGGCACACGGCTCAAGTTCCGTTGAAGTGGGACACCATCGCTTGGAAGACCGTACCCTGAATAGCCTGGGTTTGCCGTTCCTGCACTACCTGTAGCAGCATTGACAGCTGGGGCCGTAGGCGTTGCTGCTTGAGCTGGGGCTGGAGTTGCATTAGAAGTATCTGTACCACCTGTCCCTGTCACTGGTGCCGGTGTCGCAACTTGTTGTGAACGTCCTTGCGCAACCGCCTCATTCAATAAGCTATCTAATTTTTCATTGCCTGTCTTTGTTTCTGCAAAGGTCGCATCACTTTTCGCTTTGGCAGTTGCATCAAGAACTCCATCTTTGATGACTGGAGAACTAAATTGAGAATTCACTTTTTGAATGGCAGAAACTTGCTTCACAAGGTCTTCATATTTTGTTTTAGCCGCATTATAATCACTGCTTCCTTCTAATTTGTCCAGCAGTTTCTTCAGATTTTCCAAGTCTCCGAATTTATCATTTTTAAGAGCACTTTTTGATTCATCTACAAAAAAGGCATCGTAGGCTTTGGTAAACTCTTCCAATTTTTGAGCCTGTGTTTCACTGCTACTTGATTTAGAAGTAGAAGATGACTTGCTAGATGAAGACGATACAACAGTTGTACCACCAGATTTTCCACGACTGTGCATCCAGTTATAGGTCACAAAAATGGCCGAACCGACAATCGCAAGACCTAAGGCAGAGTATAGAACCGCTTTGATTCGTTTGCCCGCATTGCTTGGTGTTTCCTCAGGAAGTTCCTCAGCTTCTACAATTGGTTCAGTTGGTGTGGGACCAAATTTAATCTTAGCAGGTAATTCAGTTGAGATAGCATCCATTTCAGGCCTTTGTTCCAAGACCGTTTCCGTCACTTCCGGCTCCTCCACTGCTTCAGCTACTTCAGCAACTGTTTCTGTAGCTGCCAACTCTTCAGCTTTAGCCAATTCTTCTTTGGCCAAAATTTTTGTATCGTATTTTTCAGCTTCAATTTCTGCTCGGTGTTGTTTGATGTATTTGTCTAAGACATTATCACCTTCAGTGACACCTGCTTCGATTTCTTCTGCCTTTCGATTGGCCTGCCCAATCGTCATCTCTTTAGCATCTTCAAACTCTAAAATTGATTCTGTTTCTTGCTCTAATGGCTTTTTATCCTTCTCTGTCATAAAAATCCTTTCTATGCCTTAATCTGCCGTTTTACTCGTTCCCCAAAATATTGGTAGAGATCAACTTTTAGGGTTCCGTTATAAAGTTTTCGTTTTTTATCTGCTTTACTACCGAATTTAGATTCAAAACCTTCATCACTGGTTAGGATAAATTTACTCCAGGTTTTGAGAGGTGCAAATACGTGCCCCATTTCAGTATACAATTTCGTCACACCTTCATCATCGGATAAGCGTTCTCCATATGGAGGATTGGAGATAATCACCCCGTTGATCTTATCTGAGTGAAGATCTTGGACTCGCATTTGTTTGAAAGTAATATCACTGCTAACGCCCGCTTTCTGGGCATTTTCTTTGGCAATCTCAACCATCCGTGCATCGATATCGGTTCCCATAATATCCAATTCGATCTCGCGATTGATTTTTCTGCTTGCTTCTTGACGGACTTCATGAATCAAGCGATCATCCATCCAGTTCCATTCTTCAAAAGAAAAGGTCCGACGTAAACCAGGTGCCATATTTCTCGCAATCATTGCCGCCTCAATACAAAACGTTCCAGAACCACATGTCGGGTCAATCAAGGGTTTATCTGGATACCAGTTTGACAGCAGAAGAATTGCTGCTGCCATATTTTCCTTAATAGGGGCTCCCCCTTTTTCAGTCCGATAACCACGTTTGAAGAGGCTACTACCAGTGGTGTCAATCAAGACAGTGGCTTGATCTTTAAGGATCGATACTTCGATCTTGAACTCTGCCCCATTTTCCATGAGAGGAACACCTTCTGGGCGGGCATAATGTTTTTGTAACTTTTTAACCACTGCTTTTTTCGAAATGGCCTGAACGCTAGGTTCATTATGAAGTTTTGATTTGACACATTTAGCCTTAGAAATGGGAAAACGTGCTCCTAAAGGCAAATAATTTTCCCAATCCAAAGCAAAGACACCTTGAAAGAGTTCTTCGAAGGTTTTGGCTGGAAAAGTCCCAACCACAATTTTTACTCGATCAGCCGCGCGCAACCAGAGATTGGTCTCTATGATTGCTCGACGGTCTCCTTGAAATCGAATCCGTCCATTTTCAACCTGGCAATCGTAGCCGAGATCACGTAGTTCTCGACCAACAACAGCCTCTAAGCCAGCAGCGACCGTTGCAATCAATTCAAATTGTTTTTTCATCTTATTCCTATCACTTTAAAAAAGGAGGTTGAGATCTCTCTCCACCTCATCAACCTATATGCAATTTTCTATAAGCCATGTTTTGTTCCAGAAATGACTAGGTACCATTTCCTTCGATAATCATCTGTCTACTGTTTCCAGTCAGAATGCTATGTTCGTTTCCACGCATTCCATGCCCCGACCAAAGTTTGGGTTGCTAGCTTGAGGGGTTTACCGCGTTCCACTTTTTAGGTTTCCCTAAAAACTACGTCACTGTGGCACTTTCAGAGTTACTAGAGCTTATCCTTAGACTTAGCTCCTTCACTCGCCGTAACTTGAATACCAAGTCCCTAGGCTTATGGATTCACCTAGCACAAACACTACAGGCATCACAGCCTGTGCTAGCATGGACTTTCCTCATGAGAGGATTCTCTCACGCGATTATCCAAAAATTGCACAATCTATGGGATTAATAATCGCGATCTACGATCTGTTTCCCAAAAACTTCTTTTTCCAAACGATTGAGACGTTTGAGAATATCAAAGTTCGTCGCTGTTGTCACTTGCGGGAATTCTTGCGTAGCAGTGCTAGCAATCGGAGATGTTTGTGGTGTTTCCTGTGCTTTTTGGGCAAGTTCTTCACGAAGGCGGGCGTTTTCTTCACGCAATTCTTTCACCAAAGCAGCATAGGTTTCATAGTCTTTTATGACATCATCCAAAAATTCATTTACTTCATCTTTATTATAACCACGAACTTCTCGTTTGAAATCTTGATCAAAAATATCTTTCGCAGTAAAAATAATACTCGCCATTACTCTCTCCAATCTAGTTCATCATCTCAATTATATAAAAAAATGGTAAGAAAAATCAAGGTATAACACTTAGTTTTCGTAAAAATTTTCAGCAAGTTCATTTAAGTCATCAAAACTTAATTGTTTGACATAAAATGGTTCTTTTTCTACCATCATTTTGTAAAGATATTTTAAATTGGTTTCATTTTCTGGATCATAAAAAACATAAGCTCCATCCGCGTTATCTATCAAAAACTGATTGTATTCTTTTAGTTGACCCGGATTGCTATAGTGGGGATAGGCATATTTCACGAAATCCACCTGTTTGAAGCGTGCTAATAATTCCTGATTGCTTTCATTCCAATTTTCGCCAACATTCTCAAATAGGAAGATCGTCGCCATTTGAAAATCGTAATCTTTTTTTAATGCAAAGGCGACCTCTAGTACCCAAGCCTCAAATCCCAAATTACCAGAAAAGACCAGCCATTTCACTCCTTCTTCAAATAAACGACGAAGATCTCTTTCAATGGCTTTTTTGATAATGGTCAGTCGAGGGTCTTTATTGGAAAAGACGCCCACATCAAAACTCTTATAACCTGCAACAAGTATGGTATTCATTTTTTCCTCATTATTCTAATTTATGATATAATAGAGTGATGTAATTGTACCAATAAGGAGAACTATGGTCAACTATCCACATAAAGTAGCCAAAAAAACCTTGGTCTCTACACAAAGGAAACATCCAGTCGACTTTGCGAATCGTGGGATGACATTTGAAAAAATGATCAATGAAAGTAATCAATACTATCTTTCTCGAGGTCTGGCAGTCATCCATAAAAAACCAACACCGATTCAAATCGTGAAAGTAGATTATCCACGTCGCAGTCGGGCAAAGATTGTTGAAGCCTATTTCAGGCAAGCCTCAACGACAGACTATTCTGGAGTATACAAGGGACGCTATATCGATTTTGAAGCTAAGGAAACACAGCAAAAGCAATCAATGCCGATGAAAAATTTTCATCAACATCAGATCGATCATATGGAGGCGGTTGTCCAACAAGGCGGTATCTGTTTCGTTCTCTTGCATTTTGCAAAGTTGAGTGAAACCTACTTACTACCTGCTCCTGCATTAATTCACTATTACAACATCGATCATGGTAGTAAATCCATGCCCCTCTCCTATATTCAGGAGCACGGCTTTCTAGTAGATGAGAATCGACTTCCGAGCGTTCCTTATCTTGATATTATCGAACAGAAACTTCTAGGCGGTATTTAAATGAATAAACAAACAGTCATTCAATGGTTGAAATATGTTGCGATCGCAGCCATTTCATTTTTCTTACTTTTATTTGTCCTTGGTGGACTAATATTTAGTTACTATGCTATGAAAGCACCAACCTTGTCTGAAAAAGATTTGGTTGCAACAACATCTAGTAAGATCTATGACAACCAAAATAACTTGATCGCAGATTTGGGGGCTGAGAAACGAATCAATGTCACAGCCAATGAAATCCCTACTGATTTGGTCAATGCTATCGTTGCGATTGAAGACCACCGTTTCTTCAATCACCGTGGGGTCGACATCATTCGGATCGGCGGTTCCTTCCTTCACAACTTACGAGGAGGAAGTCAAGGTGGGTCAACCTTGACGCAACAATTGATCAAATTAACCTATTTCTCCACTTCGGCCTCTGACCGTACCCTCTCTCGTAAGATCCAAGAAGCTTGGTTAGCAACCCAATTGGAAAAGAAAGCAACCAAACAAGAAATCTTGACCTATTACGTCAATAAAGTATTTATGGCGAATGGGAACTACGGAATGCAGACAGCTGCGAAAAGTTATTACGGAAAAGATCTAAAAGATCTTTCGCTCCCTCAATTGGCACTCCTTGCAGGGATGCCCCAAGCACCAAACCAATACGATCCATACTCCCATCCTGAAGCAGCGCAACAGCGCCGAAACTTAGTATTAAAAGAAATGCTCGATATGAAGACCATTTCTAACAAACAATACGAAGCAGCGGTCAATACACCTGTTACAGATGGTCTGCAAAGTCTCAGTTCTTCAAGCAGTTACCCAGCCTATATGGATAATTACCTAAAAGAAGTGATCGAGCAAGTCGAAGAAGAAACGGGCTACAATTTGTTGACAACCGGAATGGATGTCTATACAAACGTGGATACAGAAGCTCAAAAGAAACTATGGGATATCTACAATACAGATGAATATGTCAATTACCCGGATGATGAAATGCAAGTAGCTTCTACCGTTATTGATGTCAATACTGGTAAAGTCATTGCTCAGCTGGGTTCTCGTCACCAATCCAGCAATGTTTCCTTTGGTACAAACCAAGCGGTTGAAACGAACCGTGACTGGGGTTCATCAATGAAACCAATCACAGATTACGCACCAGCTCTTGAACATGAGGAATATACCTCTACAGCAGCTACTACAACAGATGCGCCATACAACTTCCCTCATTCATCAACGCCTGTCTACAACTGGGACCGTTCATACTATGGTAGCATGTCCATTACCTACGCAATTCAACAATCTCGTAACGTGCCTGCGGTGAAGGCCCTGGAAAAAGTTGGTCTTAAACAAGCTAAGAAATTCCTCAATGGATTAGGGATCGATTACCCAGAAATGGTTTACGCCAACGCTATCTCGAGTAACACTAGCGATTCTAGCAACAAATACGGAGCCAGCAGTGAGAAAATGGCAGCTGCCTATGCTGCTTTTGCCAATGGCGGTACCTATTACAAACCATCCTATGTTAGTCGGGTTGTCTTTAGTGATGGCACAACCAAGGAATTTGAGTCCGAAGGAACTCGTGCAATGAAAGCAACAACTGCCTACATGATGACAGATATGATGAAGACAGTTCTCTTGTCTGGTACCGGTACAAATGCTGCCATTTCGGGAATCTACCAAGCTGGTAAGACAGGTACATCAAACTATGCTGATAACGAAATCGGTAAATTGACAAAAAATGCTTATTCAAATATTGTAACACCGGATGAATCGTTTGTAGGCTACACTCCTGAATATGCCATGGCAGTATGGACAGGTTATTCCAATCGCTTTACACCAGTATTGGATAATGGAATACAGGTCGCAACGGATGTCTACCGTCAAATGATGCTCTATCTTGCTAATAATAATAACTCTGGTCATACGGATTGGACGCAACCAAGTGGACTGTATCGAAGTGGTTCTTATCTCTACTTAAACAATGGTAAGAACAACTACAATAACTACTACTATGAGCCAAGTTATTCCACTGATCAGTATTCGTACGAAGAACCATCGTCTAGCTCTTCGAACGAAGAAAATCAATCTAAACCATCTGAGCCTTCTTCGCAAGACTCTAACAATCATAACGAATAATAGAATGGAGAAGTCGGGCTTTTGCCCGGCTTTTTTTAAAACAATGGTTAAAAAACCAGAACGAATAAAATCTGATTTATTTAGTTAGACTTCCCAGCTTTTTTATTTTTGAGTATATAAAAAAAAAAAGAGCCTTTCGGCTCTTATTAGAATGTAGACAAACTATTTTAAAGCAAAATAAGTTAAGTGATTCTGCAAAAAACAAAATTGAGTTCCAATATTTAAATCGATTTAAGAAAATACTGAAACTTTCCGCTGTGAGAAAAGTGCTTGAAACGTTATTGTTTCAGGCACTCGGAATTATTGAGACCTTAGACTCAATAATTAGTCATGGAACTTTAAAGAAGTTCGCTGACGTCCGTACTCACCTAAGGAAAGTTTTTAAGATATTTTGTCTTCAATCTGAAAAGAGCCTTTCGGCTCTTTTCTGTATCATTATTTTGCCAAAGCTCCCATTGGATCCCACGGTGCTAGGACAATTGGTTCTGCTTCATAGGCTGCTAATTCGTCTGCTGTTAGGAATTCTTTACGAACCACGATTTGGTAGGTATATTCATCCATCCAAGCATCAGAAGCCACAAAGTAACCATCTGTACCGACCTTGTCTCCCCATGAATTTTCAACCTTCCATTTACGAGACTGACCTGCTTCGTCTAAATCAACCCCTGTCAAGACCATAGCATGTGTCATGAGACTTTCTGCATAGTCCAAGCGACCCGCCTTGTCTTGTGTCAAATGAATATCCATGCCTGCTTCAAAATCGTAGACATCTGTTGCCAGGATTCCGGCTTTACGGTTGCTGACTTGGCCTACATCTGAACCAAACCAGACAGTTTCTCCTGCTTTCATTTGAGCAATGGCTAATTCTTTCAATCGATCCATTGGAACATTTAGGTAGCGGACTGGACGGCTACCAACAACATTGCCCAGCATATCTACGGTGTAAGATTTTCCATATGGCTTGTCTGTAGTTGGGGCATTGATAATAGAGACGTAATCGTCTAATTGAAGGTCTACATATTTTTTGTAGAAGCTTTGTGGAGTTAAGCCACTTTCACTATGGAATTGGTTGTCCTTATCACGGTATGAAAAGTCAAATTCACGTGGAGGCAATCCTAAAGACATAGCCAAGAAGTTAAAAATTTCTTGCAACAGCGCTTGTTTCTTGCTCGCAACTGCCTCACTATCTGCGCCTGAGTGAATCAAATCACGCAAGATTTGCGCATCTTGACGCAAGAGTTTATTGAGGTAGGTGTTCAATTCCCGGCTATTGCTTGAAGAAATCGATTCTGGATAAACTGATTTTGGAACCACCCCGTATTTCTCAAAGAGGGATACCACCATATCCCATTGACCGCCATCTTGTTGTGGGGTTTGTAGGAGAAAAGCCACCTTACGGCTGGTCAATTCTTGGTCTGCTGTAGCAATCACTTGCTCCAAAAACCAGTTTGATTTTTCATACTTATCCCAAAAGAAAGTATGTGCTTGAGACAATTCAAAATCCTCCAATTGGAAGCTTGAAATCATCTTGTGACGGAAGGTATTTAAAGCCGCAAACATCCAACAACGCCCAGATGCTTTTTGGTTTGTCACCTTATCCTTGGTCAAATCAAGTGAAAAAACTGGTGTATTTTCTACTGCACTCTTGCGCGTTTCAAGCGATGCATGGATCCCATTGTGGGTAACAGCATTTTCAAGAGCCGCATATTTCACATTTGCTTCATAATTAGCATAGAGCTGGTCTGTAAATTCTTTCGTTAATTCTGACATAGCAATCTCCTTTTTTCGTTATTTACTATTATAATCCTTTGAGCAGAATCTTCAAGTAAAAATCACCCTATAGAGAGGGATTCTGTATAGAATAGATGATTTTATCCCCACAATATCCTTTGCGTTGAATGGCATGAGGGATGGTTTCTACATACTGCATTCCTGCCTTTTCCATGACTTTCCCTGAGGCAGGATTTAAACTGACATAAGTGGCTTTGATTTCTTTAAATCCGACTTCGTTCAATAAGAAATCTAACACAGCTGTGAGCGCTTCTGTCATGAATCCCTGCCCCCAGAATTTCTTGCCAAGGATATAACCTAGCTCGCATGATTGACTTTCCTGGTCTTGAGAAACCACACTAATATCTCCAATTACCTGATCCGGTGATGTTTTCAAACAGATCGCCCATTTATAAGTATCTGGTTTAAGATACTGTTCGATCCATCTTTTGATCGATTCTCTGGTTCTCTCAGAAGATGCATGGGCATCCCAGGTGACATAGTTCAGGGTTTCAGGATCAGAAGCCCAATTTTCAAACATCGCTGGTGCATCCTCCAAAACGAAAGGCCTCAAGTATAAATGCTCTGTCTCTATGGCAAGACTTCCAAGATGATTCATAGATTGTCTCCCTTCATTTTTTCATGCAACTTGAACTTTGCAAGTTGGTTACTTTAATCTAGAAGAAAAGGACGGATGAAACCGCCCTTCTTTTTGATGCTTTTCACAATATTGTATGGTGAGAAGACTACGAAATTGAATTCTACGAGTTACCGATTTCTACCTCGTTTTCCTATTTTAAGACTCGGGCTAAAAAGGTCCACTGGACCTTTTTACTCCCAAAAATGATCAAATACTGTGATTGGCAAGTGGCGTTTGTGTTGGCCTTTGTACCACCATTTTTCAATAGTGGCTTGAGCTTCTGGGTTCACTTGTTTGCCTTCTAGGTAATCATCGATTTCATTATAGGTGACACCCAGCGCTACTTCATCTGCTATTCCTGGTTTTTCTTCTTCCAAATCTGCTGTTGGGATTTTCTCATAAAGAGCAGGATCAGCTCCTAAGGCCTTAAGCAATTGTTTTCCTTGGCGTTTATTCAAACGGAAAAGGGGCAAAATATCTGCACCACCATCTCCAAATTTTGTGAAGAAACCAGTAATATTTTCTGCAGCATGATCCGTCCCAATCACCGCTCCGCTACGTGCTCCAGCTAGAGCATACTGAGCAATCATGCGACTGCGAGCCTTAATATTGCCTTTGTTAAAATCAGAAATCTCTGTTCCAGTCGCTTCTACTGCTCGTACCATTTCGTCAGCAGACTCCTTGATATTCACAACCAAGCTAACATCCGGCTGGATAAAGGCCAATGCTTTTTGTGCATCTGCTTCATCTGCTTGTACCCCATAAGGAAGACGAACGGCAATAAATTGATAGGAGGCATCTCCTGTTTCTGCACGCATTTCTTCCATGGCTAATTGAGCTAATCGTCCAGCAAGAGTTGAATCTTGTCCTCCTGAGATCCCTAATACAAATGTTTTCAAGAAGGGATGTTTTTTTAGATATCTTTTTAAGAAATCAACCGAGCGGCGAATCTCTTCCTGAGGATCAATGCTAGGCTTGACACCCAATTGTTGGATAATCTCTTCTTGCAAACTCATTTTGCTTCTCCTTCTCCATTGGCCTTGTTACGCATTTCCTCGATCAGATCCATCTTATCCTGCCAAATATCTTTGGCCAAGTCAACTGGGTAATGCTGTGGATTGAGGACACGCTTGTATTCATCCCATAATTGATCGTAATTTTTACGAGCATATTCTTGAATTTCTGATAATGTTGGCAATTGATAAACCAATTGACCCTCTTTAAAAATATCCACTAAAAGAGGAATGGCCTCAAAGTTTCGAACTGTTTTATTAATGTAGGTATAAGTTGGATGGAACATTTTAAGTTCTGTCAGTTGTGAAACATCTACTCCATCATAAGTGATGTAGTCTCCTTCTGACTTACCTTTTTCACGGCTAGTAATCCGCCAGACTTGCTTTTTACCTGGAGTAGAAACTTTTTCGGCATTATTGGAAAGCTTGATGGTATTGATCATCTCTCCTGCTTCGTTTTCAACAGAAACAATTTTGTATACCGCTCCAAGCGCTGGTTGATCGTAAGCTGTAATTAACTTGGTTCCTACACCCCAAACATCAATTTTTGCTTTTTGCATTTTTAAGTTGAGGATGGTATTTTCATCCAAGTCATTAGAAGCGTAGATTTTAGCATTTGTAAACCCAGCCTCATCTAATTGCTGGCGAACTTTTTTAGAAATATAGGCAATATCTCCTGAGTCAATCCGGACGCCTAGGAAATTGATTTTATCTCCCATTTCACGCGCTACCTGAATAGCAGCAGGGACCCCAATACGCAGGGTATCATAGGTATCGACGAGGAAGACACAATCTTTATGGGTTTCCGCATAAGCCCTAAAGGCCTGGTAGTCATTTCCATATACCTGTACAAGAGAATGGGCATGGGTTCCTAAAACTGGGATTCCAAAGAGTTTTCCTGCCCGAACATTACTAGTTCCATTGGCCCCTCCGATGACTGCCGCACGAGTTCCCCAAATGGCAGCATCCATTTCTTGCGCACGACGTGTTCCAAATTCCATCAAAGGCTCATCTTCAATGACCGAACGAATACGAGCAGCTTTTGTGGCTATCAAGGTTTGAAAGTTGACGATATTCAAGAGAGCTGTTTCAACTAATTGACACTGAGCCAAAGGACCTTCTACCTGAACAATTGGTTCATTCGCAAAGACTAAATCTCCTTCTTGAGCAGAACGTACCGTCAATTCTAACTTGAGATCACGAAGATATTCCAAGAAGGCCCCATGATAACCAAGTGACTCTAAATAGGCAATATCGCTCTCAGAAAAACTCAAGTTTTCCAAGTATTTCACAATTCTCTCTAAGCCGGCAAATACAGCGTAACCGTTTTTAAAAGGCTGTTGACGAAAATACACTTCAAATACGGCATGTTTATTGTGGATACCTTGATCAAAATAGACTTGCATCATGTTGATTTGGTATAAATCAGTATGCAAAGTTAAACTGTCATCTGGATACATATGTATACCTCTTTTTTATTGATTTGTTCTATGAATTCCTACCATAAAATTAGTACCATTATAGCACATTTCAGCTCTATTGAATACTGAAAGGAAAGCATGAAAAAAATCTGAGACAGGAAGCTCAGATTTTTTGGATTAAAAGTTTTCTGTGATATATTTATAAACTTCTTGGCCAGCAATCGCACCGTCTCCGACGGCTGTCGTCACTTGACGCAAATCTTTTTGACGAACATCGCCAACCGCAAAAATACCTGGGACTGTGGTTCTCATATGATCATCCGTGACCACCCAGCCATTTTCATCTAAAATACCAAGTTCTGTCGCAAAATCACTGACAGGATCTAAACCGACATAGATAAAGACACCACCGAAGGCTTGCTCTCTAACCTCTCCTGTCTTCACATCTTTTAAAAGGACAGACGTTACTTTTTGTTCACCCTTAATTTCTTCAACAACCGTATTCCAAGCAAAGTGAATTTTATCATTGGCAAAGGCACGATCTTGAAGAACTTTTTGAGCACGCAATTGATCACGACGATGAGCAATGGTCACTGTTTTTGCAAACTGAGTCAAAAAGACAGCTTCTTCTACCGCAGAATCACCACCACCAACGACCAAGAGATCCTCATCTCTAAAGAAAGCTCCATCACAAACAGCACAGTAGGAAACCCCTCTACTATTTAGCTCCTCTTCACCAGGGACATTCAATGAACGGTGGTTAGACCCTGTTGCAATCACCACGGTTTTAGCTTCAAATTCCCCATCATCTGTGACAATCTTTTTGGTTGCTCCGTGGTCTTCGATGCGCTCTACCTGTCCAAACAAATGTTCCACACCAAGATTTTCTAAAGGCTCAAACATTTTTTCAGCCAAGTCTGGGCCACTAATATTCGCATAGCCAGGATAGTTTTCAATGTCAGACGTATTGTTCATTTGACCGCCTGGAATTCCTCTCTCAATCAATGCGACCTTTAAATTGCTTCGTGCTGCATAAAGGGCAGCAGTCATCCCTGCAGGACCCGCTCCAATAATCACTGTATCAAACATACTCAACCTCTTTCTGTTTTGTTGTAACCATTATAATTCTAACACGGTCTTTTTGCAATTATCGTGCTTGAAAGATAAACAAAATCCCTATGACCGCAAAGGTTAAAATAGGAATCGTCATGATATCAATTAAGAGGATATCATACAAATGGGCTTGTCGTTGCTTGGCTGTTTTATCTTTCTTCTTAAGGGCACGGTAGCCAATCCAAATACAAGAAGCGATCCCAACTAAAATCGTTGTCGTCACTAAACTTTGTAAATATAAGGACAATAATTTATTTAACATCACGACTCCAAATATTTTTACATTTTCAGAAAACAAACCCAGCTAGCATCGCCAGCTGAGTCTTACCTCTTCTCTATTATATCAAACATAGGTCCGTTTGTAACTAGCAAAGAATTCTTTTGTCCGTTCTTCTTTTGGATGTTGCATGATTTCCTCTGGTGTTCCAGATTCAATAATCCGTCCTTTATCCAAAAATAGGACCTTATCTGCTACTTGCGCTACAAAAGACATATCATGGCTGACCAGTACCATGGTTTGTCCCGATTTTGCCGCATTGGCAATGGATTTTTCAACTTCTCCAACCAATTCTGGATCCAAGGCTGAAGTCGGTTCATCCAGCAAAAGAACCTCTGGTTTCATGGCCAAGGCACGAGCCAAAGCAACCCGTTGTTTTTGTCCACCTGAGAGGTGACGAGGATAGTGATTTTCACGATCCGATAAGCCGACTTTTGCCAGTTCTTCTCGAGCAATTTTCGTTGCTTCTTGGTCGGATAAGCCCTTCACAACAATGAGCCCTTCTTTCACATTTTCAAGAGCTGTTTTTCTACCAAACAAATTAAACTGTTGGAACACCATGGCCAATTTTCTTCTTAAGGTCAAGATTTGATCTTGGCTAATGTGCTCAAAATCAACCTCGAAATCATCAATCTTAATTCTACCACTGTCTGGAGCTTCCAAATAGTTTAAACTGCGTAAGAAGGTTGATTTACCAGCTCCCGAAGACCCGATTAAGGCCACGACTTCCCCTTTTTGAATTTCCAAACTTAGATTATTTAAAACCTTTTGACCTGAAAATGTCTTTGATAATTCTGAAATATAAATCATTAGATCCGGACCTCCTGATCTGGTAAATCAATTGCTACGGGAGTCTCAATATCCAGTCGACGTTCAATGTGACGGCCTAGTATTTCAATGAGAATGTTCACAATCCAGTAAACAATCGATACCGTGATAAAGCGTTCAAAGTACTTCAAATCGCTCCCCCCAATAATCCGTGCTTGGGCAAAAATTTCAACTACACTGGCACTAAAGGCTAGCGAGGTCCCCTTGGTCAAGCCAATGAGAGAGTTGATTAAAGTAGGAGTTGCAACGACTGCTGCATTGGGAATAATAATCCGGCGATAAACTTGACGGTTGGTCATTCCAAGACTACGCGCTGCCTCAATTTCACCAGGATCCACTGATAAAATGGCTGCCCGGATGGTCTCACTCGCATAAGCCGCCTCATTAAAGGCAAGAGCCACAATTGCAAATAACTCAGCTGGAATGGCATTAATATTAAAAGCTGTTCCATAAGACTGATTGATCGCTTTTAAAATAAGAGGAATCCCATAATAGGTCAACATCAACTGAACCAACAAAGGAGTCCCCCGCAAAAAACTGACAAAAACAGCTTGAATCGGGTAAAGAATTCGTACACGATTAATTTTGACCAGAGCAAAAATCATGGCAAAAATAATCCCAAAAAATGCGCCTCCTAGGGCTAATAAAATCGTCACAGGCAATTTCCCAATGACTGCCGGAAATGCATCCAATACGGCTCTCAAACTAAACAGCTTGCTATCTGGAACGTGTTTTAAAAAGTCAGCATACCAGTTGGCAGCTAAAAGATTAGTTGTAAACATTTTTGTTACTTCCTTTCTCGAACATAAACATTCTATCACATTCACTATCGGAATTCCAAAAATTGCTACAGAAATAGAAAAATGATAGACTACTCAAATTTAGTCTATCATAATTTTAGACAAGTTCCTAATAGATTTTCTTTATGGAGTTCATAAAGAAAATCTATGTTTTCTTCTGAACATGTGAAAGAAGGGGTTAGAAAGTTTGACGTTTGTCCTTTCGTTCCGCCCGACCACGCGCACGGTTTTCAGCTCGCTTAGCTTTTCTCCTCTTTTCATCAACTGCCCATTTGATTTTTTTCTTGTAGCCTGGTTTGATTTTTTTCTTTTTCTTCTTCACCAGACCAATCATTTCGATATCGAGTTTCTCTTGCTTTTTCTCACGATTGGCCCGTCTATCCCGATCATAAGTATCTTCAATAACCCCATTTTTCAACACTTTCGGTACGAAACGAATTCCCATTTTTTCTAGTTCACGGATATCTGAATCATCACTCGGTTGATAAAGAGTAATAGCGACACCTGGTAGACCATTGCGCCCTGTCCGACCGACACGGTGGACAAAGAAAGAAAGATCTTGTGGAATAGCATCGTTGATGACATGACTCACCCCTTCGATATCAATTCCACGAGCCGCTAAATCTGTGGCCACAATATACTCAAAATCAAGATTTTTAACCTGATTCATGATCCGTTTCCGTTCACGTGGTGGGATATCTCCGTGAATCTTTGCCACTTTCAATCCCTGAGCCACTAAATAGGCATGGAGATCATCTGCTCTCGTTTTGGTATTAACGAAAATCATAGCCAAATAAGGTTGCAAGGTCTTGGTCAATTGGTAAATTTGCTCATTTTTATCCCGACCCTTGGTCGAAACCAGCCAATTATCAATAGTATCTGAAATCACCGTCTTAGTCTTAATTTGCTCCATGACTGGGTTTGAGAGATATTTTTTCAAGAAAGGCTGCAATTTTTGCGGAATGGTGGCTGAAAATACTAAAAATTGCAGTTGTTGCGGAAGCCTTGAAGCAATCTTATCCACAGTAGACAAGAATCCCATGTCCAGCGTCATATCTGCCTCATCTACCACAAAAGTATGAGCCTTATGAATAGCCAGATCACCCGATGCAACCAGATCATAGATCCGGCCTGGAGTTCCAATCACGATATGTGGTTGTTTGACCTGCAGTTTTTCAATCTGACGGCTTTTATCCGTTCCTCCAACATAATTCACAATCCGAATCTCTTTTTCAGAATGACTAGCGATTTGACGAGCAGCTTGGTAAATTTGCGTCGCCAACTCCCGACTAGGAGCCGTGATGACCGCTTCAACTTGCTCACTGTCTTCATTTAAGGTTTGAAAAATCGGCAAGAGGAACGTATGGGTTTTCCCAGAACCAGTCTTTGACTCTCCTACCAAATCATTTCCAGCTAGGACAATCGGAATTAGTTTTTCCTGTACTTCGGTTGCTTCTCTAAAATTGATTTCTTTCAGTGCCTCTTGAATATAGGGCTTAAAATTAAACTCTGTAAATTTCATTTTCTCAGTTCCTTTCATGATCTCTATTATTATATCAGAAAAGCTGTCTTCTTGCTTCTCTTATGAGTCATTTTTCCTAACCAGCGAAGTCTCTCTCAGTCAGCAAAAAACGATGGGCAAGCCCACCGTCGTTTTATAGGTAGAGAAGGACTAGAGTCACGACACTTGTTACAAAGGCAATGGTCCACATAAAGGCATCCACTTTCCATTCTGACCAGTTTTGCCCATTACCAGAAAGGCCGCCCAGTTCTAAATGATGGTGGAAAGGAGTCATTCGGAAAATCCGACGTCCTTCCCCGTAACGTTTCTTGGTCCATTTGAAATAGGTCACTTGTAGCATCACTGAACCTGTTTCAATGACATAGACCAGACCAATCAAGAGCAGCGTCCACTCGACATGCAAAGCCATTGACAAGGCTGCAAGCATCCCTCCAAGAGCTAGACTACCGACATCTCCCATAAAGATTTTAGCCGGCTTGTGGTTGAAGACAAAGAATCCTAGCAAGGCCCCAATCATACTCAAGGTGACAAAGAGAATGTCCCATTTTCCTTGCATATAGGCAATAAAGGAATAGGCACTCAGGCTAATGGCAACGGAAATGCTGGCTAATCCATCAATCCCATCTGTCAAATTGACGGCATTTGAAAAACCAACCAACCAAAACAAAGCAAAGAGAATGTAGAAATGGCCCAAGTAAAGATCGTAACCAAAGACATTCAAAAGGCTTCCTGCACCGTGGCGTTCAGAAAAAATATAGAAGATGATTCCACCAACGAGTTGAAGAGCTAATTTTTGCTTTGGATTGAGCCCTTCATTAATCTTACGAAAAACCTTTAAAAAGTCATCCAAAAATCCAACAATTCCATATAGAATCAAGATAAATAGAGTAAGTTGAACAGGTCGCGTGAAATTTCCAGTCAATACGGTAACGACAAAACTGACTAGAACTGCTGTAATGAGAAACACCACTCCACCCATTGTTGGAGTGCCAGCTTTCGCTTTGTGTTGTTTCACATCTTCATGCATTTGTTGCCCAGAAATATGAGCACGATGGTAAAATCGAATAAAGGCTGGAATAGCAGCCACTGTTAATAGAAACGATACAAGGATCGTAGCAATATACATCTTAGTCTCCTAATGTTAACGTAATCTTTTTGGTTTTATTGAGTGAGGTGTTCATTTTGACACTTTGTTTGGTTACTTTCTTTCCACTACCTTTATAGGTAATTTCAATTCCAGTCCATTCTGCAAATTTATCAACATTTTCCTTGGTCCATCCGTACATATCCGGAACTGAATCCAAATCATCTGTCAACAATAACACTTGCTCATTTGCTTTTAATTTCGTTCCTGCTGAAACAGACATCTTTTTAATATTTTTTCCAGTACCTAGGACGACAGGCTGGATCAGATTGCGCCGCAGTTCATCTGCGAAGCCACCTGGGCTGATGGTCTGCTTCAACTTCAATTCTTTCGACAAGGATTCTGCCGACGGCATCTTATAGGTGGCCTCTTTGGTGACCCCATCCAAGGCCTTGGTTTCCGTTACTAGATTCAATTCATCCTTCAAAGCAACTGCATCTTCCAAAATAGGATTGACCAGCTCTTCCCAGCTGGTGGCTGAAAATTTCACTTCTGGTTGTTGGACTGTTACATACATGATGAATTCAGGGTCTTCTGCAGGTGTCATGGCTACAACCGAGTTGATATAATCATTTTCTCCTTGCAAGTATCCTTGATCTGTCGCCATTTGGGCAGTCCCTGATTTCACTGCAACGTTTTGACCGGGTACCTGAATGATAGGTCCATCACTGTACAAGGTTCCATACTCTGGATCTGTTCCGACGGTGATCATATAATTTCGAGTCTGTTGCGCAGCTGATCCTGAAACTGGTTTTCCAACAACTTCTTTTTTTGATTTGCGGGCTGTGTCTGATTTTTTATCGTAAATCGCACTGATAAATTTAGGCTCCAACATTTCCCCATCATTTGCAATGGCAGAAAATGCACGCAACATCTGCGTTTGGGTCACCGAAATCCCTTGACCGAAAGAAGACATGGCTTGAGTGACATAGTTATCTCCTGGTAGGCCTCCAAAACCTTCGTCTCCCATTCCAAAACGTGTAGGAAGTCCGAACTTAAAGAGTTTGAGGTAATTCATCCAGACATTATTGCCCATCTTCTGTTCAAGCTTGGTCATCCCAATGTTACTTGAATAGGCAAAAGCTTGGGCAATATTCATATAGCGACCTTCAGCCAGTCCCATATTGACATCCCAGTCACGGATGGTCGCATCTTTTACTTGTAGTTCGTTACTGTAGTATACCTCATTATAAGCTGGGAAGGTTCCATGATCAATCGCCGAAGCTAATAACATGACCTTCATCGTTGAACCCGGTTCATATTGATCTTGATAAAGGATGGTATTCCAGGTTTTCAAGTTTTTCAGATCCAGCCCTTGTTTGGTATCCGCATTATAGGAAGGACGTTGCGTTGTCGCAAGGATTTCTCCTGTTTTTGCACTCACAAGAGTCGCACTAACATACTTTCCTTTTACTTTTTCTTGGAAAACATCCATTCGCGTCTCAAGGTAGGTTTGTAATTCTGCTGAAATGGTCGTATAGACATCTTTTCCATCTTCTGTTTTGACAGAAACCTTATCTGAACCAGGAACGATATTGCCGTTTCGGTCTTTATCATAGGTGATAACCCCATTTTGTCCAGCGAGAATACGATCGAGGGATTTCTCCATCCCTGATTGCCCCTTCAAGGTTTTATTCCCCTCTTTATCTTCTTGAAGAGAGGCCTGCCCTATAAATTGAGAGGCGAAAACTCCATTTTTATAGCTTCGATTTGGACTAGTTGTAAAGGCAACCCCTTCAATCTTCGCCGCTTCCATGGCCTCACGGATAGCTGTCATATTACTATAAGTAATGCCGTTTCCGTTCGATCCAAAAGAAACCTGTTTCAATTTCTTTTGCGACAACTGTTGAATGACGTAATCCTCATCCATCCCTAAGTACTGCTTAAAGATTTCTGCTACTTTTTTAAATTGGCTCTCTTCTACATAGAGGATTTTCCCGGTTGCTGATTTGTACTTTTTATCAATAACGGCATAAACGTTATAGGTCGTAGCATCTTCAGCAATTACTGCTCCATTTCGGTCGTAGATCGTTCCACGTTTTGCAGGAACAATGACCGTCTGCTCATGGACTTTTTTGGCTTGATCCGATAAGGTTACACCAAATTTTTTGTCAGTCCCAATGATCATTGCAAAATTAATCAGAAAGAGAAAAAAGAGGAAAATCGCCAGTACACTGAGATTTTTCCCAACTTGTTTTCGATTCTGATCCGGCAAGCGACGTTTCTTTATCGAATACCCGATCAAAAATTTTTTGAATTTATTCATCACTACTTGCACTCACTGTTTTTCGATTTTCTTTTTGCAGCTTCATTCCTTGGGAGCTAGCCAACTTTGATAAACGGTCATAACGTGTTAATTCATTGACCTCTTGACGAACATCTGCCAATTCCGTCTTTTTGGCTTCTAGTTCCGTATTCAAATCAGTCAATTCACTTTGAACTTGTAAAATCCGTGTCTGCATAAAGACGATACTAATGGCTAAAATCACAGCTGTTAGGACAATCGACCCATAAAAAGCCTTTTCTACTCTAGAGAAACGGCGAAAGTGGTCTTGCAATACCTGTGTTCTTGTTCTCTCATCTCTTGCTGCCATATCAATTCCTCTTACTTGTGTATTTTTCGAGCAACCCGTAGTTTTGCTGAATGGGATCGATTATTATCCTCAAGCTCTTCATCACTTGGCAAAATAGGTTTCCGGTTGACCAACTCCATCTTTGGTTTCAAATCATCTGGAATAAAGGGAAGTCCCTTTGGAACCTCAACCGTCGAAGCTTCTTTAAACAATTGTTTGGTCAATCGATCCTCTAACGAATGAAAGGTAATCACAGAAATACGACCATCGAGGGCCAACAAATCCATGGCTTGCTGAATTGATTCATCTGCAGCTCCCAGTTCATCATTGACTTCGATACGAATGGCTTGGAAAATCTGTTTAGCAGGATGGCCCTTTTTCTTGAGCTCCTTAGCTGGTTTAGCAGATTTAATAATCTCTGCTAATTCAGTCGTCGTTTCAATCGGTTTAATTGCTCGTGCTTGCTCAATTTTCCGCGCAATTTGCTTGGAAAATTTGTCCTCTCCATATTTGAAAAAAATACGGACTAGATCATGGTAATCGTAGCTATTTACGACCTCATAAGCCGTTAAGGAAGCTTCTTGATTCATCCGCATGTCCAGAGGCGCATCTTTCTTGTAAGAAAATCCGCGTTCCCGTTCATCTAACTGAGGACTAGAGACACCTAGGTCATAACAGATTCCATCAATTTCAGTCACACCCAATTCGTTTAGACGCTCCTTCAAATGACGAAAGTTATCCTTAATGAAGGTCACCATGCCTTTCTCAATGAAAGGTGCTAATCGAATCTTAGCATTCTCAATCGCATGCTGATCTTGGTCAAAGGCATAAAGATGGCCCGATTCATTTAATTTTGTTAACAAATATTCGCTGTGGCCTGCCCCACCCAATGTGGCGTCTACATAGATACCATCTGGCTTAACATCCAGCATATCGATCGTTTCATGAAGCAAAACCGTTACATGATGAAATTCTTTACTCATATCTTTACTATTTTACCACAAATGGGACCAAGATGCACTCCTGAAAGAAAATTCACTAACTAATCCTATCTGACCTTTTTGGATCCTACAAAATACCTAGAAAGGCTTGATTTCACTTGTTTCCTCTAGGATTTATGATACAATATTCTTATGAAAATAAGAAAACAGATTCTCATCCCACTTTTATTGGTCGATGCTATCGCTCTCTACTTTTTTCTAACCACTATTGAGGCTTGGATTTTTTGGCTTGCTGCCCTGATCCTAGTCGGCTCACTTTGGTGGCTCAAAAAAGCCATTCAAGGACAAAAAACAGAGATGGAAGAAAAATAATTTCTTCCACCTCTGTTTTTCTTTTATTCCCTCCAAGTAATTCCTTAAAAGAAAGCAAACTAGCTCTGAAATAATAAAGAGTCTGGGACAAAAGTCCTAGCCTCTCAATTATTTTTGGATTGTCGAGCAAGACGCAGTGGTTGAGTGGGCTCTACTACGCTGATTTCATCAGCTTTTACAG
>JAWGXY010000008.1:0-37873 GCA_032572035.1 Streptococcus parasanguinis
GTATTTCAACAAGTGTGCAAGCATAACTGGATCTGTAAGGTCGTTGATGCGTGTAACTTCAACACCTTCTACGTTTTGGATACGACGGAAAGCAAGACGTCCGATACGACCGAAACCGTTAATACCAACTTTAACTACCATTCGTGATTTCCTCCTTATGAAAATCAAAAAAATTTTTTGTGAAAAGAGTAACTTGACACAGCGCCAAACATCTTTTAACAGTCTCTATTATATACTTTATTGCATTAAAAAGCAACTATTTCCCCACGAAAAGCAAGATTTATCATAGATCACTACCTCTTTTATTAAAGTTTTTCACAAAGTCTTGATCGATAGGAAAAGCGCTTTTTTACTTGTACTCACTTTTGGAACAAAGAAAAACTCTTCCCAAAGTGGGAAGAGTTTTTTAGCTTTGGTAAATTAAGCTTCACCTTTAGCTTTTTTAATGATTTCTTCTTGTACTGATTTTGGTACATCTTCGTAGTGGTCAAATACCATCATGAAGGTACCACGTCCTTGAGTTGCAGAACGAAGGACAGTAGCGTAACCGAACATTTCAGCAAGTGGCACATAAGCACGAACGATTTGGCTTGCACCGTGTGCTTCCATACCATCTACACGTCCACGACGAGCAGTTACGTGACCCATAACATCCCCAAGGTTTTCTTCAGGAACTGTGATGGTTACAAGCATCATTGGTTCAAGGATAGCTGGTTGTGCAGTCTTAGCAGCTTCTTTAAGTGCAAGAGATGCAGCGATCTTGAAGGCAGTTTCAGATGAGTCGACATCGTGGTATGAACCATCGTAAAGCTTAGCTTTCACGTCAACCATTGGGTAACCAGCAAGAACACCGTTCGCCATAGATTCTTGAAGTCCTTTTTCTACTGCAGGGATGAATTCACGTGGAACCACACCACCGACGATCGCATTTTCGAACTCAAATCCTTTACCTTCTTCGTTTGGAGTAAATTCGATCCAAACATCACCAAACTGACCTTTACCACCAGATTGACGTTTGAAGAATCCACGTGCTTGTGTAGAAGCGCGGAATGTTTCACGGTAAGATACTTGAGGGGCACCAACGTTAGCTTCAACCTTGAATTCACGTTTCATACGGTCAACAAGGACATCCAAGTGCAACTCACCCATACCAGAGATAACTGTTTCACCAGTTTCAGGGTTTGTTTCAACGCGGAATGTTGGATCTTCTTCAGCCAATTTTTGAAGGGCAATACCCATCTTATCTTGGTCTGCTTTAGATTTAGGCTCAACCATCAATTGGATAACTGGTTCTGGAACTTCGATTGATTCAAGGATGATTTTTGCTTTTTCATCTGTCAATGAGTCACCAGTTGTAGTATCTTTCAAACCAACGGCAGCAGCGATATCTCCAGAGTAAACTGTTTCGATTTCTTTACGAGTGTTGGCGTGCATTTGAAGGATACGTCCGATACGTTCACGTTTACCTTTAGAAGTGTTCAAGACGTATGAACCAGAGTTCAAGACACCTGAGTAAACACGGAAGAATGTCAAACGACCTACGAATGGGTCAGCCATGATCTTGAAGGCAAGAGCTGCAAATGGCTCTTCATCAGATGCTGGACGTTCTTCTTCTTCGTCTGTATCTGGATTTACACCCTTGATTGCAGGGATATCAAGTGGGCTTGGAAGGTAGTCAAGGACTGCATCCAACATCAATTGAACCCCTTTGTTCTTGAAGGCAGAACCACAAAGTACTGGGTAGAATTCAACGTTGATTGTAGCTTTACGGATACCAGCTTTCAATTCTTCGTTAGTAATTTCTTCCCCTTCAAGGTATTTCATCATCAAGTCTTCATCAGTTTCAGCAACTGCTTCAACCAATTTTTCACGGTATTCTTGAGCTTGTTCAAGGTATTCAGCTGGAATATCTTCTTCAAGGATATCTGTACCAAGGTCGTTAGTATAGATTTCAGCTTTCATCTTGATCAAGTCAATGATTCCGCGGAAGTCATCTTCAGCACCGATTGGCAATTGAATTGGGTGAGCGTTTGCTTGAAGACGGTCATGAAGTGTGCTTACTGAGTAAAGGAAGTCAGCACCGATTTTATCCATCTTGTTAGCGAATACGATACGTGGAACTCCGTATTCAGTTGCTTGACGCCAAACTGTTTCAGTTTGAGGCTCAACACCTGATTGTGAGTCAAGAACGGTTACAGCACCGTCCAAAACGCGGAGTGAACGTTGAACTTCGATAGTGAAGTCCACGTGTCCTGGTGTGTCGATGATGTTTACACGAGTGTCTTTCCATTGAGCTGTTGTAGCGGCAGATGTGATGGTGATACCACGTTCTTGCTCTTGCTCCATCCAGTCCATTTGTGACGCACCTTCGTGAGTTTCACCGATTTTGTGAATCTTACCAGTGTAGTAAAGGATACGCTCAGTTGTAGTTGTTTTACCAGCATCGACGTGAGCCATGATACCGATATTACGAGTTTTTTCAAGTGAAAATTCGCGTGCCATGAGGTTTGTTTCTCCTATATTTTTTATTTCTATATTCTATTATAACATGATTTAATAAAAACGGATAGGCAGGACCTACCCGTTCTCAGTGTTTTCATGCTAAGTTTTGGTTCCAACTTGTAAGAAGAGTTGAATTGGGTTCAAGAGCTGACGAAGCTTAATTGAACCCAGGCTAAAAGCTCGGAAAATAGATAAGCTTTCCTAGAATCCTTGATTCTTCGTCAAGCTTCCTAATTTTCAGTCGCTTTTTTAACGCCCTCAGTATCTTAATCTTACCAGCGGAAGTGTGCGAATGCACGGTTAGCTTCAGCCATACGGTGAGTATCTTCACGTTTCTTAACAGCTGCACCAGTGTTGTTCGCTGCATCCAAGATTTCTTTTGCAAGACGATCAACCATTGTGTGTTCACCACGTTGACGAGCGATTGTTACCAACCAACGAAGTCCAAGTGTTGTACGACGTTCTGGACGAACTTCAACTGGGACTTGGTAGTTAGAACCACCGACACGGCGAGCACGTACTTCAAGTACAGGCATGATGTTTTCCATAGCTGTTTCGAATACTTCAAGAGCATCGTTTCCAGTAGCTTCTTTAATTTGTTCGAAAGCTCCGTAAACGATTGAAGCAGCTGTACCACGTTTACCATCAAGCATAACGCGGTTGATAAGACGAGTAACTAATTGTGAATTGTAAAGCGGATCTGGCAATACATCGCGTTTAGGCGCACGGTTTTTACGACTCATTTTTCTTTATCCCCTTTCCTTATGCTTTTGGTTTTTTAGTACCGTATTTAGAACGGCCTTGTTTACGATCGTTTACACCTGCAGTATCAAGTGCTCCACGGACGATATGGTAACGTACCCCTGGAAGGTCTTTTACACGTCCACCACGAAGAAGAACCACGCTGTGTTCTTGCAAGTTGTGTCCGATACCTGGGATATAAGCAGTTACTTCGATCAAGTTGCTCAAACGTACACGGGCAAATTTACGAAGGGCAGAGTTAGGTTTTTTAGGTGTCATTGTTCCAACACGAGTTGCAACACCACGTTTTTGTGGTGAAGAAACGTTTGTTTGAACTTTTTTATGACTGTTGTAACCAACGTTCAAAGCTGGTGATTTAGATTTTTCTACTTTTGATTTACGCGGTTTGCGAACCAATTGGTTAATTGTAGGCATCTACATTCTCCTGTGAAATTTTTTATTTTTGGTGATGGTACACTTGGTGACAGCTACCATCTGTGTGTACTTTTGCAACATTTGTCAGCACGTCCCTGTACACTCTTGAGAGACCAAAAGTAAAAAGTACCGTCTATTATTATAACATGACGGCACTTTGATTGCAAGATGTTTTTTTATTTTTTAAAGAAGTCGAAAAAGTTCATCATTGACCAGCTTCAGCAGGTACTTCTGCCCCTGCATCTGCAGCCGGAGCATACTGTTGTTGCTGTTGTGGTTGAACTGTCGCATTGGCTCCAGCTACTCCAGCATTGGCATTAGTATTTGCGTTCGCGTTCGTGTTGGCATTAGCGTCTGTTTGAGTCTGCTGTGTTGCCGCTGTGTCGCTCTCATAGGTCAGTCCATAATAGTTAGCGATGTATTGGATACGGGCCTCAAGCGATTGCTTTTGAGTCGCATCTTTGACTTTCTTCACAGCAGCCTGGGCAGCGTTCACAGAATCTTGACTAGGAGTTGTTTCCATTTGAACGACTGCTTTTTCAGCAGCTTCTGTATTTTTCTTTTCTTCCTTCTTTTCTTTTTCTTCCTTTGTTTCCTTTTTCACTGGAAGGGAACCTGTTTTTTTAGCAGGTTGAATTTCTGTCGTTACCTGGGCAGCTGTATTCTTTTTAACGGTATACAAACCAGCTACCAAAATAAAGGATAGAGACAGAACTGTCACCAAGCGAATCCACAAAGGACTATTATCAAATCGATCTAAAATTCTTTTCACTTTTTGATCCTCCTTTGTTGCTCTTAATCAAAGATATTCCCAACTTCGACACTCAATTTATTTTCTTTTACATCGATGTTGGTCACGCGCAATAAGGATTTGTGTTCAAAGAATTCACGGTCGGTTGCAGCATTATCCGCAAAGACAGCTACCCCTGCTAATTCAGAATCGAATTCAGTCAAGAGACTGACCATCCCGTTAATCGTTCCGCCACCTTTAAGGAAGTCATCGACAATCAAGACCCTGCTTCCTGCTTTTAGGCTCCGTTTTGAAAGGAACATTTTCTCAATACGATCCCCACTTGAGCCTGAAACATAGTTGACACTAACGGTTGACCCTTCTGTGATTTTCAAATCACGACGGACAATGACGAATGGAACATTCAAGACATTGGCCACTGCATTCGCTAAAGGAACTCCCTTGGTCGCTACGGTCATGACAGCATCAATCTTCTTATCTCGGAAGGCTTTGGCAATGATACGGCCGATCCGATTCAAAATCTTTGGATTGCTCAAAAGATCAGACAGGTAAATGTAGCCACCAGGAAGGATACGATCACTTTCAGACAGTTGCTTGCAAAGATCTTCGACGATTTCTTTGGATTCTTGATCTGAGATAGACGGTGTAAAGATCACGCCTCCACCAGCTCCTGTAATGGTCTCAATATTTCCGATTTCCATCTCTTCAAACGCACGCTTAATGATCACGATATCTTCTGAGATGGAAGACTTGGCAGACTCATACTTTTCCGCAAACGTATTGAGGCTAGTCAATTCATAGGGATGGTTGATCAAGTAATTAGAAATCACGACCATCCGTTCACTTCTTCTTAATTTCATTTTCTCACCATGTAGTTTTTTCTATCATTATACCATAAGAAGCGAAAAAAACGAACATTCTGATTTACAGAAGGCCGTTTTTTCCTGATTTTTTTATTTTTGGCAGAATCATTCCCGTATTTATCCCTGTTTTTACTAGTCGAGATTCGGTTTATAGAAGGATCTGTTTTCCATAGCAAAGATTTTATTGGTCATTTCGCCAGGACCAATTAAGCCAAGTGCTGTTGTCATCATCATCATTTCCGCATCCAAATTATCGATCATATGAATAATCTCTGCTTCCATGATCTTTGGACGAACAGGACTACCGTATTCGAGCAAGCCATGGTGACTCAAGATCACATGGCGAAGGACGATGACTTCTTCTTTTTGGTCATCAATCTTCAAATCTTGCAAGACCTTGGTGATTTCTTCATCGATCAGTGCAATGTGGCCGATGAGGTTGCCTCGAACAGTGTATTCTGTATTTTCAGGCCCCGTCAACTCGATCACTTTGGCCAAATCGTGCAACATAATCCCTGCAAAGAGCAAACTTTTATTCAACTGAGGATAGATATCGCCGATACTATCTGCCAAGCGGACCATGGTTGCCGTATGATAAGCAAGACCTGCTTCAAAGGCATGGTGGTTGGTCTTAGCAGCTGGATAGCTATAAAACTCTTTCTCATATTTCCCATAGAGGGAACGGACAATCCGTTGCCAGACTGGATTTTCAATTTTGAAAATCATGTTTGACAGGTATTCATGCAATTCCTTAGGATCTACTGGTGGTTTTTCCTTAAAGTCTGCTGGATTGTTGGGCTCTCCTGCTTGTGGCAAACGCATGTTCAATTGATTGACTTGCGGAGTATTATTGTAAACTTCTCGACGTCCAGACATATGGACCACGCGCCCAGCTGTAAAGCTCTCTACATTGTGGGGTTGGGCATCCCATAATTTGCCTTCGATTGTACCGGTCTCATCCTGAAAGACAAAGGCGAGGTAGTTTTTCCCTGCCCGCGTTTGACGCACTTCTGCTGACTTGATCAAATAGAATCCTTCGAACAATTCATCTTTTTTCATTTGGTTAATTTTGACCATCATCTTCTCCATCTTCTATATATACATCTAGTCCCAGCAGGTCCTCATCGCTTTCGATTTGGCGAAGCGTCCGCTCGATGGCACTGGTCCGTCTGGTTAGCAAATCATCAATATTATTGGAAGCATTCTTTAAATGGCGCTGAGTTTTGGCCAGAATCCCTCCAAACTTATGGAATTCTGATTTGACCGATCCCAATACTTTACTAATGTCATCTGCACTCTTTTGGATGTTGAGCGTTTTAAAGCCAACAGACAAGGAGTTCAAGAGGGCTGATAGCGTACTTGGACCAGCCACTAAAATTTGTTCGTCCCGACGCAAGCGATCGAAGAATTCTGGATTGCGAACCACTTCGGAATAGAGGCCTTCAGTTGGCAAAAAGAGAATTCCGAAATTAGTCGTCGCTGGTGGAAAGAGGTATTTTTGTTGAATATCTTTAGCAAAACGCTTGATACTAGCAAGAAGGGCCTTGCGGTAACGCTCGATCTCCTCTTTCTCTCCTGATTCATAAGCTTCTTCCAGACGATAGTAGTCTTCCAGTGGGAATTTAGAGTCAATCGGTAGATAGACTGGTTCCTCTCCTTGCCCCGGAAGCTTAATGGCATATTCCACGCGCTCACTGGATTGGGGAACGGTGACAAACTCCCGCTCATACTGGGCTGGAGTCAAGATATCTTCAATGATTTGGCCCAGCTGCAATTCGCCCATAATCCCACGCGTCTTGGTATTGGAGAGAACTTTATTAAGGGTTCCGACATCCCTCGCCACCGTCTGCATTTCTCCCAACCCTTTGTTGACCGACTCCAATTGTTTTGAAACCGTCTCAAAGGAGGTCTGCAAGCGGTGCTGCAAGGTTTTCTCCAATTTTTCTTCTACCGTTTGGCGCATCTGTTCTAGCCGCACTTCATTGGACTCTTGAATCTGGCGCATACGCTCATCTGTTTTGTCCCGATTTTTAGTAAAGTGCTCGTTCATCTCAGCGCGCAGAGCCGTCGTCTGCTGGTGGATCTCCACTCGCATCTCGGTTAAGCGATCTGTCAGGGCGATCTCTAACTGCTGATTGGCAATCTGGCTTGCTTGTCTTTCTTTTTCAAAACGATAGTCCAACTGGTCTGTCAAATGATCCTCATGGTCTTCCAGCATCTCTCGTAAAGCCGGTCTAGTATCATCTGACCGTTGCAAGAGATAGATGAGGAGGCCCAGATTGAGCAGGCCAATCAGAAGCAGAATGATATTCATATTAACCTCTGTCTTTACTATAAACAATGACAAGATAGCCACGGTCAAGACTCACTTGAATCGGTTGATCCAAAAATTCATTGGAGCCATACATGGCCTTCAAAAAATAATTCTCCTGATGGAGCGGATACTTGGCTCCTGTGATCTCTAGGTAGCCTTGTCCGACAGGCATAAAACCAACATAGGACATGGCTGGATCTGGCTGAATCTCATGGCAACCAGCTGGTCTGTAGATCAATCGATTTTGACCATCGACTAATTGGATCTGCTCCATATAGGGAGCTAGGTCTGGATCGGTCGGCAAAAAGATATTGGACAAAAAGTGATCCAAACGACCGCCAAAGGCACCATAAACGGTGACAGCAGCCTCTGGATAGGCCTCAAAGGCCGCTTTCAAGGCCAATTCCAAATCCGTATCGTTCTTTTCAGGGACGGATTGAACAACCTGCTTGGCTTGGGTTTGGATCTTGCGCAAATCGGTCTCAGAGACAGAATCGAAATCCCCCACAGCCATATCTAAAGGCAGACCTTGTTCCAGTAACTTCAAACAGCCTCCGTCAACGCCTACATAAACGTCATGATCTCTTGGCAAGAGCGTGCTGTCACCTCCTGCCAGTATTGCGATGTTACCCATTTACAGCATCTCGGAGCGTTTGAACGCGCTCATTAACATCTCCATTAAAGACATAAGAGCCTGCTACAAAGACATTGGCCCCTGCTTCTTTTGCTTGGGAAATAGTTTGGCCATCAATTCCTCCATCGACTTCGATATCAAAGTCGAAGCCTTTTTCTTCACGAAGAGCGGCTAATTCGCGCACCTTGTCCATGGTTTCAGGCAAGAAGGCTTGGCCACCGAATCCTGGATTAACGGTCATAACCAAGACTTGATCCACCAAGTTCAAGACATGTTTGATACTGTCTACAGGAGTCCCTGGGTTGATCACGACACTCGCCTTCACACCCGCTTGACGAATTTTTTGAAGAGCTCCGTGGATATGAGGAGTTGCTTCTACGTGGATGCTGATGATATCTGCTCCTGCACGGGCAAATTCTTCGATATGGTGTTCGGGATTGGTGACCATCAAGTGGCAATCAAAGACCAACTTGCTATGTGGACGCATGCTCTCTACGACACCAGCTCCAAAGCTGATATTAGGCACAAAATGGCCATCCATGACATCGATATGGGCATAGTCAGCTCCTGCTGCTTCTAAGCGTTTCAATTCACTTTCAAAATTGGCATAATCGGCACTCAAAATTGAGGGGGCTAATTTCATTGTTTTCATTCTTGTAGTGTCTCCTATTTTGGCATTTTTTTCGAAACTTTTTTATAGGTTTCGCGACGGTTTTCAATCTCACTTAGAAATTGCAAGTAATCCTCATAACGGAAAGGTGCAATTTCCTCTCTTTCAACGGCTGGTTTCACCGCACAAGCTGGCTCATGCGTGTGGGTACAGGTACGAAATTTACAAGAGTGGCTCACATCGGCGATCTCTGGGAAGGCTTGATTTAAATCTTCACTGGTTGTCACTTCATAATCAAGGGATGAAAAGCCAGGCGTATCTGCGATCTTTCCTCCATTTAAATGGTAAAAGCTGACAGCTCGGGTCGTGTGTCGACCGCGCCCCAGACTATCTGAAATCTCACCCGTTTCAAGCTCCAGATCCGGAGCAATCTTATTGAGCAAGGTCGATTTTCCTACACCGGTCTGTCCCATAAAGACCGTGGTTTGATTGGTCAAAAGGGGCAAGAGTTCCTCAATCGACAAGACAAAATCATAGCCAATAGCCTGATAGATCCCTTGGTAGTAGTGGATGTCTTCCATATCTTCTAACAAGTCCAGTTTTGAAATATAGACAATGGGATGAATCCCCTTATGCTCCAAAAGAACCAGAAAACGGTCTAAAAGATTGGCATTGAAATCCGGCTCCTTAGCTGACATAATCACTACTGCCTGATCAATATTGACAATCGGAGGACGCACGAGGCTATTTTTTCGAGGCGCAATGCTCAAAATGTAGCCTTCTGAATTCTCTTCAGCAGAGAATTCTACCTGATCCCCCACATAAGGAGTCTGTCCTTTTTTTCTAAAATTTCCACGAGCCCGTGTCTGATAAATGTGACCGTCTGACTCCACGTAGTAAAAGCCAGCCAAGGCCTTGACGATTGTTCCTTGCAAATCGCACTCCTTTGAGATTAATACTATCTATTATACCAAAAAATGAGAAATAAGGCTGGATTGCTTGATAATAAAAAACGAAAAGTGAACCTCTCCGAACGCTTTTAGAAACGAATAGGTTCGTTTTTTAAACGGATAGAAACAGAAGACGGAGTATCTGTTATGACTTGTCTTTTAGCAGAATTCGGGAAAGGGCACCTTCCTTTTTTTCCTTGGCATTTTTCCTAAAAAGTGTATAATAGAACTATGCGGAGGTGGTGGAACGGCAGACACGCATGCTTCAGGCGCATGTGCCCCTTCGGGCGTGAGGGTTCAAATCCCTTTCTCCGCATCTTGGAAAGGTGGCCCAGCTCGGTACGGCACCGGACTCGAAATCCGGCAAGTGGATTTTTATTCACGCGCGGGTTCAAATCCCGTCCTTTCCTTCTACAACAAACAAGACATGAGCTTCGAAGCTCATGTCTTTTCTGTTATTTTATTCCTGCTTCTAGAAGGCCATCTGCTAGACGGGCGAAGTCTTCTAGGCTAAGAGCTTCTCCTCGTACAGAAGGTTGCAGGCCTGCAGCTTGGATTCCTGCTTCCAGTTTGGCTTTGATTTCTTCGGTCTTGCCAAAGCGACTAGTCAAGTTGTTCCAAAGTGTTTTGCGGCGGTGGACAAAGCTGGCCTTGCTGACAGAGAAGAAGAAATCTTCATCCTTGACGGCTACTGCTGGTTCTGGGCGACGGACCATCTTCAAAATGGCAGAGTCGACATTTGGTGCTGGCACAAAGACGGTGCGGGGTACGATAAAGGCTACCTTAGCAGTCATATAGTATTGGACTGCAATGGATAAAGAACCATAAGCCTTGGTGTTGGGCTCAGCCGAGATGCGGTCTGCTACCTCTTTTTGCATCATGACCACAAATTCTTGGAAAGGAATCTTGGATTCGATCAAGTGCATGAGGATGGGAGTCGTAATGTAGTAAGGAAGGTTAGCCACCACCTTAATCGGAAGGTCTGGGTTTTTAAACTCTGCGATATACTGGTTGAGGTCTACCTTGAGGATGTCTTGGTTGACAACCGTGACATTGTCAAAATCACGCAAGGTATCCGCCAAAATGGGAACCAAGCGGTCATCGATCTCAAAGGCCATGACTTCTGCCGCATTTTCCGCCAAGAACTCAGTCAAAGCTCCAATTCCGGGACCGATTTCGATGACATTGACTTGCTTATCAATCTCAGCCGTATCCACAATTTTTTGAAGGATGTTGGTATCGGTCAAGAAGTTCTGACCGAAGGATTTTTTAAAGGTAAAACCGTGACGCTCCAGCACTGCCTTGGTCACGCTATAATCTGCAATTTTCATTTTTTCTCTTTTCTAATCAGTTTAGGGGTAAAGGATCCCCTCTACTTCCGTCTTAATAACTGGCCATCGCCTCTTCGACTTGGGCCAAACAAATTCCAAACAACTCCAAGCGTTTGATCAATTGCTTGCCATTGCAGTAGCCGATGCGCAAGGCTTCTCCTAGATATTCCCGTCGTTTGCGACTATCGCTTCCCATCAACAGTCCAAGCCGCATCAAGTCAGTCTTTGTGATATCAAAGAAATTTTCATCTTCGTAAGACCCGACCAGTCCAGCTAGGGCTTTTTCTAAGTCTTCAAAACTGGCATGCTCCACTCCAAGAGAACGCCCCTTGGTCTTGGATTTGGGGACTGCTTCACCACGATTTAAAAAGGCATGTTTGGCCTGGGGCACCTCTTGCATAATGATCTTGCGAATTCGCTCGCCATTGTAGTCTGGATCGGTAAAGACAATGACCCCACGCAACTCTTGCAAGGTAGCAATTCGTTCCAAGTCATCTTGATCGATCGCAGAGCCTCGCGTTTCATAGGTATCCACCTCATAAAAACGACGGAGATTGGCTGTGTCATCCTTGCCCTCCACGATAATCACTTCCGGTATTTTTCTTTTCTCAGTCAAGGCCAAATACCTTTCTTGCATTGTCATAGGTTGCCTGAGCCACTTCTTCTGTTGTTAAGCCACGTAGTTCTGCAATAAAATCTACCACATAACGAGTGTAGGCTGTTTTATTTTCTCGACCACGTTTGGGAACTGGTGCCAGGTAAGGGGCATCTGTTTCAACCAAGATCTTGTCTAACGGAAGGCCAGCTGCCGCTTCTTGGACATCTGTGGCTTTCTTAAAGGTCACCACTCCAGAAAAGGAAATCATCATTCCCAAATCCATGAAGCGTTTCGCTTCTTCTAAACTTCCTGAGAAAGAATGCATGATCCCACCGCGAGGACCAACTCCTTCACTCTTGATGATGCCATAAGTATCTTCTAAAGCATCGCGTGTATGCACCACAAAGGGGAGGTCCAAGTCCTTAGACAATTGAATCTGACGACGAAAAACCTTTTCTTGGACATCTTTTGGTGCCGTCATCCAGTGGTAATCCAGACCGATTTCTCCGAGTGCGACAACTTTGGGATGTTTTAGCTGTTCAAGTAAATAGGCCTCCACTTCAGGAGTATAATCGCCTGCCTCAGTGGGGTGCCAACCAAGCGTGAGATAGAGTTCTGGATGCTGGTCTGCCAACTCCATGGCACGCTCAATCGTCGGTTTGTCAAAACCAACGATATTGTGGGCTACAACACCCATTTCCTTGGCCAAGTCGAGCTCTTCTTGTTCTTTTCCTGCGAATTCTTCCACATTGAGATGGGTGTGGGTATCAAAAATCTGCATGATCTTCCTTTTCTTCCGAGTTTTTCTTCCTTCTATTATAGCAGAAAGCGCCTCTAAATTCACTTTCGGACAAAACAAAAACCAGTAGTCTCGAGTTTCTACTGGTTTTTAGATTTTTATCTGAATTAGGCAGCCAAAACTTTGCGTCCTTTACGACGACGAGCTGCCAATACGCGACGACCATTTTTAGTTGCCATACGGTGACGGAAACCATGTTTGCGCGCACGACGAAGTTTACTTGGTTGATAAGTACGTTTCACGATGAATACCTCCTCATAGATTTTGTATTCGTTTAGCCGGCTAGTTGTGATCAGTTACTAAACATACTTTACTATTCTATCGGATTCGACTCTATTTGTCAATAGCTATGGCAAAATTGTTGCAAATACAGGTCGGAGAACACCTTTCTACACCTGACGGGTTGCCAAGTAATAGGGTTCCAGAGCCACCAGCGCCTCTTGCAACTGATCCAAGATATTCTCTAGGGACCTCTCCTCAACTAGAGAAACATCGTATTTGACGAGGACCTTACGAACCTCCCCTTCTGCTACTGCTTGCAACAGATCATGGCGATTCTTTTCTGTTCCTTCTACCCTTTGACTCTCTCCATTTTTCTGGGCGAAATAATAAACTGGCTGAGAGATTGGAAGGGTGAGAACCTTGTGTTGCTTTTGAAGGCTCTGCTCATCTTTTTTTCGCTCGATAAAACTCACCTCTAAGGAAACTCCAAAATCAACTGCATCTCCATAGAGCCTCAAGGCAAACATAGGCTCTGCCATCGTCCCTTCTCCTTTTAGATAGGCCCAAAAATGAGGCCGTAAGACCTGGGCCTGGTTCATCCATTGGCTAGTCCGATCCTGCTCTAAGTAAGGGTGGCGCTGCTGAAAGGCTGAGACTAAATCGGTGAATTCCGTACGAGCTGCTTGAGCTAGGGCACGATACTGCTCCATCTCTGAGGCTAGCACCCCAGCCTTTGCTGGGGCCTGGTAGTGGATTCCTTGAAGCTTTAAAAACTCTCGAATCGCTGCAAATGCCATTTGCTTCCTTTCTAAACCTAAAAAAGAGAGATCGGCTCAATCCCGTCTCTCCCTTATGGGAAATAATAGCTAGATTATCCTTCGATGTCTACCACCACGTAACGGTTTGGTTCTTCCCCTTCAGAGTAGCTAGTGACTCCTTCCATCTTAGAGACGATCCGGTGAATGATTTTGCGTTCACTGTTTGACATCGGATCTGTCTGTTGGGCTTGCCCATCTTCGAGGGCACGTGTTGCCAACTTCTGAGCATAGCTTTGAAGAACTTCTGCCCGGTGTTCTACATAGTCATTCACATTAATGGTAATGTAAAAATTCTTTGAGTAGCGGTTATAGAGGTAATTTTGCGCCAAAAGTTGAAGAGCCTTCAAGACTTTTCCGTGGTAACCAATGACACGTCCTGGCTCATTGGTATCAATTTGCATATTGACCGTACGGCGGTTGTGACTACTTGAGATGGTCGCATCCACATCCATTTCATCGACCACGGTTTGAACATAGGCTGTCACATCATCTACGACTTCTTCGATGTTGTAGTTTTCCTCTACCTCGATACCAAGGTTTGAGAAATCAGATTCGCTTGATTCTTTTGTCGCTGGTTCTTTAACTTTTTCAAGGATATGTTCATGCCCTTTTTCTTCAAGAACGGTATCTGCTTCTTTGTCATGTTTCAGGATTTCTGTCTTGATTTCTTCAGAGACAACTTCTCCCTCTTCTTCGACCTTTTTGATCGCTGCAACGACGCGTCCGAGATCGACCGTTGCTTCGCTCACCGTCTTCACCGGTTCATTTTGCGCATTGATCTCGTCTGGGACACCTTTGACAGCTTTTTGATTAGCTTTTACAACCGTTGTTTCTGCAATCGGCTCAATCTCAACTTGAGCTGGTTTTTTACCAAACAAGCCAAGAAAACCTTTCTTTTCACGCGCTACAACCGTAATATGCGCCTTCATACGGGGAATATCTAAATCGTTCAGACCTTTTTGAATCGCTTCTTCAACAGTTGCTCCAGTATATAGGACCATATGTCCACCTCTTTCTTATTTTTTCTTTTTCTGTGCTTTGTTTAGGGCACGACGTTTTTGTTTTTCCATGTCTCGTGAAGCTTGCTCTTTTGCTTCACGCTCTGCGATAATCTTGAAGGGGTTGTTCAAGAGATAGGTTTGCCCGACTTGGTAAGCATTGGAAGTCACCCAGTATAGTGCGACCCCGCTGGCTGAGAACAAGGCAAAGAAGAAGATCATCACAGGCATCACATACATCATGGTTGTCGCACTACCATTGCGCTCTGGCATGGCTTTATTGGTCAACCAACTGCTGAAAAATGTGAAGAGTGCTGCAAGAACCGGCAAGATATAAGTCGGGTCGATCGCACCAAGGTCCAACCAGAGGAAGTGACCGACTTTAAGGAATTCGACACGGCTCAGCGCTTGGAACAAGGCCATCAAGACCGGCATCTGGATCAAGAGAGGAAGGAAGGCTGAAGACGTTTTGACACCTTTTTCCTTGTATAGGGCCCGCATCTCTTCGGAAAGCTTGGTCCGGCTATCAAGATCCTTCCCAGGATACTTAGCTTGCAATTCCTTGAGGAGGGGTTGAATTTCCTGCATTTTGCGGGTTGAATTCATTTGATATTGGAAGAGAGGCAAGAGGACCGTCCGGATGACAATGGTAAAGACGATAATCCCTACACCGATACTTCCGCCAAAGGACAAGAAGCGGATGGCTTCTGCAAAGAAGTAGACGAAGCGTTCCCAACCACCTGTCGACTGAGCTGTCACTTGAGAGGTTCCACAAGCTGTCAAGACCAATAAGGCCGCTCCTAATAATCCAGTTAACTTCAGTTTCTTTTTCACATTATTCCCTTTCTTGGTAGACATGCGCTAATTTTAAGACATGTACAAGATTTTTCTCTACTTGATGAAAGTCGAGCTCCTCCACTCCTTTACGAGCAATGACAACAAAATCATCGGTCGTAAGGAAGGCTTGGTGTTTGATCAAAACATGGCGAATCAAACGTTTGATGCGATTTCTGGTCACAGCATTTCCCAGTTTCTTACTAACAGACAGGCCGACTCGAAAATGCGGTTGGTCTTTGCGCAAGCGGTAAACAACGAATTTCCGATTGGCAACATTTTGACCACTTTTAAAAATAGCATTAAAATCTTTGTCACGTTTGACGCGGTAGCTTTTTTTCAAACCTCAACTCCCTCTTTTAAATTTATTCTATTATACCATATTTTCAAAAAAAACCAATCTCACTCAGGAAATCGGTTGCTACTTAAATACAGATAAAAGTAAAGGCAAGGTGTAGTAGAGATTGAGCAAGATATGAGCCAAAATAGGTGAAAGGAGCGTCTTACTCCGATAATACAGGATCCCAAAAATCACACTCGGCAGGAGATAGATGATAGAAGCTCCTAGCGAAAAGGGATTGTGGAGAAAATGTAAGCCACTGTAGATGAGGGCTGGAAGCCAAATCTCTGCATAGAGTTTCCAACCTTTGAAGTAGGCATTCACCAAGGCTCCACGAAAGATCAGCTCTTCTGTCACCGGCCGGATGACGACCATTGCGATCACTAAGATAAGCACCCCTGTGGGACTAATTTCCCGTGGAAACAGGCTCAAAACGGCTGCCCGTCCTTGAACAAAACCACTGATGAAGTAGTCCAACCAGTAAACCAAACAGGCCGCAAAAACGGCTTCTATCAGAGCTTGAAGAGGGTTCTTCCCCAGCTTAAACTGCGCTTTTTTAGAAAAACGATAGACCAAAAATCCTGTAAAGACTGCATAGAGGCCTTCTAGGCCAAATAAGGTCCAATAATAGCTATTGGCGCTTGCTACGCTATTGGAGACGTACTGGGCCAAAGGGCGAAATTGAGGCCGAACATAAAAATAAAACAAGAGCAGAAAGAGGGGATAAAGCAGTGAGAGCTTTCCTTTGATGAATTTCATAGATACCTTTCCTATAAAGTATGACAAATCGTATAGTGCATCTTACCATAATCGTGACAAGGTTTCAATGAAAAAGGATGCCTTCCTACTCTCTGAGATAGGCCACATAACCACCTAAGACAGCGACTAAAATCAAGAGACAAAGAAGAGTTTCCAGCCATACGAGAGCTGTCAAGAAAGGTAGTTGCAACAAGCCTTGGGCCATTTTCAAAGAGGTCGCTGTGATGACCGTTGGAAAGGTCAGGGCTGAAAAAGCAGGTTGAAAACCTTCTGTGATCATTCTCGGTAGGCGCGTCAAAACAAAGAAATAAAAACCTTGCGAGGCCACTACCATGATCAGTAAGAACCAGACAGGAAGGCTTGCTCCACCCACACGAACCAGGGCTGCTAAAAGAAGGGAAAATGGAGCACAATAGATGCCTTCTTGCCCCAACAGATGACTGGGCAAGGGGGACTGCTTCAAATCATGATAGATAAGGGGATAAAGAAGAAAGGTCAAACCAAAACCAATCACTAGAGCGAAATAAGCAATCTCTCTTATTCCCACGACTGGATAAGTCAAGGCTGCTACTGCAATGCCCACATAGAGAACGGTCCAACTGGGAGTGGCATTGGCTCTTGGTCGCCCTAGGACATGGGTCTTGGTAAAATAGAGAATTAAGCCCAGATCCAAGAGAAAGGCAGACCACCAGACCAACTGTGATAGACCTCCAAAGGCGGGAAAGAGGCGCAAAAGATAGGTGGAAAGAATCATCCCTGCCATGGGAAAAGTCGCCATCCCAGATAAAAGGGCTGGTTGTTGGAATTCTATCTTGGTTTCTTGCCAGCGAATCGCATGATAAACGACAAAGAAAAACCAGAAGAACAAACCTGTCAGACTAAAGGCGTGAGCAAGGAAGGGTAGCGAGTCTGCAAGAAGGTTTCCAGCGCCAACCAGTCCTAACAGACAGCCTGAAAATACTAAGGGGATCTTTTTCATCGGAAGCTCCAATCATTTTATCGCTTTCAGTATACCATAAAAACAAAGGCAACATCATCAAAAAACGAAGTTGGAGAATACCAACTTCGTTCAGATTGAAGATAAAGTCATATAAAAACTTTCCTTAGGTGAGTACGGACGTCAGCGAACTTCTTCGAAGTTCCATGACTAATTATTGAGCCTAGGGTCTCAATAATTCCGAGTGCCTGAAACGTTATTGTTTCAGGCACTTTTCTCACAGCGGAAAGTTTCGGTATTTTCTTGAATCGATTTTAAAAATGGAACTCATTTTTGTTTTTTTGCAGAATCGCTTAACTTATTTTAATTTAAAATAGTTTGTCTACATTCTAACTTCTTTTTATCCATTCTATTAAAGACTAGGCCTGTACGACCATCATATAAAGAAATAAGGATAGGAGAAAGACGATGCTAACAACAAGGGTCGCTAGCTTGAGTCCACGGTGGGACCGCCAGTAACTTGGTTTTCCTAGGTTACTGGTCGCATCTGTTGAAAGCGATTGTTGTTGGCGAGGCTGCAGGGTGATCAGAACCACAAGAGCGAGGGATAAGATCGAGATCCCGATTGCAAATACCATTTCCATCTTAGGATCCTCCTAACACTCTGAAGAGGGTAAAAATAACTCCCAGCAGAATCACCAAACCAATGATCACATTAAAAGTGACATTGATCTTTTCAGAACGTGTCGTCTTTTCTTTTTCGGAAGGACGGCGTTTGAGAGACTCCATCCGCCCTTCTACTTCTTTGTAAAATAAATCTTTCTTACGATCACTCACTGTGTCCACCTATCCCTTCTTGCAAGCGAGCTTTGAAAACAGCTGGCTCAACGCTACTTGATTGGGCAATTTGTTGTGCAACGGCTTCTCTGTAGCTATCCACAGATTGGTAGATTTCCTGGATGCGGGCCACCATATCCGCTTCTTTTCCTTGATCAAAGATATTGGCTTGTGCGAGGAAGTGGCGGTCATGCAGGGTATGGCTAAAGGCAAGGATAACTTGCTGGTGTTCGAAGGCCTTGCGAACAATGCCTTGCACCTCTGCATAGTGGTTGATATCCAGATAAATACTAGAGACCTTAAGCAACTCTTTGATCCGCTCTTGACTGATATTTTGATACAAGACCACATTTGGATAGCGAACCATAGATAGAAGACTAGCAGACATCTCTGTCAAAGCCGCTACACGGAAGGTCACATTTGGCAAGTTCTCTACTAGGTAGGTCAAGGCTTCGATCTGATCCGAATTGGTCAAGACAAAGGCGTCTTTACGGATATCATCTTTCACCTTGAAATCATACAGGTAGCCAAGGGGACCGAAATAGCTATGCTGATCTTGCGAAGTCAACTGCAAAGCACGATGATAGGTCGCGTTTTGCGGAATCAAGATCTTCTTGGTCCGGATTTCTGGGCTCTTTAGAATCAACTGCATATTGCCTGGAAGGCTGTCGTGAAGAGGCTCTTGCCACACCAAGACGTCGCTCCCTTTGATGCCTTTATTTCCAAGCTGAAGACTAATGCTAAAGGAGGTAGCAAGGGTATTGTAGACCAAACCATCTAAATCAAAGCCACGATACTCTAGATAAAAGACGAAGTAATCTAAGCGATTCTTGAAAATCCGCATGGGTTGATGATCCAAGGTCAAGATCAAATCCCCTGTTTGGTGATTCTCTGTCAAGCGCTCGGTATCCCCTTCAAAATAAGTAGTCACCAAATACTGTCCCTGATCGCCACAAGTCGTTACAGCAATCTTACGACCGTATTGGTCATAGTGCTCAACCATGACCACTTGTCCCTTATCATCTAACCACTCTAAGCGCTCGACGATGCGTTTATAGGAAGCAGCGTGGTACACAATTCGAGCCTTTTCCTGACCATAGTAGGTCACTTTTCCCGAACTGTTATCCCCAGAAACTTCCCAGAAATCAGGCACTGGAACTTCATTAAAGTAGCGACCGCGCTTCTCCCCTTTTGGTTGACCCAAGAAATAGATAAAGGGAGATTCGACACCGTCTGGTAAGAAACCGTTTGGCTCCAAAACAACGGTCGGGTGGTCAAAACCAGACTCTTTCATGGAGTGGAGCAAGTCTTGGCTTTCACGAGAATAACTATCAAATACGTTCAGCATGTGTCACCTCTTCTATCAATTGTGCCCAAGCTTCTTCTACTCGGCTGGTCAAAAAGTCTTCTGCACGCGCATAAGAAGCTTGACGCATGCTGGCTAGATCATCTTTTTTGTATAGCTGGATCATTTTTTCCGCAAAGGCAGCAGCAATCTGGTCGACCACTTGATCTGCTGAAGGCGGAATGAGATAGCCATTTTTACCTTCTGTAACAAAGGTCTGGTTGCCATAAGGAACGTCAAAACCGATTATCGGAAGACCAGAACCGATCGCCTCCATCAAAGTCAACCCAAAGCCTTCACTGGTCGACGCGGACAGGTAAACCTCATAGTTCTTATAAATTTCCTCTAAATTGGCATGCCCTTTGAGGTGGATATAATCTGCTGCCCCCAATTCATCAATCAGAGAGCGCAACTTGCCTTCTTCTCCACCTTTTCCATAGATGTCAAAAGACAGTTCTGGCAATTCTTTTTTGGCGCGAACCACTGCTCGCACCAACCAGTCAATATGCTTTTCTGTCGCCAAACGAGAGGCAGTAATCATAGAAAATGGGGTGCGATTTTCGTTTTGTGGCAAGCTTGCAAGGCTTCCAACTGGAATGGTATAGATAGCCGGCTGATGGTTGGTGTATTTGGCAAACTGCTCGGCTAAGATTTCTTTTTGGCGGTCAGTCGCGACAATAAAGAAGTCTACCTTATCTGCATTGGTAAATTGGTACTCGTAGTAGTTATTCCACAGGATATACTGATCATCGACATTATTGGCGCTGAAGTGCTCGGCATGGACGACCACACCCAGGCGAGCTTTTTGCGCTTCTTCAAAGATAGGCTGACCAATATTGGTTTCTCGATCCAAAATCACTAGATCTTGTTTGGTCAATTGGAGGGTCTGCATGAAGTAGCGGATCAATTCTTGGCGACCAACCAGGTAGCGATCTGGGAAACGATAAATTTCGCGGCCATCCGCCATCTGCATGCTGTAGGCAACCGTCCCGTCTTCATTGTAAAAACGACGCTCAATCAAGTTGGCTTGATTGTTCTTAGGAATAAAGTACTCGGTACAATAGCGGGTATAGGAGAAATAGTCCTTTCTTACCAAAATCCCTCTAGACACGTACTCACAGCGTTCGACATAGGGACTGTTTTCTTCGCGCAGGTAGCAGGTCAAAAAGTTGTCCTGGTCCTCATAAAAGAAGCGCTTGATCTTACCATCGACTTCTTCACGAGTCGGTTTTCCGGCAAATCCTGCTAAGACCTGATCAATGGTATAGGTCGTTGGCGCAATTTTTATATCTGTAAAATGGCTATAGAGCCAGATGATTTCATCATTTTTAAAACCGATATTTTCTGTTAAATGTTGGATATTATCGGCTAGAATCATATCCATAAAGACAAACTTGGCTGGTTGATGGATATTGCGTAACAACTGGGCACGGTAGGCCTGGGCATACTCAACACCACTGCTGGCCCAACCGATTCCAAGGTTGATATTGTATACTGTCATAATGTCCTCTTTTATGGGAAATGCAAGACAATTTCCCCTTTTTTATTGATTTCTACTCGACTCAGTAAGAGATTGCGGACCATTTGTTCTTTGGCCGCCTCTTTCATTCGTTCAAAGGATTGGTAGGCTTCTTGGAAAAATTCTACCAAAGGGTTTTTCTGACTGGTGTACTGACCGGAGAGCGCCATGCGCAATTGTTGCAGATAGTCTACCTGCTCGACCCAGTTTTCATCGATAGCTTTTAGGATGGCCATGCGCTGGAATTGGGCGATCACCTCATCGGTGCCTAAGATCTCATACTTAGCTTCTAACTCGCTTTTAGCAATCTCCCATAAGAAATTCTCTTTGGTTTTCTTGCTACGGAAGGTTTGGTGGGCCTTTTCCGGATCTACTTGGTAGCTAACATTGTCTAACATATAGCGATAAAAAGCTACCGGTTCCTTGTATTCTTTTTTATGGACTACGCTTGAAAAGACGGAACGAAGCACTTTTTCAACGATATCATCCAAACGTCCTTCTTGTTTGATCAAGCGGTCGCGCTCTTCGTAGACGATGGCACGCTGAATGTTCATGCTTTCCGCAAATTCTAGCGTCATCCGACGACTGGCCTGACCAGAACTTTCACTAGCATTTTGAGCTCGTTCCACCAAGTTTCTATACTTGCGCTTGGTCAGAGCTTTGGCTGAACCAATTCGCTCATCCACATCATAGTCTTGATAGGTATCCTGGATCCAGTCTGGCCCCCAGTTTTTCATCAAATCGTCTTCCAAAGAGACGAAGAACTTGGTCAAACCGGGATCTCCTTGGCGACCTGAACGTCCACAAATTTGAAGGTCAATCCGCTGGTTCATCATCCGCTCAGTCCCAACAACCACCAAGCCACCTAACTCAGCGACTCCTGGTCCCAACTTGATATCGGTTCCCCGACCGGCCATTGAGGTCGCAACCGTCACGGCTCCTTTTCGACCTGATTCCTTAATGATCTGGGCCTCTCGAGGAGCATTGTTGGCATTAAGAAGATTGTGAGGAATCCCTTCGCGCAAAAGAAGATTCGAGTAAAGAATCGACATCTCAACGGATCCGGCAAAGACCAGAATCGGATTGCCCTTTTCGTGGATCTTCTTCACATAATCTAAGGAAGCCACGATTTTCTCCGGCAAGGTCTGATAGATTTCATCCGGCAAATCCTTGCGGATCTTCTTGCGATTGGTTGGGATCTTGATCACTGACATAGCATAGGTATCAAGAAACTCTGCCTCAGCGACCTTCCCAGTCCCAGTCATGCCACCCAACTTCCGAAACATCTTAAAGAGGTTTTGGTAAGTAATAGAAGCCATGGCTCGTGTTTCTTGGGTGAGCTTGAGACCCTCTTTGGCTTCAATCGCCTGGTGGAGTCCTCCTTGCAAACGGGTCATTTCCATCAAGCGCCCCGTCGCCTGGTCTAGTAAGACAATCTCCGGTTGCCCTTCGACATTGGGGTGGATGACATAGTCCTTATCCTTAATAAAGTTTTTATTGGCTTGTAAAGCTAGGCTGATATGGCGGACCAAGTCACGGTATTGGGGATCATAGAGGTTGGGAATGGCTAGAAAGGCTTCTGCTGCATGAGCTCCTTTTCGAGTCAACCAAACCCGTTTCTTTTCTTCATCAAACTTGAAGTCTTCCCCTTCTTTGAAGGTTTGGATCAGGGTATCAATAATCCCATATAGGTTAGATTGAACCCGAGGAGAACCAGAAATAATCAAGGGGGTCTGAGCACTATCTAGAAGCACCGAATCAATCTCATCAACAATGGCGTAATTGAAGTCTGCCAAAAATTGCCCATCTGCTGAAGCCGTCAAGTTCTCTGTTAAATAGTCAAAGCCCAAACTGGTATTGGTCGTATAAATGACATCTGACCGGTAAATCTCTCGTTTGACTTCTGGATCTAATTCTTCGTCTTCTGATTGTTTTAAAGGAACTCCAACAGTCAAGCCCAAAAAGCGGTAGACCTGTCCCATCTCTTCTGCATCCCGAGTTGCCAGATAGGTATTGGTCGTAATAACCATGACCCCTTTGCCCTCTAAGGCATTGAGATAAACTGGCATAGTTGCCGTCAAGGTCTTTCCTTCACCGGTATTCATTTCAGCGACATTGCCTTGGTGGAGGACAATTCCTCCCATGACTTGCACGTCATAAGGAAACATGCCCAAGACCCGTTTATCAGCTTCCCGCGCAACCGCAAATGCTTCTGGTAAGAGATCATCCAAGGTCTCACCCTCTGCTAGACGTTCCCGAAATTCCACAGTCTTCTCCTGTAGTTGTCGATCCGTCAAGCGGGCCATGTCATCCTTCCAGCTATTGACTTCTTTTAAGATTTTTTTGATGTTTCTTAATTTAACGTAATCCAATGTAATCCTCTTTTTTTGCAGTGATGTTCGTCTATTCGAGAACTTCTGCTCCCTCAGACGATATTGGTTGAATCGTGAAATAGTGGAAGGTAAACTCTTGCAAACCTGCACTGAGCAAGCGTACTTCATAGGCGTATGCTTGATCTGGATAGGTAAACGGCAAGCGACCTTCTGCGGTTACTCGACGGCCAACGACCTCTCCAAAGCGATCTTTGAAGACGATTTCTACCATAACGGTATGAGCAGGAGTCGCTTCCATCGTGATAACCAATTCATAATCTTGCTCTCTTTTGAGCAGGGGCAGACTAGGAATTTGACGAGTTGTGCCAAAATTTGTCTGCGAATGCCAAGTTTTCAGCACTTGACCAGATGGCATGAGGGGGTTCTGAAACTGAACGCTTCCTTGGTCAGTCGCTTGAATGGTCGACCCCCAAAGATAATCTGCTAGAACGGTATCGCCCCAGTAGATTCGTCTGCTTTCATTTTCTTTTATTTTTATCATTGGTTTCTTCCAAAGTCTCTTTCCATGATTTCTTTGTACTGGGTCACAAACCACTCAATGATCGGACCACTCGCATCATTGTGTCGACCGGCGCGGCTAGTACTGATAATACGAACCGGCAATTCATACAAGGCCTCTAAAATATCTGGATAAGCTTGCTGGTCGTAGTCATCATCCCGCATATAAGCAAGGGCTAAAATCGTATCCTTGAAATCTGCCTGGTCAAACCGTTCCCAGAAGCGTTGATTGAGCTGACCGATCCCTTCTTGCGACACTTGACCAATGATCAACTGCATCATATCTAGGGATGTTCCAAACTCATCTGGACGTTTAAATTTCAGGTTGGCAGCGACATCCCCCAGGTTGACAATGGGTTTTCCGACCAAGATCGCATGAGGAGAATAAAGAGCACCATAGTAAAGGGCACCAAAGGTCCCCATGGACAAGCCTGAAAAATTCATATCTTTTGGCTCAAAGCCGAGCAAGTCCAAGTGCTGATCAATAAAGGCAGTGATTTGACTTTCCAATTCTTCTGAGCCCATATAGAAGGATCCACCTTCCAGTCTTGGGTCAGAAAAGAGAATAAAGGGACTCCCCATCGCACGCATCATCCCAAACCCTTCAAAACCTTCGGCCGGGCGATACCCAGAAAAGTAAATGTTTAAAGGTGGCTTCATATCGCCAGGATGGAAATAAGCAAAAATTTCTTGGCGTTTGTGGTCCCGTAGCGTCTTAGCTCCTACGGTCATCTCTCCTAAAGGACCATGTGACAAGCGCTTATGTAGGGCTCCGATCGTAAGCGTCCCCTCTCCTTTTGCTTCCAGCGAAAAAGCTAGGTAATAAGGTTCTGCTCCATCCAATTCTAGTGGTTGCACCATCTCTTCTTCTGAAAAGACTGCATCTTTGACCCACTCTCCCAGTGCACCAAAGCGGTAAAATTGAATCCGCAATTGCAACTGACAGCTTGGATCTTTTTCATATTCCAACCAAAAATTGATGGGACGGCTAGCATCATACACGTAGTTGTAGACCCACTGAGCAATCGGTGTAAACTCTTCACCGTATGATCCATCTAGCTTCAGAAAATGTTGCCCCAGCACCGTTTGCCGGCCAGCAAAATCCGGTCTCACTCGCAGGTCACGAACCGTAAAGGCATCTCCATATTGATTGTCGTATAAAAAGCGTTCTAAGACATAGAGAAATTGATGCTTATTTGAGAAATCCCAGGGTCTTGCTTGTTTAAGCCTTAAGAGGTGGACCAATTCTTCAGAAGGCACCTCTAGTTCATGGCTTTGATCATAAAAAACGGTATAAGGCTGAAAATAAGTCAGGTCTTCTCCTAAAGCTAATAAATCTTCTGGCTTTTCTAGGATCAAGGCTTTGAATTTGGAGATTTCCTCTTCTTCCATATACTCTTTGAGCGATGGAAGAGCGGCAGCTTGAAAAAAGTGCCAGCCTAGACTAGCAGGAAGCTCCACTTGTTCCTGCCAACTGCTTGAGCCGATTTGGAGAATATGGGGTATTTGTAGTTTTTTATCCATGACGTTCTTTCATCCATCCTTCCCATTTCTCGATCAAGCGTTGACCGGTGTATTCTTGAATTTTTTCGATCGAGTAGACCAAGGCTTCGTTCCAAGGCTTCAATTCCAATAAAAAGTGAGTAATCGCCTTCTCTAATTCCTTGTCTCCCTTTGATAAGACATAGCCATTTTTCAAATGATCGACATATTCTGTCTGGACGCGGTTGACCTGTGGAATCCCAGCAGAGATCCCTGCAATCTGCGTGTAGAGGTTGGGTTCCTCGCTTAAATCTACAATCAAGCGGGTTTTTTCCAATTCTTGAATAATGTCATTTTCATTTGAAAAATTCTTAACTACAAAGCGATAGTCCGGTGCGTCTTGTACGGACTCTTCATCGATAATCTGGTTTTCCCCAAGCCCTTCCATTTGGGCTGGTGATTGAACCAGATGCAAGTCCTGCTCGCTAGCGATCAATTCCTCGAGTTGCCCTTCTAATTCCTTAACACGCTCCGGTGATCCATTGTAAAATGCAAAAACAACCTCAAATAAAGGATGTTGCGCCAACACTTCCAGAACCTTCTTAAGCTGGCTCTTACTTGGAAGCTCAGCTTCATTGACATAAAAGTAAATCTTTGATTCCTTGCGCTCCTGACTAGATCCCAAACGGAGGCGGGAGTCAAAAGAGGTAATCCGGTGTGTCTTTTGAGCCAAGCTAGGAGAAAAGACTCCAATCGCTTCTTTGGTTTTTTCACTATCTGTAATCAAGAGTTGGGCATCAATCATATCAAAATAGAGGGCAAAGTTTTCGGCAGACAAGGGCTGGCGATCCCCGTAGAAAGACAAGACTTTCTTGACACTACTTGCTGTATCTTGTAAAAAGGCCAAATTTGCTGGATGAGCTGCCAAAACCAACTGATCTCGTCCTGGAACCAAGGTTGCTAGCTGTTCCTTCATTTTTTCAGCGACAACGTCTCCCATATTGGCATAGCTTTCTTTTTTGAAGGCATGAGAGAAAGCTTCATTGACCATGACGGAGTGGTTCTCTTCGATCAACATCTCTCTCAAAACCCATTGCCCATCAAAACTCAGATACTCTTGAAAATAAGGTTTCCTCTCATTGTAGTAAATCCTACTAGAGATAAAGCCACGATCATCTAAGTACTCGATGTAGCTGATCTCATCATTCTTATAACGAGTCAAAGAGAGAATGTTTCCATCTACTCCCATATCAATTTTTGCTATGAGACGACCCTTTCGAAATGCCATTACCAAAAAGGGAGTGTAGGAAAAAGTGGTCTCACTCGGCCATTCGATGTCCCGAAGCTGAACTGGGTGCATCGCCAAACTAGACGGAACCTTTTGGATCCGATCAAAAATCGAAAGCACATCTGTCTCTAACAAATCTTGGCGGTGTAAAAAATAGCGCAGTTGCGGACTATATTGAGGCAACAATAAGATCCGATCCATTTCTGCTTCTTGAAAAATACGAACTTGATTAATGGTATCATCAAATTCAATGGATTCTCGCATCCAGTACCAAGGGGTAGCTGTTTGCTGCCAGATGCGGTCCGTTCCATACCAGGCTGGTACAAAATAATACATGGTTACTCCTAGAATATTCTTGTATAACGTTGATTGACACGAAGGGCACGAATTTCTTCTCGGATATTGTAAATCATCCCGACAAACATGAGGAAGGTTCCTGGAATCATGGTCAAGCGCAAAAGATCTTTATCCCATAACAAGAGGGAAAAAGGAAGCGCCGTAAAGAGGATCAGATACAAGGTCCCAAAAACCGTCAAGCGTAGCACAATTTTATTGATATAGCGACGTGTATCTGCTCCAGGATAGACATGATCGATATACTCGGACGCCTTCATCATCTTATCTGCAATTTCTTCTCCGTTCACATTGACAAAGGCGAAAGCAAAAGAGAGAAGGGCGATCATCAGAATGTAAAGAAGAATCCAAATCGGATCTCCCATCACCAAGTGTTTGGCTAAATGAGCGGCCCACTTGGCATTGGAATCCATAGACAAGATCAAGAGCATGGCATACTGAGGAATGGACACCAAGGTCATGGCGTACATAAAGGGCATCCCTCCTGCTGGGTTGATCTTGATATCCAAAAAAGTATAACTTTTCAAGTTGTTGTGGATCCCTAATTTATTGACAGGAATCTGGTACTTGGAATATTCCACTAAGACTGCCACATAGACAAAAATCAAGATGAAAATCACGCCCAGAACATAAGCGATTTCTGGTATATTATTGACATTTGAAAGGGTCTGCATCACGTCTTCGGGCAGGTACATAACCATCCCAGCCATCATGATCACAACAGAACTTCCAAGCCCCAAAGCGGCATTTAGATCGGAGAGCCAAACTAAAAAGAAGGCTCCGGCTACCATAATCATGGTATTGACCGCAATGACAAGTCCGGGATTCAACCCTGTCTTCAAGGGGAGATACATGGCCACTGCCAAAGACTGGACGATGGCGAGTGCCAAGGTCACGTACATCTTTCGTCGCTCCACTATCTCCGTGCTGGTTTTTTCGAGGTTAAAGCGTTTTGAAACGGTAAACATCCGCCACAAAATCATGGAAGACATCCATGGGGATAGACCGATCGAAAAGATCGACATTCCGCGGAGGTTTCCCCCCATCACAGCGCTTGAGAGCTGCAAGCCCGTTGTCGTTCCCTCATTGAGTCTCAAGGCCTTTGATAAGTCAACAAAAGGCAGGGAAATTTTACTTCCAAAAACATAAATAAAGACGAAAAATATCGTCCAACAAAATCTCTTTCCTACTTCAGATCGTTTTAACATTTCTTTTAAACTTTCTCTTACTCATTTTGACTCTTCCACCAGGGAAACAGCCTTTAAATATGTGCCTTTAGAGCATTTTATCTCAACTTATTTTACCATAATTTGCGACTTTTCCAAACTCATTTGTCACTAATATTTGATAATATTTCAATTTCCCCATTTGGTACCGTATTCAACAAAAAATCCTTCAGATGTTTATCTGAAGAATCTTGTTTACTTGGATATTATTCTCCTAAAGCCATGATGGTATCGACAAATAATTTCTTCGTAAAATAGCCATTGCGGATCAAATAAGAAGTATAGTGAGCTTTTTGGACCATTTGGGCATACGCTTCCTCTGTGCAGTCTTGGACCAAACGATTGGCTTCTTCAAGGCTGGAGGCTACAAAGCCGAGCCCTTTTTCTCGAATATAGTCTGCATTTGACAAATAGTCTGGCACCACTACTGGAAGACCTGCAGATAAGTAAGTCGATAGTTTGTAGGAAATATTTTCTTTGTAGTAATCCCGCTCATCCTCAGGATTCTCAGAATTTCCCCAGACAAGCCCAAAACCACCCTTGGAAAGCTCGAGAAGCAACTCTTGCTTAGTCCGCCAGCCTTCCATATGGATCTTAGAATAATCAACTCCTTCAACTGGTTCGGTATAGACATGAAGGGGTGTCTCATATTTCCAATCGATGATATGTGGGAAACGTGAAGGATTTCCTGAGAAGATCAGTTTTTTCTCAAATTGCGGAGTGTAAAGATCCAAACTGTGGGTCAAATCCCACAACTTTTGGACCACATATTTTTTCACTGTGAGCCCTTCTGATACTAGACGATGGTACATTTGCTCTGACGGAACAACGACCAGATCACTCTGATTGTACATGTCGATATAGTTAGGCATTAGGTAATAATTGCTCTCAAACATGAGTGGTGGAACATCATGGATAAACATGACCAGCTTGGTTTGAAGGAGTTTTAACTTATCAACCAAACGGCGGTCCCACTCAATTCCATTCCAAGAAGGAGATTGAACGAAGACAATATCCCCAAAAGCAACGCCTGCTAAAATCCCATCCATCCGCGAATTCAATTCGCTAGCTGGTTCGTTGCTATGATCATAAAAGTAGATCCCTAATTCATTAACCCCAAGTTCACGAACGACATTCATGATATCGTTTTGTGCCATCAGGGCAACACTTTTCGAAGATTGCCCAAATAAATTTGTAAAATGAATTTTCATCTCTTTCCTCTGACTCTTCTTTTTTAATCCCATATTTTCTGAAGATATGAAGGCAAACAGAGCTTTTCACAAAGTAACCTTTTTCATATCCCTCAACGAAAACTTCCTCATTCATTATAACATATTTCCCAACTTCTTAGACATTCTAGATCAATAAAAGACCGGTTCATTCCGGTCTTTTAAGGTTTTATTTGCCATCTTTTTTCCGAATTCCTAAAAGGGCTAATCCAGACAGAAGAATGGAAGCTCCTGTAGCAAGAATATTAGATGAAGGATGGGCAACTGTCTCTGGAAGAGCAGGTCCGGAAGAGTGCGTCGCAGTTAGTGAGCTTGCATCTGATGGAGATTCTGAGTAAGAGGTGCCAAACGAAGACACGACAGACTCCGAAGAACTTGTCACAGCAGAGAAACTTGACGCATAAGACACACTGATCCATTCAGAAATTTCCTGCGATAAGGATTGACTCTCTGTCGATGATGCGCTTATAGAATCTGAAACACTCGTCAAAGGAAATTCAGATACTGGCATGGACGTTGAAGCAGATTCGCTTGAAGAAAGGAGCGAAGTTGATTGGCTGTAGGAGTCTGACTTCGATAGTGAGGCTGACGCTAGAGATTCTGAATAGGATGTCCATTGTGAAGCAGATAGACTCTCAGAAACGGATCGAGAGAACGATACAGACTCTGAAACCTGCGATGCAGCTACGACATGAGAAGTTGAAACAGATTTGCTTGTTAAGACAGAAGCTTGAACTAGCGAATCGAACTGGCTGGCAGATACCGAGGCCTGAACCAGCGATTCTGATTGGCTGGTCAATACAGATGCTTGAACCAACGAATCCGATTGGCTAGCAGATACTGAAGCTTGAACCTGCGACTCGGATTGACTGGCAGATACAGATTCCTGAACCAATGACTCGGATTGGCTAGCCGAAACGGACGCTTGTACCAGCGATTCAGATTGACTAGCAGATACCGATGACTGAACCAACGAATCCGATCGACTGGCAGAAACCAAAGCTTGGATCAAAGAATCAGATTGACTTGCTGAAACGGATGCTTGAATCAGCGAGTCTGACTGGCTGGCAGATACAGATTCCTGAACCAATGACTCTGATTGGCTAGCCGAAACGGACGCTTGAACCAAAGACTCTGATTTACTAGCTAAAACGGAGTCCTGAACCAAGGATTCTGATTCACTTGCTGAAACGGATGCTTGGGCCAAGGAGTCGGATTGAATTGCCGAAACGGATTCTTGTACTAACGAGTCTGATTGACTAGCTGAAATCGACTCTTGAACTAGCGATTCTGATTGGCTGGTCAATACAGATGCTTGAACCAACGAATCCGATTGGCTAGCAGATACCGAGGCTTGAACCTGCGACTCTGATTGACTGGCCGATACAGACTCCTGAACCAATGATTCCGATTCACTCGCAGAAACTGACTCTCGCACCAACGATTCTGATTGACTCAATGATGTTGATTGCAAATCAGTCGATACTTGCGATTCCGACTGACTCATTGAATCAGAACGAGAAAAGGACATAGATTCTGTAATTTGAGACTTAGATTCGATATCAGAAGTAGATTGCGATTGACTTTCGGAAACTGATGCTTGAATCAAGGACTCAGATTGACTCGCGGAAACTGACTCTTGAACTAGCGAATCGGATTGACTCGCGGAAACTGATGCTTGAATCAGCGAGTCTGACTGACTGACAGATACTGATTCCTGAACCAAGGAATCGGACTGACTTGCGGAAACTGATGCTTGAACTAACGAATCGGATTGGCTGGCAGATACTGATTCCTGAACCAAGGAATCGGACTGACTTGCGGAAACCGACGCTTGAACCAAGGAATCAGATTGACTAGCTGATACGGATTCCTGAAGCAACGAATCGGATTGGCTAGACGATACAGATGCCTGAACCAGCGAGTCTGATTGACTCGCAGAAACAGACGATTGTTCCAAGGATTCTGATTGGCTAGACGATACAGATGCCTGAACCAACGAGTCGGATTGACTCGCGGAAACTGATTCCTGAACCAGTGACTCTGACTGACTTGCAGAAACCGACGCTTGAACTAATGACTCTGACCGGCTAGCTGAAACGGACGCTTGATTCAACGAGTCTGATTGACTCGCTGATACGGATTCCTGAAGCAACGACTCTGACTGACTGGCAGAAACGGATTCTTTAACCAGTGACTCTGACTGACTAGCTGAGACGGACGCTTGAACCAACGAGTCTGACTGACTAGCTGAAACGGATTCTTGAATCAACGAGTCTGATTGACTGGCAGAAACGGATTCTTGTACTAACGATTCGGATCGGCTAGCTGAAACAGATGCCTGAACCAAGGATTCTGATTGGCTAGATGATACAGATGACTGAATCAAGGAATCGGACTGACTCGCTGATACAGATTCCTGAATCAATGAATCTGATTGGCTGGCGGAAACTGAATCTTGGACCAGCGACTCTGACTGACTGGCGGAAACTGATGCTTGAATCAAGGACTCTGACTGGCTTGCTGAAACCGACGATTGAACCAACGAGTCTGATTGACTAGCAGAAACTGAGGCTTGAACCAAGGAGTCTGACTGACTGGCGGATACAGATTCTTTAACAAGCGAATCGGACTGACTGGCAGAAACTGATGCTTGAATCAACGACTCAGACTGGCTTGCTGAAACCGACGATTGAACTAACGAATCCGATTGACTTGCTGAAACCGACTCTTGGACTAGAGCCTCCGACTGACTAGTGGAGATCGATTCCTGAACCAACGAGTTGGATTCGCTTGTCGATACAGATTGTGACAAGGAAATCGAGGTTGAAACCTGTGAATCTGATTGACTGGCGGAGCTAGATGCTTGTGACAAGGAAACGGACTCACTGACCGAAACAGATTGAGAAGATGAAATGGATTCTGAAACTAGTGACTCTGAAGTTGAAATCGAGAAGTTTTGAGATTGTGAAGTAGATTCTGACGGTGTCATCTTCCGATAGTAATAATTCACACTCGTTAAGGGGTATGAATCTACTATTTTTTTGATCGTTTGTTTGAAGTTGGAAAAACCATCTGCTCCTTGAGGTGTTGCATCTTCTCCAACGACCATGGTCGTATTTTTATCGAGGTAGGCCGATTTTGGAAGTTCCGTGAATGGTTTTGGAACAGTATATTCTATTCCTGTTTTCTCATCAGTGTATGTAACTGTCTCCTTACTAGAGAACCAACCTGTAATATCCAACTCAAAATGTTGGTAATCTATTCGTTTTGGTGTAACATTCAGGAAATAATCCTTGTTTTTACTTTCAACTTTACGAGTTCCACCTAAATCTGAAAGGTTATCCGTACTATCTTGTTTAAATTCTTTTTCATAAACAAGTGTATATACATCGGTTACCTTAGCATTTCCTACATCACCACTACTAACATCATGGATTTTAGAAGGATCTAAAACATAGTAGCGAAGAGAATAATCACCATTTTGATTAAGGGTGACAACTTCACTTTTAATGAAATGCTCACGCACATCCCCTAATAGTTCAATTCTTGATTTCCCATTCTTACTATTATCGAACACCCCACTTTTACGATTCGGGAACACGGTGTGCGCTGGGACCTGTACATAACCAGGAAATTCGCGTGGATTGGAAGCTGTATAATGCTGGCCTTCCAATCCGTAGATTCTATACTCTAGTAAGGATCTTTCTTTCCCCGTTGGTTCATATTGCCCATTAAACCATCTACCATTCGGGTCCACTTCTCTATAGAAGGTCGATTGTTGTCCCATCATAGATGGAATTTTGATACTAGGATACGTCCTAATCAATTGCCCTTGATTCTCAGGCGACATGACATCATAAATACTCCGGAATAAGAAAGCCTGTTCCGGAATAAAATTCGTCAGCATTCCAAAGGTCCCATTACCTGTAGAAGGTTCCGAATTAAAAACCTTGTTCCCAAGGGGAGCCTGACCAATTAGTACTTCTTTTGGTAATTGAATATCTTGGCCATATCCTTCTGGAGATACAGTTTGTGAAAAAATTTCAGCCCCATCTGATTTTCGGACAATGCGGAAATAAACATCCATTGCCTTATGCTTTTCCGGATCTATCTCACTGATATCAATCGACATAGTCGCATAGTAACCAAGTGACTCTCCTTGTTTATTCACAAAGTCCCAAATACCAAATGTATAACGATTGGTGTAGGGTTCACCTAAAAAATTTTTCAACTCTTCAGGCGAAAATCTTAAGAGATCTTTATCTAGATGAGGATCCTTAGCATATCCTGGTGTGTCAAGTGTAGGATCTTCTACACTCGCACCATTGGGATCTTCTGGGTTCGGGCTCATATCCAATACATCATCAGCCAAGTATGTTTCCTCAGCTAGAGGAGCCAACTGAGCAGAGATCGCAGGTTTCCCATCTACATTTGTATTTCCCACAAAACCTGCAGCTGTCAAGGTCGTCATCATCTCATCGACAGCTTTCTCCAAACGATCGCGCTGGTCAGCATAAGCTTGCGCACTGGCATTGGTGTGGATCAAGTTATTGCTTGCAGCCACTTCAGCCTGCACTTTGTTAATGACAGCTTCGACCACTGCTCGGCGATCAGTGTCCGTCATTTTAGATGCGTAATTCCCTGCAATTTCTTGAAGCAATTCAGCTTCAGAGGTATTTTGTTCCAAAACAACGGCTTCTTCTAAACTAGTCGGTTCTTCAACAACTACCTCTGACTCTAGAGCTTGAGCAGACTCACTAAGTGCCGTTGATAATGCAGTTGATCCAACTTCGCTCAAGGACAAAGAGGTGGATTCACTGATCGAAGCAGACGCACTCACAGATGTAGAAAGGCTGGTTGATCCTGAAACAGAGCTGGATTCTGAAGACTGGGTAGAGGTATTTCCTAAGACCACACTATCCACTTCCGCCAAGGTTTCCTCTTTTGTCTCAGAAACAGTTGGTGCAAGTGATGTTGCATCCTCCGCCTTAGCAGTCGTAGCAATCACAGCACCACCAAAAACAGTCCCTACCGTAATCAAACCCTTTAAGAAGGCTTGGTTATTCTTTTGACTTTCTATTTGATCTTGCTGCACGTTAGCAATGATAGTCTCCTCCAATTGCCCACGCACCACGCGAAAGAGGCCTAGAGCAGCTGTTGATGCTCGAAGCCAATTTTTTCCTGATTTAATTAATTTGAAGCGTACGACACGATCTGTTTCACGAAAGTTTCCTTTTGAACGCTTAAATTGCATGATATTCCCCTTACATTGTAGTCATTATTCATTATACAGGAATACTACGTAGATTCAAGTAATTTGCTACAAAAAACTTATATATTATCGTTTAATTTTCAAATTTTTTTGTAACACATTAAAAACACTTCATTCTACTAGTAAAAAAGTGAATCTCCTATGAGATTCACTCGAAAAAAATGATATTTCCTACTAGATCATTTCCCCTTCTTTTTACGTCGGATAAGTCCAGCAATTCCAGCTAACCCTGTAACAACCCCAAGAAGAGCTGATGTTACAGATCCTGTTTCACCAGTATTTGGAAGCACTACAGACTGGCTGTGTTTTTGTGATCCACTTGCTGATTCTGATGCAGACAATGACTCTGAATGAGAAATTGATTGGCTCATTGAGTTAGAGTATGAACCGCTACCAGATGTTGATCCTGATTGTGATTGACTCACTGAAACTGAAGTACTTACTGATGTTGAAGTTGATTCAGGTGCAGAGGTACTCAATGATGCTGACTCAGATGCAGAGACTGATGTCGAGATTGATTCAGACGTAGATGCTGACAAGGACGCTGAAACTGATTCAGATGTAGATGCCGACTCTGAAGTCGAAACTGACACTGAAGTAGAGACTGACTGGCTTTCTGATACTGAGCTACTCAACGAAGCTGACAATGACTCAGAGGCTGATGCTGATTCAGAAGTAGAGACAGATTCAGAGGTTGAGACCGACTCAGACGCAGAAGTTGATTCTGAGGTTGAAACTGACTCAGATGTAGATGCCGACTCTGAAGTAGAAACTGATTCAGACGTTGATGCTGATTCAGAGATTGAGACTGACTCAGACGTAGCTGCTAACTCTGATGCCGAGACTGATTCAGATGTAGATACTGACTCGGATGTTGAAACCGACTCAGAGACTGGCAATGATTCAGAGACTGAAACTGATTCTGATGTTGACACTGATTCAGATACAGAAACCGATTCGGACGTTGATACTGACTGAGACGCTGAGACCGATTCAGAAGCAGATGCTGACTCGGATGTTGATGCCGATGTTGATACTGACTCGGACGTTGAATTTGACTCTGATGCTGACAATGACTCAGACGTTGAAACTGAGTCTGATGCTGACAATGACTCAGACGTTGAGACTGACTCGGAGGTTGAAACTGATTCTGAACTAGAAACTGATTCGGATACAGATGCCGATTCAGAGGTAGACACTGATTCGGATGTTGATACTGATTCTGATGCAGAAACTGATTCGGATGTTGACACCGATTCAGACGTTGATGCTGATTCAGATGTTGACGCTGACTCGGACGCAGAAGCTGATTCAGAGACTGAGAATGATTCTGATGTTGACACTGACTCAGATGCTGAGACTGATTCTGATGTTGACGCTGACTCAGAGGCTGATGCCGACTCGGACGCGGACAATAACTCGGATGTCGATACTGATTCAGAGGTTGATGCTGATTCAGAAGTAGACACTGATTCAGATACAGAAACCGATTCGGACGTAGACAATGATTCAGACGTTGATGCTGACTCGGATGCAGATGCTGACTCGGATGTTGAGACCGATTCAGAGGTTGATGCTGATTCGGATGTTGAAACTGACTCAGACGCAGAAGCTGATTCGGACGTTGAGACTGACTCGGATGTCGACACCGATTCAGACGTTGAAACTGACTCAGAAGTCGATACTGATTCTGATGTTGAAACTGACTCGGATGCCGAGACTGATTCAGACGTTAAAACTGATTCAGATATAGAAACTGACTCGGATGTCGACACAGATTCAGACGTTGAAACTGACTCTGACGCGGACAATGACTCGGATGTCGAGACTGATTCGGACACTGAGGCTGATTCAGAAGCAGAGGCTGATTCGGACGTTGATACCGACTCAGATTCTGAAACTGACTCTGACGTTGAGAATGATTCTGAGGTTGACGCCGACTCAGACGTTGTTACAGACTCCGATGTTGATACTGATTCAGACGCTGAGACTGACTCCGATGTTGATGCCGATTCTGAGGTTGAGACTGATTCAGACTCGGATGTCGAAACTGATTCTGATGTTGAAACCGACTCAGACGTCGATGCCGACTCGGATGCCGAGACTGATTCAGAGGTTGATGCTGATTCAGAAGTAGACACTGATTCAGATACAGAAACCGATTCGAACGTTGACACTGATTCAGACGTTGACACTGATTCTGATGTTGACACTGATTCAGAAGCTGACGCTGATTCAGAAGCTGAGACTGACTCCGATGTTGATGCCGATTCTGATGTCGATGCCGATTCAGAGGTTGAGACTGATTCAGACGTTGACGCTGACTCAGATGTAGACACTGATTCTGACGTTGACACTGATTCTGACGTTGACACTGATTCTGACGTTGACACTGATTCTGAGGTTGATACAGATTCAGAAGTATACACTGATTCAGATACAGAAACCGATTCAGATGTAGATATCGACTCAGAGGTCGAGACTGATTCAGAAGTAGAGGCTGATTCGGACGTAGACGCTGACTCAGACGAAGAAACTGATTCAGACGTTGATGCTGACTCGGATGCTGATACTGATTCTGAAGTCGAGACTGATTCTGATGCAGATGCAGATGCCGATTCTGAGGTCGACACTGATTTGGATGTTGAAACCGACTCAGAGGCTGAAATTGACTCGGATGTTGAGACTGACTCGGATGCAGAAACCGACTCAGATGTTGAAACTGATTCTGAGGTTGAAACCGATTCGGATGCTGATACTGATTCGGACGCAGAGGCTGATTCGGACGTTGAGACCGATTCAGATACAGAAACTGATCCAGAGGCTGAAACCGACTCGGATGTTGACAGCGATTCAGAGGTAGAAACTGACTCTGATGCTGACACTGACTCTGATGCTGACACTGACTCGGACGTAGACACCGATTCAGAACTTGAAACTGACTCAGACGCTGATACTGACTCGGATGTTGAGACTGACTCAGATACAGAA
>JAWGXY010000009.1:0-34629 GCA_032572035.1 Streptococcus parasanguinis
TATCAAAAATATATATGTGGGGGATAGCTGTTTTTGTGGGTTCATTTATCTTAATAGAAGGGTTTCTTGTCTATAATATAGGAAATCATCAATCAGTAGAGAGCTTAGAAGAAGTAGATTATATGATTGTACTAGGGGCTGGGCTTAGAGGAGAAGATGTATCGCCTACTTTAAAAGCTAGGTTAGATCAGGCGATAGCTTATTATAAGCTTCATCCCAAAACTATGATTATTGTGTCAGGTGGGCAGGGACCAGATGAAGTCATATCAGAAGCAGAGGCAATGAGAAGATATCTAGAAGAGATGGGCATTCCAGGAGAATCTATTATAAAAGAAGACCATTCTACAACAACACTAGAGAATATTGCATTTAGTAAGGAAATTTTGAGAAAAAGAAGTATACTTAACCTGTAAGAAGAAGTTGATGGAGATCTTATTGGGAGAGCTTATCAAGGAAAGGTGGTTATCTTATGCAATATCATCGTGACAAAGAATACATGACCTATGTAGGCCATCTGATCCAGCATCCTAAGGTTCAAAAATTAGCTGACATTCCCCACCATATTCATTCCAATCGTTTGGAGCATTCCATTCATGTTAGCTATACCAGTTATAAACTGGCTAAAAAATTTGGTTGGGATGCCAAAAGTACGGCTCGGGGTGGCCTCTTGCATGACCTCTTTTACTATGATTGGCGCGAGACCAAGTTTACCAAGAGTCACGCCTGGATCCATCCCCGCATTGCCGTGAGAAATGCACGAAAGATCACAGATCTCAATGCCAAGGAAGAAGACATCATTATTAAACACATGTGGGGAGCTACCCTTGCCCCGCCTCGCTACAAAGAATCCTTCGTAGTGACGATGGTGGATAAATACTGGGCTGTTAAAGAAGCTTCAGAACCATGGCGTAAAAAGATGGCTAAAAGGAGATTTTTTCATCGAAAAATGTTAAAATCGTAGTAAACAAATTTGAAAGGAACTTGTTTATATGTATAATGATTCAGTAATCCAAGAACAAAGTGGATTGAATGCTTTTTATAACAAAATCTACTCATTAGTTGGGATCGGTGTTGGGATTTCAGCCCTTGTCTCTGGTCTTATGATGACGGTCTTTCAAGATTTCTTCGTTCAAATCTTGACAACAGCACCAATGGTTTACTATGCAGCAGTGGTTGTAGAATTGATCTTGGTCTTTGTTGCAAGTGGGAAGGCTGTTAAAAATAGCCCGTCTGCTCTTCCGATCTTCTTGATCTACTCAGCTTTGAATGGCTTTACCTTGAGCTTTATCATTGCTCGCTACATGCAAGCAACTGTCTATAAGGCTTTCTTGGTCAGTGCCTTGATGTTTATTGTCATGGGAGCTATCGGACGCGTCGTGAAAAAGGACCTGTCTGGAATGGGACGTGCCTTGATGGGAGTCTTGATCGGTGTGATCATCGCTTCTGTTGTGAACATGTTCTTGAGAAGTTCTGGAATGGACTATATCTTGAGTATTATCTCTGTCTTCCTCTTTGCAGGATTGACAGCTTGGGATAACCAAAAGATTCGCTATGTCTACGATCAAACAAATGGTCAACCTGCTACAGGCTGGGCAGTAGCGATGGCTTTGGAACTTTATCTTGATTTTATCAACCTCTTTATCAGCCTTCTTCGTATCTTCGGAAGAAACGACTAATCAAAGAGCAATTGAGCTGGGGCAGTTGCCTCGGCTTTTTTTGTATTCCGACTTGTGCTATACTAATAGTGACTAAAGTATAGAAATGAGCGCTTATGAAAACACCTTTTGTAACCCGTGAACAATTAGAAAGCCTGACCCAAGAATTCCCTACCCCTTTCCATCTCTATGATGAAGCAGGAATTCGTGAAACGGCTCGTGCCCTCCATCAAGCTTTTGCTTGGAATGAAGGATTTAAGGAATATTTTGCCATCAAGGCGACTCCTAACCCATCGATCCTAAAAATTTTGCAAGAAGAGGGCTGTGGAGTTGACACGGCCAGCTATGTCGAATTGTTGATGGCAGATAAACTGGGCTTTAGTGGAAAAGAAATCATGTTTTCTTCTAACAACACGCCAGCTGATGAATTTGTCTATGCTAGAGAATTAGGGGCAACGATCAATCTGGACGCCTATGAAGACATTGCTTTCTTGAAGTCTGTGACCAGCATCCCCAAGGTTATTTCTTGCCGCTATAATCCTGGTGGAGTTTTTGAACTGGGAACCGATATTATGGACAATCCGGAAGAAGCCAAGTTTGGAATGACCAAGGAGCAATTAATCCAAGCCTTTATCGAGTTGAAAGAACTGGGTGTGGAAGAGTTTGGCATTCACGCTTTATTAGCTTCTAATACAGTATCCAACGACTACTATCCAGAGCTAGCGCGTCAACTTTTTGAATTGGCAGTAGAAGTCGTCGAGAAAACAGGTGTTCACTTGGGCTTCATCAACCTTTCTGGTGGGGTTGGGGTCAATTACAAGCCAGAGCAAGAACCAAATGATATTGCCATTATTGGGGAGGGCGTACACCGCGTCTTTGATGCGATTCTCAAACCGGCAGGACTTGGTCATGTGAAAATCTATACCGAGCTTGGTCGCTTTATGCTGGCTTCACACGGCCTCTTAGTAACCAGAGTGACGCATAAAAAGAAAACTTACCGGACTTATGTCGGGGTTGATGCTTCAGCTGTGAACCTTCTTAGACCGGCTATGTACGGTGCTTATCACCATATTACCAATATGGATCGTCCAGAGGAACTGACTGAAGTGGTCGATGTCGTGGGAAGTCTCTGTGAGAATAACGATAAATTTGCCAAACAACGAGAACTACCTGTGACGGAGATTGGAGATTTGCTCGTGATCCATGACACTGGAGCCCATGGATTTTCAATGGGGTATCAGTACAATGCTAAGTTGCGTTCAGCAGAAGTTTTGCTTCAAGAAGATGGGCAGGCCCGTTTGATTCGTCGCGCAGAAAAACCAGAAGATTATCTTGCGACACTCTACGGCTTTGACATTGAAAAATAAGCGATTGTCTGATATAATGATAGTTATGTAAAAATAATGGATCGGAGAAAATTTTATGAATCTCTTTTTAGGAATTTTGTTGATTATTTTAGCTTTCTTTGGTGGGATGATTGCAGGAATGTTCTTGCTTCGTCGTCAATTTGAAAAAGAATTTGCATCAAACCCACGTTTGAATGTTGAAGCAGTCCGTACGCTTTTAGGTGCCAGCGGCCAACGTCCAAGCGAAGCAAAAGTTCAACAAGTCTATCGCCAAATTGTGAACCAACAAAAATCAGCAATGGCGAAAAACAAGAAAAAATAAGAGTGGGGCAATCTCACGATAATAAATGAGAGGGGCTTGGAGGAATTTCTTAGTCCCTCCTTTTGGAAGGAAGAGATATGGATAACCGACCGATTGGTTTTTTAGATTCTGGAGTAGGTGGCCTGACTGTTGTCCGCGAATTGCTCCGTCAGCTTCCTCACGAAGATGTCGTCTATATTGGAGATTCAGCGCGTGCACCTTATGGTCCTAGGCCAGCAGACCAAATTCGCGAGTATACTTGGCAGATGGTGAACTTCCTTCTGACCAAAAATGTCAAGATGATTGTCTTAGCCTGTAATACAGCGACGGCAGTTGTTTGGGAAGAAGTCAAGGAGAAACTTGATATTCCCGTTTTAGGAGTGATTTTGCCCGGAGCTTCTGCAGCCATTAAATCGACGACCCATCAAAAAATTGGGGTCATTGGGACACCAATGACGGTTTCTTCTGGAATTTATAAAGAGAAGATTCAAAGTCTGGCACCAGACATGGAAGTCAGCAGTTTAGCTTGTCCCAAGTTTGTTCCTCTAGTGGAATCAAACGAGTTGGCATCCAGTGTGACCAAGAAGGTGGTTTACGAAACCCTAAAACCACTAGTTGGAAAGGTTGATACCTTAGTCTTGGGATGCACCCATTATCCCCTTTTAAAACCGATCATTCAAAATGTGATGGGACCGGATGTCAAATTGATTGATAGTGGGGCAGAGTGTGTTCGGGATATTTCCGTTTTATTAAACTATTTTGAGCTCAATAAGAGTCGGGAACTCTTAGAGCAGACCCACCGCTTTTATACAACTGCAAATGCCAATAGCTTTGCAGCGATTGCCGAAAAATGGCTAGAACGTTCAGTGAATGTGGAGCATGTAAATTTATGAGTGACAAACTATTTGAATACAAAGATCCCCAAGATTGGTATATTGCCCAATGGGGAGAAGATGCAGACTACAACCAATTTAGTCAAGTGCCTGCGGAAGCTTCCACTCTGTTAGATCAGCTGGAACTTCTCTTTGCCAAGGATCCTGAAGGATTCCCTCTCAATCTATCGGTGATGCGCTATGGTTCAGCCTTTCGTTTTCTGACCTTTTTGACTGAAATCTTGAATGAAGTCAAGGGAAGAGCTTTTGAGATCGTACAGCGTCAAGGAGCCTTGCTCTTGGTTGAAAAAGGGAAATTGCTTTACTTGCATTTGCCAAGTGATGGGGTGGATTTGGAAGCCTTCTTGGGTCAAGACAAGGTCAAAGATACGATTCTCATTGCGACTCGAAATGAGGGAAAAACCAAAGAATTCCGTAATATGTTTGAAAAACTGGGCTTTGAAGTGGAAAATCTCAATCAATACCCAGAGCTTCCAGAAGTCGAAGAGACAGGTCTGACCTTTGAAGAGAATGCCCGCCTAAAAGCTGAAACGATTGCAGAGCTAACTGGGAAAACAGTCTTAGCGGATGATTCAGGTTTGAAGGTGGATATCTTGGGAGGCTTACCAGGAGTTTGGTCAGCTCGCTTTGCGGGAGTTGGTGCGACAGATGCGGAAAACAATGCGAAATTATTGCACGAATTGGCCATGGTCTTTGACTTGAAAGACCGTTCAGCCCAGTTCCATACGACCTTGGTGGTTGCAAGACCAGGCAAGGAAAGCTTAGTGGTGGAAGCTGATTGGCCAGGGTATATTAATTTTGAGCCCAAAGGGGAACACGGCTTTGGCTATGACCCTCTCTTCTTAGTTGGGGAAACGGGCCGTTCTGCTGCTGAATTAACGCTTGAAGAAAAAAATACACAATCACATCGTGCTTTAGCTGTTAAAAAGTTATTGGAGGTATTTCCATCATGGCAAAGCAAACAATCATCGTTATGAGTGACTCGCATGGAGACCGCTCCATTGTTGAAGCTATTAAAGAAAAATACCTAGGCCAGGTCGATGGGATCTTTCACAATGGGGATTCTGAACTAAAAAGTGATGATCCTGTCTGGGAAGGGATCCACGTTGTCCAAGGAAATATGGATTTTTATGATGGCTATCCGGAACGCTTGGTGACCCAACTAGGGCCAACACGGATCATCCAGACCCATGGGCATCTCTTCCAGATCAATTTTAGTTTTCAAAAATTGGATCTGTGGGCCCAAGAGGAGGAAGCAGATATCTGTCTATACGGCCACCTTCATATCCCAGATGCTTGGAAGGAAGGAAGAACCCTCTTTGTGAATCCTGGATCCGTTAGTCAACCACGTGGTCTGATTCGAGAGTGTTTGTATGCCAAGATAGAGATTACCGATTCGAACTTCAAGGTAGAGTATTATACGCGAGATCATGAATTGTACCCTGAATTGACAAAGGAGTTTAGCAGATGATAGCAAAGGAATTTGAACGTTTCTTGCTGGCGCAGGAAGAGACGTTCTTAACTCCTGCCAAAAATTTAGCGGTCTTGATTGATACCCACAATGTAGACCATGCAGTCTTGCTGTTGAGCCAGATTAGCTATAGTCGCATCCCGGTAGTGACGGATGAACGCAAGTTTGTGGGAACGATCTCCCTAACGGATATTCTATCTTATCAATTGAAACACGAGATTCCTGAGGAGACTTTTGCTTCGATGGATATCGTAGACGTTGCAAAGAAGGAGGTCGGGGTCATCGGCTTAGACTTCAATTTGACAGAAGTCCTTCACAAGTTGGTGGATGACTCCTTCTTATCAGTGGTGGATGAAGAAGGTTATTTCCAAGGGATTATTACGCGGAAATCGATCCTCAAAGCCATCAATTCGCTAATGCATAATTTTTCAAATGAATACGAGATGATTCCAAAATGAAAGAATTTATTGCAAGTTTTATTGATCAAAAAGAACTAAGTGAAAATTCTCAGTCAGCCTATTTCTATGATTTGGACCAATTTATTGAATCAATTCATGGAAAAGTGACGCCGACGAATTTGAGAATTTACCAAGCTTCGATTAAAGATTTTAAACCGGCGGTTCAAAAACGAAAATTATCCGCTGTTAACCAATTTTTATATTATTTGTATCAAGAACGCTTTATTTCTGAATACCATCGTTTGGTCTTGCCTAAAATTCAACCGGCCAAAACCCATGATCGTGAATTGTTGGATCTGACCCATTTTTGGGAAGAATCAACCAATCCACAGGGACGCTTGATGGCCTTGTTGATTTTGGAGATGGGCTTATTGCCAAGTGAGATCCTCCAAGTCAAGGTCGAAGATATTCAGCTGGACTTTCATGTCATTCGAGTGGGCAAAGATGGCCAAAAACGGGTTTTAAAAGTTCCAGAGCCTTTACTGGATGAGTTGCAACTCTTCCTCGATGGTGTCTATCTCTTTGATAATAAAGGAAAATCATACTCCCGTCAGTGGGGATTCCGACAATTAGAAGCCTTCTTGATCGAAAAAGGCAACCAAGACCTTTCGGCACAATCGATTCGTGAGCAGTATATTTTGAAACAACGTGAACTCGGTGTGGATCTCTTTAGTATTGCACGTGAATTGGGCCTAAAAACCATGGTGACATTAGAAAAATATAAATAATGGATATTAAAATTAAAGATTTTGAAGGGCCTTTGGACCTCTTGCTCCACTTGGTCTCTAAATACCAGATGGATATTTATGAGGTTCCCTTGATTGAGGTGATCGAACAGTATCTGGCTTATCTGGCGACCCTCCAGGCTATGAAACTAGAGGTAGCAGGGGAATACATGCTGATGGCTAGTCAACTAACCCTGATAAAGAGTCGTAGACTTCTTCCTAAGGTCGCAGAGGAGATGGATGAAGCAGAGGATCTAGAGCAGGACCTCCTTTCTCAATTGGAAGAGTACCGTACTTACAAGCAATTAGGAGAGTTGATGGCCTCGCAGCATGAGGAGCGCGCCCTCTATTATTCAAAACCGAAGATGGAATTGGTCTATGACGATACCGAATTACTTCATGATCGCACTACGGTGGATCTCTTCTTGGCTTTCTCAAAATTATTGACTAAGAAAAAAGAAGAATTCCGCCAGAACCATACAACCATTGTAAAGGATGAATACAAGATTGAGGATCTGATGGACCAGCTGCGTCACCGATTCCACGATCGCTCACAAGTTCTCTTGCAGGACTTGTTTCTAGAAGCAGCGGATCTCCAAGAGGTTATTACCCTATTTCTTGCAACCCTTGAATTAATCAAGATTCAAGAGGTCACAGTGGTACAGGATAGGGCTTTTGGAGAAATTTACTTAAATAGGATTGAACATGAGCAAATTAGCTGAAATTGAAGCACTCTTATTTGTAGCGGGTGAAGAAGGAATTACTGCCAGACAAATCGCAGATCTTCTCTCTTTACCCCCAACAGGTGTGGTGCAAAGTTTAGAAAAATTGGCCCAAAAATACCAGGAGGACACAGATACCAGTCTGTGTTTGATGGAGACAGCTTCCCGTTATAAATTGGTGACAAAGGCAGACTACGCTTCGGTTTTACGAGACTATTCTAGAACGCCTATGAACCAAAGCTTGTCTCGGGCTGCCCTTGAAACCTTGTCAATCATTGCTTATAAGCAACCGATCACCCGCGTGGAGGTCGATGATATTCGAGGCGTTAATTCCAGTGGTGCCATTACCAAACTACTGTCATTTGATCTGATCCGCGAAGATGGAAAAAAAGAAGTCATCGGGCGTCCTAATTTGTATGTCACGACGGAGTATTTTTTGGATTATATGGGGATCAATCATTTGGAGGAATTGCCAAAGGTTGAGGAAGTGGATATCGATCCAGAAGAAGGTCAATTATTTTCAGAGAGAACAGAGGAACTAGATGAGAATTAATAAATATATTGCCCATGCAGGAGTGGCTAGTCGTCGCAAGGCCGAAGAACTGATCAAGCAAGGCTTGGTGACGGTCAATGGCCAAGTCGTGCGTGAATTAGCGACTATCATTAAAACCGGTGATCAGGTTGAAGTAGAAGGGACTCCAATCTATAACGAAGAAAAGGTCTACTATCTTTTAAATAAGCCACGTGGCGTCATCTCTAGTGTATCAGATGATAAAGGGCGGACAACAGTCGTTGACCTTTTATCTCAAGTACCAGAGCGCATCTACCCAGTGGGACGTTTGGACTGGGATACATCTGGTGTCTTGATTTTGACCAATGATGGTGATTTTACAGATGAGATGATTCACCCGCGCAATGAAATTGATAAGGTCTATGTGGCGCGTGTCAAAGGGATTGCCAATAAGGAAAACTTGCGTCCCTTGACGCGAGGAGTGACCATTGATGGAAAGAAAACCAAGCCAGCAACTTACGAGATCTTAAAAGTGGATGTCGAAAAAAACCGTTCAGTGGTTCAGTTGACCATTCATGAAGGGCGTAACCACCAGGTTAAAAAGATGTTTGAAGCTGTGGGACTTTTAGTGGATAAACTCTCCCGGACCCAGTTTGGGAATTTGGACGTCTCAGGACTACGTCCGGGTGAATACCGTCGCTTGAATAAAAAAGAAATCAGCCAGCTGCACAATCTAGCAGTAACTAAATCTAAAAAAGCATGAAAATAATCCTGATTGCGCTGGTCAGAGGCTATCAAAAATTGATCTCTCCCCTATTTCCGCCTTCTTGTCGCTTTCAACCGACCTGTTCCAATTATATGATCCAAGCGATTGAACGTTTTGGTGTGAAAGGTGTCTTGATGGGGATTGCAAGGATTCTACGTTGCCATCCTGGAAGCCAGGCGGGACCAGACCCCTTGCCAGACCATTTTAGTCTGAGACGAAATGAAGAATCAAAATAGGACGATCACAAATAAACAGAAATGAGGCTAGGACAAAAGTCCTAGCCTCTTAATTGTTTTTGGCTTGTCGAGCAAGACGCAGTGGTTGAGTGGGCTCTACTAGGCTGATTTCATCAGCTTTTACAGCCCTACTCAACTGTGCGGAGGTGGGACGACGAAATCGAATTCTAACGAATGACCGATTTCTGTCCCACTCTCATTTTTTTGTACAAGAGCTGTCTATCAGCGTTTAGACCATGTTTTAGGAAGGAAGAGCAGAATCATTGGATAGATTTCAAGCCGTCCGGCAATCATGGCTAAGGAAAGTAACAGTTTTGAAATCGGACTAAAGATGGAGAAGGTTTGACCCGTACCAATCATAGGTCCAATATTGTTGAAACAACTAAAGACAGCACTGACAACCGTCATGAAGCTATTATTGTCTAGACTCACTACAAAGAGTAAGCCGATCGTAATAAAACTGTATATTGTAAAGTACTTGAGGATCTGATGCTGGGTATCCTTATCGAGTACCGTATCGTTGACATGCAAGGTCAAAACGCGATTTGGAGACAAGGTCGAAAGAACCTGATTTTTTGCGATTCGCCATAAGGTCAAGCACCGAATGACTTTTAGCCCCCCAGCGGTCGAGCCAGCAGACCCACCGACCACCATCAGCATCAAGAGGATGAACTGAGAAAAGAGAGGCCATTTTTCCGTCGTTCCATAACCAAAACCGGTGGTGGTGATGATATTGGAAACTTGGAAGAAGGAAATCTCAAAGCTCTTCGCAACATTAGCATAAAGGTGAAGGCAATTGTAGGCAATCAATACGCTAGATAGGATTACAATAGTAATGTAGGTCCGCAATTCCTCATCTTTAAAGAAGGCCTTGAATTTTCGAATCATGAGGAAGTAGTAGAGGTTAAAGTTAACCCCGAAGACTAAGACCCCGATACTGACCAAATAGGTGATCAAACTACTATTGTAGTGGGCGATCCCATCGTTAAAGACAGTAAAGCCCCCAGTACCAGCCGTCCCCATGGCGATGACAAAACTATCATACAGGGGCATGTCGGCAAGGAAATAAAGAACCACAAAGAGGAAGAACAAACCCAAGTACAAGAAGTAGAGAATTTGAGCTGTGTTTTTTAATTTGGAAACGACCTTGCCAAACACTGGACCAGGAACCTCTGCCTTCATGACTTCAAGGTGGCTGTTCTTGTTATTGTCCATAATCGCAAGGGCAAAGACCAATACTCCCATCCCACCTATCAAGTGGGTAAAACTACGCCAAAAGAGGAGAGAGTGGCTGAGGACTCCCACATCGTCTAAAATCGTTGCCCCTGTTGTTGTAAAGCCGGAGCTGACTTCAAAGAAGGCATCGATAATGTTTGGAATTTGGCCCGAAAAGACAAAGGGAAGGGCACCAAAGAAGGACCATAGGATCCAACAAAGTGCTACAATCAGGACTCCTTCCTTAGCATAGATGTGAAAATCCTTAGGTTTGTGAAAACTACCAAGGAGGCCAAACGCAAGTAGGATGGCCATGGTGGCTCCAATAGAGACAAAGATCTTGGCAGGTTCCCGATAGATTGCAGCGACCACTAGGGGAACGATTAGGAGACCTGCCTCGATTAAGAGGAGTTTGGATAAGAGGTAACGAATCATGCTTCTATTCATCAGGCTTACCTCTCAAGTAGATCGTAGATTTTAGTGACATTTTGAATCAAGGTGGTCACGATAATCCGATCCCCTACCATCAAACGGTCATCCCCATTAGGGAAAATAGCCTTGCCATCTCGAATAATGGCAGCGATCAAAACGCCCTTCTTCAATTTCAATTCAGAGAGGGGATATTGGGTTAGTTTGTTGTCTTCCTTAATTTGGAACTGCAAGGTTTCAATCCGGCCGTTTGCGACATGATGCAAGGCTTCTAGGTTTGAGAACTGTGCATTGTAGCGTCCACGAATAAAGTGCATAATGGTATCTACAGCGATGCGTTTTGGCGTAACGATACTGGTCATATCTTGATCGCCAATGATCTCCAACAGACTAGTTCGGTTGACCTTGGTAATGTTCTTTTTGACTCCGACAGAATTTAAGAACATGGAGGTGATGATGTTTTCTTCATCGACCCCTGTCAAAGTAGCCACAGCATCGAAGTTATTGGCACTCTCTTCTAAAAGAATGTCTTTAGCAGTTCCGTCTCCATGGACGACATAGAGATCAGGAAATTCTTGACTAAAGAATTCCGCCCGTTCGCGATTGACTTCTAAAACCTTGAGATCGATCTTGCGGCGCACATCTTGAAGAATATTGAGTAGGTAGTAGGCAATTTTTCCAGCACCAATGATCATCATGCTCTTAATGACCTGAGGGCGAACATTGTTGTGGAAGAGAACGACCTCGATCCGGTTACCTGTTACGAAAATCTTGTCTTGAGGTTGCAAGACAAAATCTCCGTTTGGAATGGTGAGTTCGTTGCCACGCTCGATTGCGCAAACAATGACATTTCCGTATTTCTTCCGGAATTGGGAGAGGCTCATATTGCAGAGATTGCTATCTGGCTTGATCTTAAATTCCATCAAGGCTACCCGACCATTGGCAAAATGCTCCACAGAAAGGGCATTTGGGAAGTCAATGATATTGGCAATATAGCGTGCAGTCAGCAATTCAGGATTGACAACTAGGGAGAAGCCCAAGATATTTTTTTCCTTGAAGTAGGAATTGGAATATTCCGGATTCCGTACCCGAACGATGGTCTCTTTGGCTCCCATTTTTTTAGCCAAAACAGCAGAGACCATATTCACTTCATCGTACTCGGTCATGGAAATGAAGATGTCGCAGTCTTCAACATCCGCTTGCTCCAAGATCTTGAAATTTGCCCCATTTCCTAAAATTCCAATGATATCAAATCGTTTGGTAATATGGTTAAGAACGGATTCGTCTTTTTCGATCAAAATAACATCGTGGTTTTCAGCAACGAGAGAACGACAAAGGGCAGTTCCGACCTTTCCTCCACCAACAACAATAATTTTCATAGAATACCTCCAGAGTATGCTTCTATCATACTCTATTTTCAAGAAAAATTCATCTTTTTTAAGGATTTTCTGGTGGAATTTTGAGAAGCTAAGAACAAGTAGGAAAAATCGTCAAAAGAGTAGAACGAGGAGGGATTGAAAACTTTGATAAAGTTTCTTAAAAAAATCTAAAAAAACTATTGACAGGAGCTTCAAAAGTGATATACTTAGAAAGTACCTTCGTTGATTTACCTCAAACCTGTTGTGAGTTAAGTTAATGAAGCTGTAACCACGCTGTTTGCTGAGCTTGACTCCGGGCAGTGTGGCTATTTTTTTATCAGAAAGAGATCGAGTATGAATATTGAAGAACTGGACTACCAAGAGTCAGCAGCTCAAAACCACATCGTCTTGTTCCAACCTCAGATTCCACAAAATACGGGAAATATTGCACGGACTTGTGCGGCAACCAATTCCCCCTTGCATATCATTCGCCCCATGGCTTTTCCGATCGATGATCGCAAGATGAAGCGAGCAGGACTCGATTATTGGGACAAGCTGGATGTCCGCTTTTATGATAGTCTAGAAGAGTTTATGGAAGCAGCGCGCGACGGTCAGGTGCACCTAGTGTCCAAGTTTGCAAATCAGACCTATTCAGACGTTTCTTATCAGGATGGGAAGTCCCATTATTTCTTATTTGGACGCGAGGATAAAGGATTGCCGGAAGATTTTATGCGCCAGCACGAAGAGAAGGCCATTCGCATTCCGATGAATGATGAGCATGTCCGTAGTTTAAATGTCTCCAATACTGTCTGCATGATTGTCTATGAGGCACTCCGCCAGCAAGGTTTTAAGGGGCTGGAGTTGAGCCATCGTTATGAGAACGACAAGCTCAAATAAGAACGAAAAGTTAAAACCCGAACGATGTAATCTATAAAGTTACAAAACTTGCCTTAGCAAGTTTTTTTTGTTATGATTAAGAAGTCTTCAGGGCAGGGTGTAATTCCCGACCGGCGGTGACTTTTACTAGGAAATGTTCTTTTCCATACTCTAAAAGAAGTCCGCGAGCGCAAGCTGATGTGGTGTGACTCCACAACCGACAGTATAGTCTGGATGGGAGAAGACGAGAGACGAATAGACTGACAGCTATTCTGATCTGTTTAGAGCTGATGCATGGAAATAGTACGTTGGAGTCTAAGACTGACTAACGGCATATTTCGATGGAGACCAGCTAAAGTAACTAGAATAGTTTCTAGTTTAAGCTTTGTTTAAATAGTTTAGAGTAGAATGATGGAGTAGACGTCTTTCCAGCTTCTCTAATTTTTAAAAAATTGGAGGAACCTGTTATGACAAATACACGTAAACTGACCCTAGTGGCTGTTTTATCCGCTTTATCTTTTATTTTGATGTTCTATCAATTTTCTTTCTTGATAGATTTCTTCAAAATTGATTTGAGTATCATCGCCATTTTGTTGGCCTTGGTCCTATTGGATTTTAAAAGTGCCGTTTGGGTGACCTTGATCCGATCTGTTCTTAAATTAGCCCTTAATAATAAGGGACTTGAAACCTTGATCGGATTACCAATCAATATCATTGGTGTTCTTGTTTTTGTCCTTGCTTTTGCTTGGATTTGGAACAAGGAACGGACCCATGGTCGATTTGTCCTAGCAACGATTGTTGGAACGATCAGCTTGAGTATCACGATGGTGTTGGTGAACTATGTCTATGCAATCCCTTTGTATGCTCGTTTTATGAACTATGATATTTCGAAAACACTAGGGCTTGTCCACTATTTAGCCGCAATGGTTGCACCGTTTAACCTGATCGAAGGAGTGATTTGGGCCATCGCATTTGGGTTGATCTATACCTTATTGCAACCGATTTTGAAAAAATATGAAAAATAAACAACAACATTGGGCGAAGGCAAGCTTCGCCCTTCTCATTTTTGTCATTCTTGGGTATGTGATTCGCTTTTACCCAAAACAATTAACAGGCTTTGATAGCACGATTCAATCTGCTATTCGAGGCGATCTGCCTGCAACACTGACGGCCTTCTTTACCAAGGTGACCCACGTCATGGATACCAAGATCATTGTCATCTGGGTGGGTCTTTTGCTAGCTGTCTTTGCCTATAAGAAATGGTACAGTGAGGCTCTTTTTCTAGGGAGCAATCTGGTATTGACTGGTCTTTTAGTTCTTCTTCTAAAGAATATCTACCAGAGACCGAGACCAAGTATTCTTCATCTAGTAGAGGAAAAGGGCTTTTCTTTCCCGAGTGGTCATTCACTGGCGTCTACCCTTGTTTTGGGAAGTTTGATCATCATCATCGGCCAACATGTAAAACATAAAACAGCCCGCTATTGCCTTCAAGGCTTGCTGGTTCTGGGAATCGTGACCATTGTGGTTTCCCGCGTTTATGTCGGGGTCCACTATCCATCAGACGTTCTTGGCAGTATGATTTTGGGCCTCGCTGTCTTACAGTTTGAGTATCCCTTGTATGATCGCTTGCGATTTCAATGGCGCTTTACAGGCAAGCAAAAATAAACATCTAACAACTAGGAGTTGAACTCGCGTTTTGAGTTCGACTCTTTTTTTTGCTATAATGAAGGGTATGAAATCCTACAATACCTTGAATGATTATTATCGAACCTTATTTGGAGAAAAGACCTTTAAAGTCCCTATTGATGCAGGCTTTGATTGTCCCAATCGAGACGGAACAGTCGCCCACGGTGGCTGTACTTTTTGTACGGTCTCAGGTTCAGGAGATGCCATTGTGGCCCCAGAAGCTCCGATTCGAGAACAGTTTTACAAAGAGATTGATTTTATGCATCGGAAATGGCCAGATGTGAAGAAGTACCTGGTCTATTTTCAAAATTTCACCAATACCCACGATAAAGTGGACGTCATTCGAGAGCGGTATGAACAGGCCATCAATGAACCAGGAGTGGTAGGAATCAACATTGGTACGCGTCCGGATTGTTTACCAGATGAGACCTTGGCCTACCTAGCAGAGCTGACAGAGCGCATGCATGTGACGATTGAGTTGGGACTTCAGACGACTTATGAAGCGACTTCTGAATTGATCAATCGGGCCCATAGTTATGGCCTCTATGTTGAAACCGTCAAGCGGATTCGCAAACAGGTGCCCAAGGCAGAGATCGTCTCCCATTTGATCAATGGCCTTCCTGGGGAAACGCATGAGATGATGGTGGAAAATGTTCGCCGTTGTGTGACCGATAATGAAATTGATGGCATCAAGTTACACCTCTTGCATTTGATGACCAATACACGGATGCAACGGGACTATCATGAAGGACGACTTCAACTCATGAGCCAGGAGGAGTATGTCAAGGTCATCTGTGACCAGTTGGAGATCATCCCCAAACACATTGTCATCCACCGGATTACAGGGGACGCGCCACGGGATATGTTGATTGGCCCTATGTGGAGCCTCAACAAATGGGAAGTCCTAAACGCCATTGAAACTGAAATGCGTCGGCGTGGAAGTACCCAAGGATGTAAGCTAGAAGAAAAGGAGACTGCTGATGCTTCGACCACTTGAAATGGCCCATCAATTTTTAGCAGAAGTCATCACCAAAGAAGATGTGGTGGTGGATGCGACCATGGGAAATGGACATGATACGGCCTTTTTAGCCCAACTAGCAGGCCAGGTCTATGCCTTTGATATTCAAGAGCAGGCACTTGTCAATACCCAAGAAAGATTGGAAAAGTTGGGACTTCAACATGTCCGGTTGATTTTGGATGGCCACCAGCATGTGGACCAATATGTGGAGACCATCAAAGCAGCTATTTTTAATCTGGGTTATCTGCCATCTGCGGATAAATCGGTCATTACTCTTCCAGCTACCACGATTGAAGCGATGGAGAAAATTTGTGTTCGCCTAGAAAAAGGTGGGCGAATGGCTATTATGATCTATTATGGTCATGAGGGAGGAGACATCGAGCGTGATGCAGTGCTGGACTTTGTCAGTCAGCTCCCTCAAAAAGACTATACAGCGACCATCTACCGGACACTGAATCAAGTGAATCAGCCACCCTTTTTGGTCATGATCGAAAAATTAGAAAGCTACCGTCATGGATAAAGAATATTTAAAGAATAAAATTGAAGGATTGAGACATCATTTTGTCGAATCAACCATCCACGAGCGTGCAATGGGTTTTTATGATGAAGCTCATATGACCAAAAAGATGCTCAAAATAAAAAAGAAATTGGTTTCGCTTGAGATGGAACGGTCCCAAAAGAAGATTGAGCACAAGGATGTAACCAAGACAGACCAAAAGATTGCGGAGTTAAAACAGCAATTTGAGACCTACTGCCAAGAACGCTAGGGAGGGAGTGATATGGAACTACTCCTTTATGCAGTGATCTTTTCGATGATTTTGATCATCTCAAATGCCACGAATAAACTTGTGCCGAGTCTTCCTCTACCCTTGATTCAAATTTTACTAGGGATTGGTTGGGCTCTCTTTGTGCCAGAAGAAAATTTTCATCTGGATACCGAGCTCTTTCTGGCCTTGGTCATTGGCCCTCTCTTATTTCGAGAAGCAGAAGAAGCAGATATTACTTCCGTCTTAAAGCACTGGCGGATCATCCCCTATTTGATTTTCCCAGTGATTTTTATCTCAACCATTAGTTTGGGCTGGGCAGCTCACTCCTTGTGGCTGAGTCTTCCATTAGCAGCCTGTATGGCAGTTGGGGCAGCCCTTGGGCCTACCGACTTAGTAGCCTTTGCTTCCCTGTCTGAGCGCTTTAGCTTTCCAAAGCGGGTTTCGAATATCTTAAAAGGCGAAGGATTACTAAATGATGCCTCTGGTCTAGTCGCCTTTCGAGTGGCCTTGGCAGCTCTTGCGACCGGGAGTTTCTCTCTTGGAGAGGCAGGGATTTCCTTAGGAATCTCCATTATTGGAGGATTTGCGGTGGGGATCTTGACGGCCTTTGTGAACCGGTGGCTGCAAACCTTGCTCTTGAGTGTTCGCGCTAGTGATATTGCCAGTGAATTGTTATTAGAACTAAGCCTCCCTTTGTTGACCTTCTTCCTTGCAGAAGAACTCCATGTCTCTGGTATCATTGCAGTAGTTGTGTCAGGAATCCTAAAAGCCAGTCGCTTTAAGCACATTACCCTCCTTGAAGCGCGGGTAGATACTGTGAGTCATACTGTCTGGAATACGGTCAACTTTATCTTAAATGGGTCGGTCTTTGTCATCTTAGGAATGGAATTGGAAATGATTTCCAAGCCCATCTTAAGTAGTCCCATTTACAATAATCTGCTTTTAGTTCTTTCTGTCTTTTTGTTGACAGCCTTGCTCTTTTTGATTCGTTTTGTCATGGTTTACCTCTTTTATTGGTACCGAACTGTTCGATTAAAAAAATCGTTGAGAAATTATCTAAAAGATGCCTTATTGCTGACCTTTTCGGGTGTGAAGGGAACGGTTTCGATTGCGACGATTCTTTTGATTCCAACCAAGATCGAAAAAGAATACCCTATCCTACTCTTTTTAGTGGCAGGAGTTACCCTTGTCAGCTTTATTGCTGGCTTAGTGGTACTTCCAAAATTATCAGAAGAAAAGGAAGAAACCAATGACTACCTGATGCAGATCGCGATTTTAAATGATGTCGTCATGGAATTAGAAGCAGACCTAAAGAATAGCAAGCACAAGGGACCCTTGTATGCGGCGATTGATAACTACCATGGTCGCATAGAAAACTTGATTCTGGGCCAAGAAAACAGGCTCATTCAAAAGGACTGGGAACAGTTGAAGCTCCTGATTTTGAGTATTGAAAGTGACGGCTTGGAACAGGCTTATGAAGAAGGGAAGATTCGAGAGCGGGGCTACCGCGTCTACCAACGCTATCTTCGCAATATGGAGCAACGTGTCAATCGCAATCTTTCGTCTCGCTTAACCTATTACCTCTTGGTGTCTTTCCGCCTTTTGCGTTTATTAGTTCATGAGATCTTAACTTTTGGGTCTGGCTTGCGAAACTGGTGGACCCGAGAAGACAGCAAGTTAGAGGCCATTGATTATGACCAGATTGCGGCCCTTTATCTGGCCAATACGGAAATCATCATCGAAAGTTTGGAAGACCTCAAGGGGGTTTATCGGAGCAGTTTGATTTCTTTCCTACAAGAATCTCGTCTGAGAGAGACAGCTATTATTACCAGTGGGGCCTTTGTGGAGCGGGTTATTAATCGCGTGAAACCAAATAATATCGATGAAATGTTGAGAGGCTATTATTTGGAGCGTAAGATTATTTTTGAATATGAAGCGCAACACCTGATTACTGCCAAGCAAGCGCGCCGTATGCGACAAAATGTCAATGAATTAGAAAGCTATTCCCTAAGAGAAAGTGCCAATACGCTTCCATACGATTTGATCGAGTATGCACGGAATCGTTGAGATAAGAGTAAAAGAGGCTGGGACAAAAGTCCTAGCCTCTCAATTATTTTTGGATTGTCGATCAAGACGCAGTGGTTGAGTGGACTCTACTACGCTGATTTCATCAGCTTTTACAGCCCTACTCAACTGTGCGGAGGTGGGACGATGAAATCGAATTCTGACGAATTACCGATTTCTGTCCCACTCTCTTTTTGCTTTATTCATTTTCTTTTCAGTGTGCGATTTCTGGTTTGACAAAGAGTCGCTCATCACCAAGATCAATAAGGGATACTGGTGCTTCATAAAATTGGCTAAGGACATGAGGAGTTAGGATCTTTTCCTTTGGTCCTTGCTCGACCACTTGGCCATGTTTGAGTAAGAGGACATGGGTCATGTCTGTTGTAATTTCCTCGGCATGGTGGGTGACGTAGATCATGGTAGGCGCGTGATCCAGTTGTTTGATATGATGGATCTGACGGAGGAGCTTTTCTCTGGCAAAGAGATCCAATCCACTAGAAGCTTCGTCAAAAATGATCAGATCTGGCTGGTCCATGAGGCTTCGTGCAATGAGGACTGTCTGCTTTTCTCCCTGGGAGAGCTCACGGTATTTGCGGCCGATCAAAGAGCTAGCCCCAATTGAAGTTAGCATATCCCGTGCCCAGTTCAGTTCTTCTTCCCCGTATGCAGCATATAAGATACTACTCTTGTATTGACCAGTTAGGACAATTTGTTCTGTCAAAAGATGTTCTGGCAGTCTTTCTGAAATAAAGGAGCTAACGATCCCAATACGCTTACGTAACTCAGGAATACCCCCTTCTCCAAAGCGGGTTCCAAGGACCGTTACCTGGCCAGAACTAGCCCAGTATTCAGACATGAGAATTTTGAGGAGGGTCGATTTTCCTGCCCCATTGAGGCCTAAAATGGCCCAGCATTCATTTTCTTTTACTTGCCAGTTAATCTCTTTTAAAAGGGCTTTTCCATTGCGGATCAAATTGACGTCTTGTAGTTCAATCAAATTATTCATAACTTCATCCTTTTGATTAAAATCTCCTTTATTCTATCATAAAATCTTTTAATTTAAAGATAGAATTGTCAGAAAGCCCATTGTTATAGGGTTTCTTGCTTGTCGTAATACATTGTATTCTGACTTTGTTCAGTTATTTGTTCAGTTACAAACTCCCTAGAGCTGTTTCATAGAATGAAATGGCTTTTTTTGCACTCTCTTTTGAGAGGTGACTATATGTGTCCATTGTCATAGATAAGGTGGAGTGTCCTAGTCTATGTTGGAGTTCTTTATATGGTATTCCAGCATTTAATAACAAACTAGCGTGAGTGTGGCGGAAACCATGAAAACCAATATTAGGCACTTTAGCACGTTTAAAATGTGTTTTTAATCTTGTAAAAAGAGTACTGTTATTCGGGTATTCATGGATAAAATCCGAAAAGACTACTTTTTCAGTTTGTCCTATCTTCCAAGCCTCTTGGGTTTGCCTACGTTTGTACTGTTTTAATATTGTAACCGTTTTGGGGTCAATATCGATATCACGGTAACTAGATTTTGATTTAGGACTATTCACCTCTTGCATACGGTTTAGTGTCTTTGTGACGTGAACAATAGCATTGTCTAGATCAATATCAGACCATTCCAGCGCCAACGCTTCATTAATACGGCAACCAGTAGCAAGCAGGAAGTTGTAAAGTGTTTTCTCGTAAAAATAGCGGTATCTATCACTATCCAAGTTGTCCAGATAGTCCAAAAACGTTTTTAACTCAATGTTATCAAAGTGTTTAATCTTATGGCGCTTTTCTTTCTGGGTATTTCTTGGGAGAATGACCTCACGGGCTGGGTTAAATGGTATGGCTTTCATAACCACACCATATTGTAAGATACGCTTATTTACAATATGGATTTTCTCATAGTGTAAATAAGCCCCTTGCTCCCCGTTATTTGTCTTTCCAGCCAATTTGTTAATTATGTTTTGAATTAGTGGAGTGGTTAGTTTATCCAGCTTATAACTCCCGAATAATGGCAAGATATGTTTATTTAAAATCTTACTCATGTTGCCTTGAGTATTCGGTTTTACTGTATGCTTATAGTTTTCCCACCATAATTCAGCGAGTTCTTTATAAGTTTTAATTGTCGTTTCTTTGAATCTAGTAGAACCATTTTGAATGAAATCTATACCAGCTTCTTTGGCTTTCTGTTTGACCTCTTTTCTAGTTCTAGCTGTGATACTAGTTTTTACATCTTTTCCCGTTACTTGGTCTACACCAAGGTAGATATTAGCACGGTATACAGTTGTACCGTCTTTCTTTTTGTGTTCTGTAATTTTCATGATCGAAAACCTTTCTAATTCATCAGCAGGCAAGGCGTATAGAATGTTTTAGATTGGTTGGATCATGTTTTAATGGTTTGGTTAATTGTCAGTATTCTTTAAACTGTTGTACTTATTGGACCAAGTAGAACTATAAGTAAACAAATTCGAAAAATCACCGTCCTTTAATTCTTTTAGCTTTTCAATATCTCCAGCGGTAACTAAGTTATTCAATATTTTTTTATTTGTGTCACTAAGTGACTTGATTAAATCAGTAACTTTGTCTATATCGTCATTCGATAGAGCAAGATCATGAACTGTTAAAAAATTTATGAAATTCTCTTTATCTTTATTTTTATTTTTTAAAAAAATTTGGTTTAGATCTTCTTGAGAGAAGCCTTTCATGCCGTTTCCTAAGTCAGTACCTTTGTCGCTATCGGCTAGCTCTTCAAGTTGGTTTCTATAATCACTATATCCTAATAGATAGGCTTCATTTACCATGAAGTGATTAGTAAGTTGTTCAATTTTATCTGGTTTGATTTGCCTCTCTCCATTCTCCCATCTTAAAATAGTAATTTTTGAAACTCCTATTTTCTTTGCCAACTCTTCTTGAGTTAGCCCCTCTTTTTTTCGCAATTCTTTAAGTCTATTCATAGTATCAAATTCCTTCCAAAAATCATTATACATTAAAATTGAAAAAGTATCAATAAATGATACAAAAAATTTCAATTTACTATTGACAATTATCCGGAATGGATATATAATACCTATGAAGATATCCGAAACGGATACTTCGAAGGCTTTGTAATTGAAATTTACAAACAAAAAGTAACCAGAAAGGAGTGTTAATAGATGGAAAAACTAAAGGGCTATCGTGTCATGTTAGGACTGACACAGCAAAAAATGGCTGATAAGCTAAGCATTTCTTTACAATCCTACAATAATAAGGAATTAGGAAAAACCCCTTTTAACGATAAAGAACGTTTATTGATTAAGTCTATGGTTACCAAAGTTAAACCAGATATCACAATCGATGAACTCTTTTATAGTTAAAAATAAGACCAACAAAAAAAGCCTTAACGGTCAGCAAAACTCATAAGGCTTTTACTCCAACTAAAACAAATATACAACAGGCAAGGCGTATAGAGTGTTTTAGAAAATATCTTTATCTAATTATACCATACTAACCGATGGTATACAATGCTACCGATGAGAGCAGTAATCTCTTAAAACTACACAAAAAAAATAATAAAGAGGAACGTAAAAATGATAGTGCAAAATTTAGAATTAGATAATATAATCCAAAAAATGAAGATTGAAGAACCGAACCTATTTCAAATTATGGCTGACTATATGAGTGGTAAGCTATCTAAACAGGAATTAGAAACATTCTTTAATATGGATCAGAAAGAACGCTGGGCATATATTGACAGCTACCAAGCACGGTAAGAGGTGGAAAATATGGAATTGACAAAAGAAGTATTAAATAAGTTAGAAGAGGACGCTTTAAAAACGTCTGACAATATCCAATTGGGGCTACTCTTTGGTGATGGAGTGAATATTTCAAAAGAAAAATATAAAGCGTTTCAAGAAATAATGAACCATGAACAGCGTCTAGAATTAATTAATGAATTGAAAAGACAAAAGACCCCTAAAGATTTAGAAGATGATTATAAAATCTCTGATAACCTTGAATTAGGCTTACTTTTAGAGGGTAAAGGTGAACTTTATCCGAATGAGTTGAACATATTCCAAAAAGAAATGAATCATGAACAACGTATGGCATTTATTGACACAGTAAAGCGAAGAAAAGGATTGATTAAATGATGATTGTATTTACTGAAGAAAACGCAAAGAATTTTTCTAAACGTTTAGATGACGCTACTACAGATGTTTTTGATGTTGTCATAGATGATAAGATCTTCTATTCACTTGATAGCATTGCACAATTCAAATTGAGTCGGGCTATAAAAATAATGTTTGATCTTGGTAGAATGTGTGAACAAAGTCAAGTTATCGCTAAGAATCAAGTAAAAGACAAATAGAATCCATTTTAAGGCTTTCAAATAGCCGTCTAATCGCTGGAATCTAGCAGGGGGAGTGGATTATACCCCCAAACGTGCAACCGCAGAAAAAAACGATTTTAGAAAGGAAAATGAATGTTTAGTTTAAGTAAAGAAAGTGAACAAGAACTCAGTCAAGGAGTTTTGACTTTGATTGATACGTTTTTAAAGTCACAAGATAAGGTTTTTCAAAAATCTTTGGGGCTTATGACAGCAAAACAATTAAAAGATGAGTTAGATATAAAAGATAACACACTAAAACGGTGGGAAGAAAACGGCTTAAAACGATACCAACCACCCCTAGAAGATACACGGAAAGCCTATTATAAGGTAAGTGATATCTTGATCTTTCTTGGTGCTAACAGCTAAGAAAAGGGGATCAAGTTTGGCAAAAGCAAAAACTAAAACTCACAAACCAATTATAAAAACTCAAAAAGAGAAGAAACGACACAGAAAACTAAAGCAGTTACAGCATATAAGAAGATGACAAGAACAATAGAAATTATTATTCACGCTGACAAAATAACGGCACTAGATTTTTTAAAAGACAATCCAACTTTGGTACTGCAAAATGGAAAATACTTTAAATTCATCTATTTTGAACCAACAGGGGCAGGATTGGCAAGTTTTAACGCTAAAGGGATAACGATAAGGCTGTGTAATAATCAACAGAAAAATTCTCATTGGAAAGTTGCACGAAAGAACTCTCCAAAACTTATGAAGCCTGAACCATTGGCGGTATTGCAGAAGTTAGAGGCTGGTAAGCTGAATGAAGAAAGAGAAAATCAAGCAATAGAATTGAAAGGCTGGTTATTCGATCTTATCACGAATGGAATCTATACCAAAGAGGAAACAGCGCTCTTTATTCGCTTGTTATTCTTGCATGGTTATAGTTTCGATCAAGTCACACAGCTATACAGCTCTATTGTGAAGCGTGTAGCACTCAATAAGTATTTTTTAGAGAATATGAAAATAATGTATAAGGGGGTAAGTATTTGAGTGATAACATGAAAGACCATCTCAAAAAAATAATTTCAATGAATTGGACGGAAACCGAATTTGGACCGTCAAAACTAAAAGCAGATTATAAGAAGAATCTTTCTAAAATTTTGCAGTTGGATAGTTTTAATAACATTCAAAATGATAAAGAAAAAGTCTTTATTCCAGATGATAAGGTTATGTATATAGCTGATAGGAACGGAAAAGAGATTAAATTTATTTCTGCAACTGTTAGTGAAGATAAAGCCACTAACACCGCTAAAGTGAAATATGACAGCATTTTTCCACCATTTGGGAAACTGGTTGTCGATTATCTGATAGGGCGTTACGTATTCCATGATGATAAATTGTACGATGTGAACAACAAACAGGCTAAGCTAGTTGATGAAATAACACTATCTAGTCTGTATGGTTTCAAACATGGTACAGACTACGTTCTAGAGATCCTAAAGGGAATCGATCTGAATTGTCATGTTAAACCTGTAAGGAAGATAGAGCCTCATCAGATAGCAGGGAATGACTTTATCATTGATTTAGAAACTCACACGGTAACCCGTAAAGTTATCAATAATGAAATATCCTATTTCAAATTCTATCCAGTTGACTATGAGAAAGCAAAAGCAAGCAAGACCATAGCGAACAAGTTTCTAAACTATGTTATCGATGATCCCGATAGCCTACACAATGCACAGTTACAAGCCTATTATATAGCGCAAGTGGCAAGTGGTTTAAAAAGCAAAACCAATTTCTTTATTTCCAAGTCTGGAGTAAGAACAGGGAAAGGCTTACGACACACAGCACTAGCAGGATTGTTTAATAAGATTGATGTTGAATTAGATAACCTTGTTTCCCGTGGTTTTGACGGTTTAAATGCGTGGGCTATGTTTTCGGGTGGAGAGATGGCACTAGCAACGGAACAGGGCGATATAGTGGGGGATAAGGTGGAACGTGTCTTAAAGATCATTGCTACTGAAAAAACACACGTAGCACGGAACGTAGGGGGAAACCAAGGCTTGGTTCATCTTACCAGCGTTCTATGTATCGATACCAACAGGAATGTTTCACTATCAGATGAAATGAACGGGCGCAAGATACTTATTCAATACAAGGATAGACCAGAGGGAGAAAGCGATCTGGAGCGTGAACAAGCGTTTGAAGAGTATTGGCAGGCTTTCACAAAACAAGACAAAGAACCAAACGTAGAGGGCTGTATAGGCTTTTTAATGGCAAGCCTTGACTATTTCAACCAACAGGGGAATAAGTTCATCTGGAAAGATGTTGAAGTCTATAATGGCGATGAGGCACTAGATGACTTTCAAGTATTCCTTATTGACGATTTAGAGAAAAATGAGTTTGTACCTAAAGATTATTCTTATAGAGAACTTGCTCAAAAAACATATGGTAAAAATAATCATTCACTTTCCAAGGCTTTACAAACTATTGGAGTGTCTAGTAAACGAATGAGGATAGAGGGATCTCAGAGAACAGTATACTACGTAAGCAACCCTAGACGTTTTAAAGCGTTTGGAGTTAAATATGAGAAACCTACTGAACCAGTCAAACCAGATCTGAACGTTCTTAAAATGCTTGAAATGTTTGATTAATTGGGGGAGCTGTGCAGTATGTGCAGTAACGTGCACCAGTACTTGTGCACGGCTCTAGCCCAATAGTACCAATGGTTTAGCTACCCCTGTGCAGTATGTGCAGTAACTTTTAGTAGAAAAAATAAAAAAAAATAAAAAGAAGAAAATATAAAAATAATAGGTAAAGTTGGTGCACATGGTGCACAGCCTTGGAACTCGTTGATCCTCTAAGGTTTAGCCCGTGCAGTAACTTTATCGTGTTGGTGCACATGGTGCACAGCCTTGGTTTAAAGAAAAGGAGTGGACAACATGAAAGTTAAGTTATTTTCTCGGACACGATACACGCAGTCTATAGAAGATTTTGAAAGGGCGGTCAATGATTTCACGGCTACTGTTGAAGTGGTCGATGTAAAATATTCGGAGACCACCGTTGGAACTGGTAAAGATTTGGGAGTAATGACTGGAGTTTTAGTTATTTACAAATAAATTATATTAAATAATAGAAAGAAGAACAAAGATGATTAAATTAGATGATATTAAACAACAAACAGAAGAATTGAAGAAAGGTTTAAAAGAGTTTCAAGCTTATGCTGAACAAGTAAAAGAGATGGAGAAAGAAGTAACTGAACTGGAAGCCTTGGGAGAATCAAACCTATCAATCACACAGGCTATTCGTTTATCTAAGGTAAAGGAAGAGCTAGTAATAGCAGACAAGGTAAATAATAAAGCTACAATAGACCTTTATCCAGTACTAAATAATAAGTGTTATGATCTATCTGAATTGATTATGAATTACATGTTCCAAGAAATGGAGAGTGATAAGGAATTGAATGCCTTGAAACAGGAGTATTCAAAGACTAGAGAAAAAATGTTACAACTAGCAGTTGAACATGATACTAAATACTCTGATAAGTTGGATAAGATTAAGAAAGTTATCTCTGATATTGGTTACTTTACACTAGTGGAAGAAATCGCAGACAACAAAGACGCAGAATTGTTGCGTTTGCGTCAACCATCAACATATCGAGTTAAATTCTTTAATCCAGAACAATTCAAGATTAATTTTCCTGATGGAATGGCTTATGAGTACAATGACGCAATGAACCAGTACAAGGCTAAGAAAACTTTCCCTTGGTTTGGTATGAAATAGGGTGAATTGCCCCGTCTGATTTTGAACGGGGGTATATTTTACACCAGAAAAAGGACGCGGCCTTTTCTGTATGAAAAATTCCCTTTTTAAAACCTCAAAATGAATTGGAATCAGTCATGAATATTAAATCAAGCCTCAAAAACACTAGTAATTTCCAAGAAAAGCTAAGAGCATTGAAAGGGAAACTGTACACCATTAGAGCAAGCACCTTTCCTACTCAGACCTTTTCAGAATTGCCAAGATCGAAGAATAAAATCAATCACGTGGAAAAGAAAAATATAACCATCATCGATGAAACTGATAGAATTATAAAACAGATTGACAACCTTATTAGTGAGCACCAGCGTTTATCTGAATTGATTGAGCTACTGGAAGATCCATTTGAAAATATTGTCATGCGTTTGTTGTACGTTAACTTTTATAGCTGGGAAGAGGTGGAGAGAGCTTTAAACGTGTCACACCCCACTATACAACGTGCGAGAAAAAGCGCAATTCAGCACTTGGAAGCAATGACAGTTGAACATTCTAGCGACTTTAAAATGTGATTGGTGGGGAATTGTAGTTTAAATGCTCCAAGAATTGCCGAAATATGCTATACTTGGTAGGAATAAAAAAAGCACCGTGTGAGGGTGCTAGATCTTGCCTGCTGAACTCGTAAATGATAGATACCCTACGGGGTATTTTTTGTTCAGTGATTTGTGGAGTTTGGGGAGTGGTCTAATGATATTAAATGAACCATTGAAAGCTGAAAAAATGTTATTAAATCAAGGCTACAGACTGTTAATATACTCTAATAAATGTTTTTTGAAATTCTATCATAAAATATGGTAGAATAGAAAACAGGAGGTAAGGAATGTTTCGAAATAGTAAATTGTTATTCTGGACATGTGAGATCTTATTATTGACGGTGATTTTCTATATTTGGAAATCAATGGGGACTTTAATTTCTCCATTTGTATCTGTTCTGAATACCATCCTCTTACCATTTTTAATTGCAGGTTTTTTATATTACATTACCAATCCGATTGTTGAATTGTTGGAAAAACACTTAAAAATCAAGCGTGTGTTTGGTATTTTGATCACCTTAGTTCTGTTGTTTGGGATCATTGGCTTAGGGATCTTTTATCTGCTCCCCATCTTAATCAATCAGTTAACCAGTTTGATCAATTCAACTCAAGGACTTTACTGGGAAGTTCAAAGTTTGGTTCGAAAACTCTCGACCAATCCTTTGTTCCAGAATGTGAATATCCAGTCGACGATTCAGCAGTTGAATCTCTCTTATATGGATATCCTACAAAATCTCTTGAATAGTGTGACCAACAGTTTAGGAAGTGTGGTTAACACCATTGTTAATACGGTCTTTATCTTGATCATGACCCCTGTCTTCTTGGTTTATTTCTTGGTCGATGGGAAGAAGTTATTGCCGATGTTGGAGCGGACCATTTTACGCAATGACAAACTCCACATTTCAAGCCTCTTGATTAGTTTGAATGAAACGGTCTCTCGCTATATTAGTGGGATTTCGATCGATGCCTTTATCATTGGAACCCTAGCCTACATTGGCTATAGTTTTATTGGATTGAAGTATGCTTTGGTCTTTGCCATTTTTTCTGGATTGGCCAACCTCATTCCATATGTAGGACCAACCATCGGGTTGATTCCGATGATCATCACCTATGCCTTCACAGATATGGATATGATGATCAAAGCAGTCATTTACATGTTGATTATCCAGCAGATCGATGGGAATATTCTTTATCCGCGTATCGTTGGAGGCGTGATGAAGGTTCACCCGATTACCATTATGGTTCTCTTATTGCTCTCAAGTAATATTTACGGCATTATCGGGATGGTCGTTGCGATTCCAGTCTATTCGATTGGAAAAGAAATTGTAAAATTCTTGGTAAATCTTTATGATAACCACCGTGCTGCTAAGGAGCAGAAGAAAAAAGAAGAATTTGGTATCATTAATAAATCATAGACTCTAGCGCCTATATGGGCCTTGGAGTCTTTTTTGTACATTTATTTGAAAAAATGCTGGAAAATAGTCAACAAGTGCTATGAAATGTGTTAAAATATAAGTGATTTTGAAAGAAAATATGAAAAGGTAGGAAAAGATGAGACTGCTCTTATCGAAAAAACAGAGACGCCAATTGCAATTATTGGAAATCTTGATTAAGGAAAAAAGATGGTTCCACTTAAAAGAGTTGGCCAAGCGTTTGGATTGTACAGAACGTTCGTTAAAAGAAGATTTGTCTAATCTTCGTAGTACATTTGATGACTTTTTAATTGAATCCTCTACCAATGGGATCAAGATCAGTTATGAGGATTCGGTTGGGCTAGAAGTGATCTATCATCACTTTTTAAAAGAATCACAAGCCTTTGCTTTGATTGAATATCTCTTTTTCAACAAGGATGTTTCCAATGAATATATTTGCAGAAAGTTTGATCTGAGTTACCAATCTTTCTACCGCTTGATTCGGACGATTAATCAGAAGCTTCAAACCAAATACAATGTAAAGATTGATTTGAAACCCTTGAATCTTGTCGGGGATGAAGTGGATGTTCGTTTCTTCTATGCCCAGTATTTTGCGGAACGTTATTACTATATGGAGTGGCCTTTCCCAGAATTTAAGGAAGAGGCTGTGACCGATTTGATCACCTTCTTCTTCAAGCTCTATGGCTATCCATTGACCTTCTCTGTCCTCAGGTCTTATAAAGTTCTCTTGACAGTCTACTTATCACGGATTAAGCAGGGCTATTTTATTGACATGCCAACGAACTATGATGTGTATAAGGACCAGTATCAAGGAGTGACCAATGTCGAGGAGATGTTACGCTACTTTAGCTTGCAGTTGGGTGTCGAGTTGAATGAAAAAGTGCTGGAGCAGTTCTTTATTATCTTTATTCAAGAGAATTTCTATTTCAGTCCAGAAAGCTTGATCGAAGCTGCAGAAACAGATCCTTATGCCAAAGAATCAACGACGCTCATCAGAGATATGTTCAAGGATCTATGCTATACCTATGATTTAGACATTGAAAATCTTGATGAGATGTTGATGCACGTTCACAATACGGCTCACTTAGGTCGGAAGGAATTGTTCTCGGAGTTCCTCTTATTTGATACCAAGACCAATACCAACGAAGATTTCATGAGCATCTTCCCAGCCTTCTATGATGATTTGAAGGAGCATATCATCACTTATATGAAGACCATGAAGCATGATCTGAACGAAGAGATCATCAAGCACATGATCTACACGGTCTACACTCACTGGGAACGTCTCTTACCGCAGTTGTTGCGCCGTCGGAAGTCTATTAAGGTCTTGATTATCAGTCGTTTTGACGATCACCATGCCAAATCCATGATCGATTTTCTAGATTTCTACTGTACGGATAACTTTGAATTTACGCAGATGATCAAGTACAATCTGACAGTGGATGATATTGAAGCTTCGGATGCCGATGTAGTGGTGGCCAACTTTATGATGCCTGAATTAAAGAAAAAACCATTTATTTGTACAAGTAGTCTCTCATCGCTTGAGCTGGTTGAAAAACTTAATGCCTTCTTTTATGATTTTACCAGTGCAGAGCATTAAAGACAAAGCCTTCTTAGAAACTTTCCTTAGGTGAGTACGGACGTCAGCGAACTTCGAAGAAGTTCCATGACTAATTAAGATACAAAGGGCGTTCGCGGATAAAGTCAAAATAGGAAGTTTGACGCAGAATCTTTAGATTCTAGGAAAACTTATCTTTTTGACACGATCCGTAGCCCGTGTTCAATTCGTTTTGGACCCCTTCGCTTTTTAATTTTTTAGGCTCAGGCTAAAACAGTTTCCCAAACTGTTTTACTCCCAAAACTCCCGAGTGCTAGAAACAATCGTGTTTCTAGCACTTTTCTCACGGCGAAAAGTTTCAGTGTAGGTTTGAATGAAACTGATTATATAGATTGTTTTAAGTTTTCAGCTTCACTTAGGTTATTTCGTTTGAAAAAACAATTTGTTCACATTCTAAAATCAGGACTTGTTCCTGATTTTTTGATGGTGAAAAAAGAAAATGACATAGAAGAATGCAGGCTCTCATATTTTGTGGTATAATATACAATATTATATACTGGAGGAAAGTATCCATGGAAGACCCTGGCAGTCAGGAAATTTTACTGGAATTTATTTTATTGATTGTTTTGACATTATTGAACGCCTTTTTCTCGGCAACCGAAATGTCAATGGTATCGTTGAATCGTTCTCGTGTAGTGCAAAAAGCAGAAGAAGGGGATAAAAAATACATTCGTCTTCTTAGCGTTTTGGAACAGCCCAACCATTTTTTATCCACTATTCAGGTGGGGATCACCTTGATTACCATCTTATCTGGGGCGAGTCTTGCAGATAGCCTTGGTCATGTCATTGCTGGATGGATGGGCAATACTAAAACGGCTGTTGCAGCTGGAAGCTTTTTATCTCTAGCGTTTTTGACTTATATTTCGATCGTATTTGGGGAACTCTATCCGAAACGAATCGCTATGAACCTGAAAGATGAGTTAGCTGTTCGAACGGCTCCGATTGTCATTTTATTAGGAAAAATTGTTAGCCCCTTTGTTTGGTTGCTTTCAGCGTCGACCAACCTTTTGAGCCGTATCACGCCAATGGAATTCGATGATCCGGATGAAAAGATGACGCGGGATGAAATCGAGTATATGCTGACCAATAGTGAAGCAACACTAGATGCGGACGAGATTGAGATGCTCCAAGGGATCTTTTCATTAGATGAAATGGTAGCGCGTGAAGTCATGGTGCCACGGACGGATGCCTTCATGGTTGATATCAATGATGATACCAAAGAAATCATTGAAAGTATCCTTAAGCAAAACTTTTCACGGATTCCTGTCTATGATGATGACAAGGACAATGTCATCGGTCTCATCCATACCAAACGTCTCTTGAACGAAGGATTTATCAATGGCTTTGATAATATTGTCTTAAGAAAGATTTTACAAGAACCTTTGTTTGTTCCAGAGACCATTTTTGTGGATGATCTTTTGAAGGAATTGCGCAATACCCAAAATCAAATGGCTATTCTGCTTGATGAATATGGTGGGATGTCTGGTTTGGTTACTCTTGAAGACCTTTTGGAAGAAATCGTCGGTGAAATTGACGATGAGACTGACAAAGCAGAAATTGATGTCTTTGAAATTGCGGACAATACCTATGTCGTACAAGGAGCCATGTCACTAAATGACTTTAACGAATATTTTGATGTTGAGTTGCAAAGTGATGATGTGGATACCATTGCAGGGTATTATCTGACAGAGGTTGGGCGAATTCCAACCTTGAAAGAGCGACTCAGCTGTGAAGTCGATAGTCAAAAGAAACACCTCATTTTGACAAACGACAAAGTAAAAAATGGTCGTGTGACCAAGGTGAAAGTTGAAATTTCTGAAATCGTCGAGGAAGATGAAGAAACTAAATCAAAAGAAGATTAAAAAATAGAGGCCTGGACGTGTTCCAGCCTCTGTTTTTTTCTTGTCAGGACCAGTTGAATTTTCAAAAAATTTCAAAAATTTCTGAAATAGTCTTGACAGCCAAAAAAAATTAAGGTAAGATAATACCCATAAAAAAAGAAAGCAGAAAATAAACATGAAGCAACAAGCTATTTCAACTCAAAAATTTTACTTTAGCTACTTTAGATAGTGTTTGTAGACATGATCTCATGGATGCAAACAACCCAAGCAATTTGTTTGTATCTATGTGGCTAAGATTTTTGATGATGGTCCATAGAGCTAGTATCTAAATGGACCGAGGTTTTGTAACTTGTTGGAGAATTTCAAGCATCCGTTTAGAGAATGATCTAAGCGGATTTTTTGTTTATTTGCAGAAGAGGAGTCAAAAAATGAAAGTAGTGAAGAAATTACTAGCACCTGTCCTGGTTGTAGGACTTCTGTTAACATCATTGGTGACCTTACACCATCTGAAGGATGCTAAAAAGGACAATGTCTTTCGAATTGGGATTTCCCAGTACATCACCCATAAGTCGCTCGACGCGACACGAAAAGGCTTTATCGATGAGTTGAAGAAAGAGGGCTATGTGGATGGGAAAAATATCCAGATTGATTTCCAAAATGCTCAAGGGGAGCAACGAAATCTGAAAAACATTTCCAAACAATTGGCGGAAGAAAGTGATCTAGTCTTTGCGATTGCAACACCATCGGCTCAAAGTTTGGCTAATACGACGAAAACAACGCCGGTTGTCTTCTCGGCTGTGACCGACCCATTGGCAGCGAAATTGGTGAAAAACTTGAAAGAGCCTGGTGGCAACATCACAGGGACAAGTGACCAGTCAGAAGATGCGATCTCTACACAGGTAGACATGATTAAGCAAGTCCTTCCAACGGCGAAAACAGTTGGGATCCTCTATACGCAAAGTGAGCCTAACTCAGTCGTCCAAAAAGACAATGCGAAGAAGATCCTTGAAGCTAAAGGTTATCAAGTGGTTGAAAAAACCATCCTCGATAGTAACAATGTAAAAGCGGCAGCAGACAGTATCATGTCAGAAGCAGATATCGTCTTTGTTCCGACGGACAATATTATCTCTTCTACAATGGACACTGTTAAACAGGTATCCATCAGTCATAAGGTACCCGTTTTTGGTGGATCTGCTGAAATGGTGGCTACTGGTGGCTTGTACAACTTCGGTACCGATTATGAGGAATTGGGAAGACAAGCTGCTCGGATGGCCATTCGCATCATGAAGGGTGAGAAACCTGGCAAAGTTGCAGTTGAAACACCTGAAAAATTAGAATTGCATACCAATAAAGAGATGGCCAAAGAGCTTGGAATTGATATTAGCTCGTTGAAGGTAGAAAAATAGGAGGTTTGAGATGAATTTCGTTTTATCAAGTTTATCAGAAGGTTTATTGTGGTCGATCATGGCGATCGGTGTTTACTTAACATTTCGAATTTTAGATATTGCCGATATGACGGCAGAAGGAGCCTTTCCACTTGGGGCAGCAGTTGTAGCTTCCCAAATTCAAGCAGGAAGAAACCCTTGGCTTGCAACCTTGTTGGGCTTCCTAGCAGGAATGATCGCAGGATTGGTTTCTGGGATTCTCCATACAAAAATGAAAATTCCAGCCCTCTTGACAGGGATTGTCACTTTGACCGGTCTCTACTCTATCAATATTAAAATCATGGGGGGAGTACCCAACCTCTCTATTGGCGATGCCAGTACCATTTTCAAAAGTGTCATGAAATTGGGCTTGTCCAATGAAGAAGCAGTCTTTTTGATTAGTATTTCTTGCTTGATCATCGTCTGTATCTTGTTAACTCTCTTAATGAAGACGCAACTTGGCTTGGTTTTGCGCTCGACTGGTGATAACATTCCAATGAGTGAGGCCAATGGGGTCAATGTAGATAACATGAAGATGTTGGGCTATATGATTTCCAATGGCTTGATTGCCCTTTGTGGAGCCATGTTTGCGCAAAATGATGGTTTCTCAGATGTGACTTCTGGTACAGGGACGATCGTAGTCGGTTTGAGTGCGGTGATTATCGCTGAAGTTTTGATCCACGAATTGACCATTGGTTGGCGCTTGCTTTCCATCGGGGTTGGAGCTATTGTGTACCGTTTGATTATCTTAAATATTTACGAGATCCCAAATCTCGATCAAAATATGGTTCGTCTCTTCAATGCGATCTTGCTCGCGATTGTCTTGTTCGCTCCTGAGGCGCAAAAACGTCTTCGTGTTCGTGGATTGAAGTTAGGAAATAAGTAGGAGAAAAGTATGGCAACATTATTATCAATTGAAGGTATTCATAAGACATTTGAAGCAGGAACAGTCAATGAAAACCATGTCTTAAAAGGCTTGGATCTCCAAGTAGAAGAAGGAGACTTCATTTCGGTTATCGGTGGAAATGGAGCTGGGAAATCAACCTTGATGAACATCTTGGCAGGAAATCTAGTTGTAGATGAAGGGGATATCTTGCTAGAAGGTAACTCCATCAAAAATACGAGTGTTCGTAAGCGTGCGAAAGATATTGCGCGTGT
>JAWGXY010000010.1:0-31302 GCA_032572035.1 Streptococcus parasanguinis
GAGTTGGATAAGTATAATGAAAGTAGAGATACGGAGTTGAATGCTCACTGGAGACAATGGCTTGAATTTTTTGGCAATCGCCCATTCAGTCATCAACCAGATCAAGTGATCGAGCAGGCAGAATCACTCCTGATCCCATCAAATTGGACAAGGGAGGAAAAAGAAATGATTGATGAACGGATTCGTATCAGAGAAAATTGGGAAATGAGCATGGATACCTTTCGGAAAGAACAACTGGAAGCCGGTTTTCAGAAAGGGTTGAAAAAAGGTCTTGAACAGGGACTCGAACAGGGACTCGAACAAGGTCTTGAACAAGGTTTAGAACAAGGTCTCGAACAAGGACTCGAGCGTGGTCTCGAACAGGGATTGGAACAAGGCAGACAAGAAGGCATGGAGTTGGGAGTTCAAGCTGGTCAGCAGTCTCTGATTCAAAAACTATCTTTGAAGGGGATGAGTATTGAGATGATTGCTGAAATGACGGATTTATCCAGCGAATCCATCAAAAAAATGTTGGCTACGGATTCGTCTAACGAGGAGTAGTAGCGCGAACAGAATTTGGGGCTTGAGAATTACCTTGCTTATAAAAAAGTAGTTCTAAAATGGATTGTAAAGATCGTCAGGAGTTCGTTATTTTTGGATCTTGATCCTCTACAGATTTATACGGTTATGATTTATTGAAGGTTGGAAACTTTTATCCAACCTTTTTTTCTCACTCCTCTTGCTCCTCACCTAGTGAACTGGAATAGAAGTTTAAAAATACGAGTTGTAATCCTTGATATTACATTGTGATCCTGTATAATAGCTATTGTAACAAATAATCTTACAACAGAAAGAGGAAATAACTATGAAAAACATTTTATTTATCGTCGGATCTCTTCGTCAAGGATCATTCAACCACCAAATGGCTAAGAAAGCAGAAAGCCTTCTTGAAGGGAAAGCAACGGTGACTTACTTGGACTACAAGGACATTCCAATGATGAACCAAGATTTGGAAACACCAACCCTGCCATCTGTGCAAGCAGCGCGTGATGCGGTTCTTGCTGCGGATGCCATCTGGATCTTCTCGCCAGTCTATAACTTTGCTATTCCAGGTGTAGTGAAAAACCTGATTGACTGGCTTAGCCGTGCCCTTGACCTGTCAGAAACTCGTGGTCCATCTGCCCTTCAAGATAAGATCGTAACGGTTTCTTCAGTAGCTAATGCCGGACACGAACCAATGTTTGCGGCTTATCAAGCGCTCTTGCCATTCGTTCGGACTCAAGTGGTTGGAGAGTTTACTGGAACAACCGTTAACCCAGAAGCCTGGGAAACAGGTGAATTAGTCTTGACAGATGAAGCGGTCGCAGGACTGGAAAAACAAGTACAAGCCTTATTAGAAGCATAAGAAAAGCTGAGACAGAAGTCTCAGCTTTTTAGATACTAAAGAGTTGCCCGAAGAAGTATGTCACACCCATGGTGAGAAGGCCAATGATCAGGTTGCGAAGCATGGCTGGCTTGGTTGGTGCTTTTCCCAGTTTCGCACTGGTATAGCCAGTGAAGATCAAGGATAGTCCAACAACGAAGACTGTCACCGGAATGCGATAGGCAGTTGGAAAGAGAATGATCGAGAGCATTGGAGGAAGGGAACCAACAGAAAAAGCAAGGAAGCTAGATGCAGCAGCATGCCAAGGATTGGTAAACTCCTCGTATTCGATACCATATTTCTCTTCGACCAGGGCTTTGAGGGGATATTTCAGAAAGGCCCGTTCTGTCAAAATCTTTGCGGAAGTTTCGCATTCTCCATTTTGAAGATAAGCATTGTAGAGAGAGTCTCTTGCTAACTTTGGATCGCGATCCAACAAGGCTTGTTCGCGGTTCACAGCGGCTTCTTCCGTGTCTTTTTGTGTGGAAACAGAGACATACTCACCGCCTGCCATCGAAAAGGCACCTGCCAGAATCGCCGATAAGCCAGATAGGAAAATGATCCAGATGTTTGGTGTGGCACTGGCCACCCCGATCACCACCCCAGCAATAGAAATGATTCCATCATTGGCCCCGAGAACAGCAGCTCTCAAGATATTCAATCGGTCGTTAAATGATTCATCTACTCCATGTTTTATTTCAGTCATACAATATCTCCTTTGTCTTATTTAGAATGATTATAAATAAAATACAAAAAGAAAGCAAGGATTTTAACTCAAATGATAAAAGTTCGACAATTTAATGAAATTTAAGTTATAATCTTTGACATTGCAAGCAAAAAAGAAAGAATAGGGCATACGCCTATTCTAGCAAGGTTTATTTAGCGGAAGTGGTCTTACCTTTGAAGATCCTGATGGCATTGTCACACGGGTCAGAAAAGGATAATAAAAAGGGAGTGGGAAAGAACTCCAACTAATTTAGAAGAGTTCGTTTTCCCACCCCCGCAAAGTTGATTAGGTCTTCTTTGGAGCTTAATTAAGCGAACAAAGATGCCAATCAACCACTGCGTCATACAGTTATTTCTATCAAAGATCGAAGGCTGGACAGTTTATTCCCAGCTCCTTTCTGATGAGAAAAATTAATTCGTATCTTGTTCTTTCCCAACAACCCAAAATAAGAGAAGGAGTTGGAAGATGCCTAAGGCAAATAGGACCATAAAACCGTTGCGACTTCCTTTAGCAGTGGCTTGGGTGAAGTCCATCTTTTGATTAGCTTGGCTCATGGCAACGATCAAGGAAGCCAGGGTTGTTCCGACAGCGCCTGCAAATTGTTGCAGGGTGTTAAAGATCGCGTTCGCATCGGGTTGCTCTTCCAGAGAGAGTTGTTTTTGTCCGTTGGTCATGATATTGCCAAAGGCCAGTCCCATACCGGTCATGAAGATCATGTAAAAGATGAGAATCAAGCCATTTGTCAGCTTCAGGCCAAAAAGGGTGAAGTGGAAATGGGCTAGAAGGATTAAAGCAGCTCCAAGGAGAATCGGTTTGCGAGCGCCCAACTTATCTAGAATGAGACCAGAGAAGGGAGCAAAACCTGCTCCAATGATGGCTCCTGGAAGTAGCATCAAGGCTGCAAGTGTGGTACTCGAGTGGTTGACCAATTGGATATAATTGGGCAAGAGAAAACTCATGGCAAGAGAGCCTAATTGGAAAGTGAAAAAGGCAAGAACATGGCCAGTGAGGAGATGGTTCTTTAAGATGGCAAGGTTGATAATGGGAGTCTCCAACTGATTGGACCGCCAGACTAAGAGAACGAGTCCCGAGAACCCGATCACCAGCCAACCAAGGACAGAAAAACTAAAGAAAGCATGATCAGAAAGACCGTGAATCCCTAAAATCAAGCCTAAAAATGAAGCAATAGTAGCGAGAAGGCTCATGATATCAAGGGTTTCTCGTTTGACTTTACTGATTTGTTCAATGGAACGAAGCCCTGCAACTAGCGAAGCTAGAAGGATCGGGAATTGAACCAAGAAGATGGAACGCCAGCCAAAGTTAGCTGTCAAGAGACCACCGACAGTAGGCCCAATGGCGGGAGCGATAGCTGTAATCAGGGTCCCCACTCCCATCATGAGACCGATCTTGCGTTTTGGGACCTGCTCTAAAATGATATTAAACATCAGAGGAAGGGCAAAACCAACCCCCATTCCTTGGACCAATCGCCCCAAAACCACAAAGCCAAAACTTGGAGCTAGGAAGTCAATGAGAACACCTAAAACAGATAGGAGATTTCCAACTAAAAAGATGGACTTCATTTTAAAAGAGCGCTTAAGGTAGGCAGATAAGGGGACTACACAGGCAACGACTAGAAGATAGATGGTGGTGACCCACTGGACGGTTGCGGTATTGATCTCAAATTCCTTCATCAATATTGGGAAGGTGATATTCATAGCAGTTTCTCCAGCCACCCCGCAAAAGGAAAGGATCCCTGTTGCAAAAATAGCGTAGAGGACCTTGGCTGAAATTTTTTCTTGTGACATCGGTGTCTGATTCCTCCTAAATCTTCCTAAAGATATGGACTTTGGTATAAAAATCATGGTAACGATCTGATTTTCCGTCAGGTAGCATAGCAAGACCAACGGTAACCTGATCCATCGTTTTGTTAGCTAACAAATAGTATAGAGGAAATGAAGACCCCTGTCAAAGAGTTTTTGAAAAGTTTTGAAAATATTAACAGCATTCTCAACTGATGACGTCTCTCCAAACGAAAGGTAAGGATCGCCAGTATGATATAATAAGAAGAAAGCAGTAAACGTGAATAAGTCAATCAACTCGAACAGGAGGCCCCATGACCAAGTATTTAGTCCAGAAGTTTTTCTGGTTACGAGAAAAAAGTTTGATTCAAATTTCCCAGAAAACCCTTGTTTCCTTATTTCCTTTTTTTCTATTTTCAGGAATCATTCGGGTGATCGCTCTATCGGTCTTCTCCGATCGAGGCTATATCCATCAGCTCTTTTCGATGGATAGCTGGTTGCCATGGGATCAGGCCATCAGCCAGGTCCTCGGTAATATTTCCGACTTTCTAGGAGGGCTAGCAGGCCCTTTAGCGACCTACTTCGCTGGAAAATACACAGCTGGGCACTACGGTAGAAGTACAGGGACAGCAGGTGTCACCGCTCTTTTGGTCAGCTTGATTGTAGGGTCCCAGGAATTGTTGGTGGGCCCCCTCCATGACGGGCAACTGACGCGTATCAACTTACCTGCGACGACCAATATCGTCTTAGCGATTTTTTTAGGCTATCTAATCGGGCAAATCTTTCGTCTATCGAAGGCTAGTGACGACCAGATTGTGGACAAGGATTTCATCTATCAGCCCAAGACGGTGCGTCCCATTTTCTTGTCCTTAGTTCTAGGGGTCAGCCTCAATCTTCTTTTGGTTCTTGGAAATCAATTTAATATTTTTCAGACTATCCGACAGTTCTTGGCTTCTCTAACGGTAAGCAGTCATCATCTCCTGTCCACCTTTGTCATGGGACTATTTAGTGGGCTATCTGCTTGGTTTGGTAATAGTCAATCCTTTGCCTTGAACTCAATTGCGGATGATAACTTTGCTTTGGAAAATCTCACCTACGCTGTGACTCATCATACAACGACAGGCATTCCTCATCTCTATACCTTGACCAATTTGTACCGCAGTTTTGGTCTGGTGGCTGGTGTCGGCGCTGTCCTAGCGCTTTTGGTTGCAATCTTATTGGTTTCACGAAGTCAAAAGGACAAGAAAGTCAGTCTCCTCAGTCTGTTTCCAAGTCTCTTTAACAACGGGGCGTCTTTCATGGTAGGGATACCGGTCCTTCTCAACCTGCTTTATGTGATTCCTTTCTTGTTGATCCCTTTGGTGAATATGGCGATAGCAGCTCTAGCTTTGTGCCTCAAACTGATGCCAGCAGCCGTCTATCCGGTGCCAGATGGGACTCCTAGCCTTCTCTATGCTTTTATTGGAACAGGAGGTAGTCTGAGAGCCTTAGCTGTCAGTATCCTTTGTTTTGCCGTCGATGTGCTCCTTTATCTACCATTTGTCCGTATGGGAAATCGTATCCGAAAAGATTTAAAAGTGAAAGGAGAAAGCGATGAAACAATCTAAAAAAACAGCAATCGTCCTTACTTTGGTCAGTCTTTTCTTAATCGCTTTAGCCATTCCTTCTTATAGCTGGACTCGGACCAATGTTTCAAAAATTGAGAAATTTTATAATTCAAAATTGTCTCCCATCATCATGATCCCGGGGAGCTCTGCGACAGAGAACCGCTTTGATGGCTTGGTGACCAAGCTCAACCAAGACCGCCAAGGAACCAAACACAGTCTACTTAAGGTTAAGGTTTGGAATGATGGGCATATCACCTATAGTGGTAGTATTGATGCCAAGGACAATGAGCCGGTAATTGTGGTTGGTTTTGAAAACAACAAAGATGGCTATAGCAATATTAAAAAGCAAGCCAAGCTATTCAATCAAGCCTTTGAAGCCCTTCAAGAAAAATACAATTTTAATAATTTCAAGGGCTTGGGTCATTCCAACGGTGGCTTGATTTATACAGCCTTTATTGAAAATTATCTGGGGGATTATGATATCGATCTCAAGACCCTCATGACCATCGGAACTCCCTACAATTTCACGGAGACCAATATCAAAAATAAATCTGAGATGTTGGCCGATTTTATCAAGGGAAAAGAAGCCATTCCTAGTACCCTCCATATGTATTCAGTAGCAGGGACCATCACCTATGATTCAGATGAGCTAGTCCCGGATGCCAGTGTCTCTGCTGGGAAATATATCTATCAAAACCAAGCTGCTAGCTATACGGAGATTACAGTGACGGGGGAAGATGCCCAGCACTCGGACCTTCCAACCAATGATGAGGTGGTTGCCTTGGTGAAAGAGCATATTGAAAGTCAAACGGATCGTCGAGCCAAACCGAATAAAATAAACTAAGTGTGACGAAGGGATTTCTTCCTCACGCTTTTTTTAGTATAATAAAGTTTAGTATGAAAATAAGGGAGACTATAGGAAATAAGATGAAAATAAAAAAATGGATTCAATTGGGCTTAGTGGCTTCGAGTATGGTCATGTTAACAGGATGTTACCAGAGATACCAACGCCAGTCTAGTCCCAAAAAAGAGGCTACAACGAGCCAGACTTCAACAAAGAAACAAGCGAAAAAAACAGATAACAAACAATTATACCAGTCTGTTTTTTCAGACTACCAAAAGATTTTTGCCACTTCAAAAGATTTAGATGCTATTTCCAAATTGAATGATGCATTAGCCAAAGAAGATCGGATGATCAATAGCTGGGTGATCGAGACCGTGATCAATCAGCCAGATGCCGTTCGCTATGCCTTTAAGGACTTAAATAACGATGGGGTAGATGAAATGATCGTCGCCAATCAGCAGACCGATGGAAGCTACTTTGTGACAGGAGTTTATTACCTCAAGGAGCAAAAACCGACTCTACTAGCTGAAGGTTTCGTCGCTGGACACGGTGGAGCGCGCAATGCGACGACCCTCTATCAGGGAGGAGAAGTCTTAGAAGTCAGCTGGATGTCAGGAACTGGCCGTGGGGTAGCTGTGCTCTCACGGATAGAAAAGACGCCTCAAGCTGCGACCAAAGTCCAGGAAGAAGAAGTCCAAGTACCTGGGTCAGATCTGAATAGCTTCTTTGGAAAATCGGATGAGGAAAAATTGGATCTCAAGAGTTTCGATTGGCAAACTTTTGACAGCACACCATCAGCGGGAAATAGCCAAAGCCAGGAAAAAACGCCTTGGAATGCTGAGAAATCAGCAAAATTAGCAGAATTTATGAAGACCTGGGGCGAAAAGATGGGCCAACCCAACTATCAAAAAGGCATCGCTGGCGGTGATGTAGGACCAGACAACCTCTATACTCTAGGGGAAAATAGCAAGATGGATGCCATTTATACGGATACTGGTCAAGGAAATGCAAAATACCGCATCGTGGAACGCTATAGCAATTGGGACAAGTATCCAGATGTGCATAGTTATTTCTTTGCCATTACAGATACAGGAGAAGGCATTGTCTTTCATTCTCCCACGACCAATGGTGGAAAGATGTATCTAAAACCAACGGACAACAAGGAACTACAAGAAGAATTTACGCAGTTGCTTCATCAATAAAAAGAAAAATAAACCAGAAAAAGACTGTTTTTCTGGTTTTGTTTATTCAAAGAATGAATAAAAATACAACAAAAGAAATAATTTTTAGGATATAAAATATGTTAAAAACTAGTGATAATTGGCGGTATACAAGTGTTTAAAAACAGAAAATGTTTGACAATTAAAGGAAAATCATTTAAAATATATTCATTCTTTATTTATAGGAGAAAAAATATGAAAAAACTTCTTACAGCCGGTGTGGCTCTCTTGTCAGTTGCAACGTTAGCAGCTTGTTCTGGTAAAACTGCTTCAGAATCATCAAGCAAAGATGCAAAAGCTTCTTCTAGCAAAGTAGAAAAATCATCTACTTCAGAAAGCAAATCAAGCAGTTCATCAAAATCATCTAAATCAGCAACCTCTTCTGTTAAAATTCCAGAAATTGTCTTGTTGACTGATGATGAAATCGATAATGCCAAAACAATTGGTGATATGAAAACTCTTTATAGTAAATTAGTGGATAACTATAAAAAATATGCTCAAGATATTGGCGATCAAATTCCCGAATCACTGAGATCTAAATATACTCAACAAGTAGAGCCAGCTCTCAAGACATTGGACGAATCAAAAACTCAATTTGATACAGCACTTTCAACTGGTGGTTCAGATGATACGGTTGTTCCTGAACAAGGGCGTACTGTTTTTGTACAACAATTGAAATCTGGACGTGACACTATGAAACAAGCTCTTGAAAGTGCATATAAATCAATTGCGCCATTGCTCTCTTCATCAGCTGAATAATCAATGAAAAAAATAGGGTAGGACCTCAAGTCCTAGCCTATTTTTGCTTTCTTACAAAAATGTAAGAAATAAAGGGTAAAATGTAAGGTTATGTTATGGTGAAAGCGTTTCAGTTTTAGTACAATAGATTTGTAAAAAACGATTGAAGCTTTTATCGAGCTAGAAAGGAATGGACCATGACCCTACTAGACGTTCAACATATCAAAAAAATCTACAAAACTCGCTTTCAAGGAACGCAGGTTGAAGCCCTAAAGGATATTCATTTTACCGTGGAAAAAGGGGAGTACGTTGCCATCATGGGAGAATCAGGATCTGGGAAATCCACCCTTCTCAATATCCTGGCCATGCTGGACCAGCCGACCGAAGGACGGGTCTACCTAAATAGCATAGACACCTCAACCATCAAGAACAAGGATGCGTCCAGTTTTCGTCGGGAAAAACTAGGCTTTGTCTTTCAAGATTTCAACCTGCTCGACACCTTATCTGTCAAGGACAATATCCTCCTGCCCTTGGTCCTTTCCCGCAGACCAATCAAGGAAATGATGAGTAAGGTCGATAGCGTGAGTCGGGAGTTGGGCATTCACCAGCTCTTAGAAAAATACCCTTACGAAATCTCTGGTGGACAAAAACAACGGGTAGCCGTAGCACGGGCCATCATCACCTCACCTGAAATCCTTCTTGCGGATGAGCCAACAGGGGCGCTGGATTCCAAGTCTTCGGCAGCTTTGCTAGATGTCTTTGAAGATATCAATACCATGGGGCAAACCATTCTCATGGTGACCCACTCAACCGCAGCAGCAGCTCGGGCCAAGCGCGTGCTCTTTATCAAGGACGGGATTCTTTACAACCAGATCTTTCGTGGGGAAAAGACAGAGCGTCAGATGTTCCAAGAAATCTCAGATACTCTGACGGTCATGGCGGGAAAGGAGGATCCTGATGTTTAAATTAACAAGTAAATTAGCACTTTCCAACCTCAAACAAAATCGCAAGTTGTATTATCCTTTCGCTATAGCTGTCATTTTAACGACCATGATCCTTTATAGTTTTATCGCCTTGTCATTGACCCCTCATTTAGAGGATTCTTACGGAGGGGGATCGGCGAGAACTGTTCTTGGTTTTGGCAGTTTCGTCGTCCAGCTGGTCGTCATCATTTTGGTGGCTTATGCCAATGGCTACGTCATGAAAAATCGTTCCAAAGAACTGGGACTCTACAGTGTTCTGGGAATGGAGAAGAAGCATCTCCTCATCATGACCTTATGGGAATTGCTCTTCTTCTATGTTCTCACAGTTGGAGTGGGACTGGGTTTGGGACTCTTGTTTGATCGCTTGATTTTCGCCTTGCTTCTAAAATGTATGGGTTTACCAGTCGTCATTCAATCAACCTTCCAGATAGAGGCTGTTCTTAACACTTTACTTGGGTTAGCCTTAGCTTTTGGCCTCATTCTCTTGTTGAATTCTTTCCGCCTCTTGCGCTACAGTTCCCTCCACCTTATGCAGCAAAAGAAAGCAGGAGAGAAGAAGGGACGCTTCTTGCTGGTTCAAACTCTGTTAGGACTTGGGCTCTTAGGAATTGCGTTTTATATAGCGCTAACCGTTGAGCGGCCAGTTGCGGCTGTCCAAGGATTCTTTATTGCCGTCATCTTGGTCATTCTAGCGACTTATCTCTTATTCAACGCAGGCTCTATTACCTTCTTAAGATTTCTCAAAGGTCGGAAATCCTACTATTACAAGCCAGAGAATTTTATATCTGTCTCCAACTTAATAGCTCGGATGCGAAAAAATGCAGCGGGCCTTGCGACCATTAGTATTCTATCCACCATGGTCTTGGTCACCTTAACCGGGTCGCTCAATATCTTTATTGGAGGGCAGAATTACCTAGATACGGTTTACCCTTCTGATTACATGATTAGTGTGGGGCATATGCCTTCAGATGCTGAAACAGAATCGGTTATTGAGGATGTTCAAGCTCAAATTAAGAAAACAGCCGATGCGACACATCTATCAGATTATCAGGTGGCACAGACTACATACTGGTCGGCTGAAATTCGAAAGATTGATGGAAGGAGCTTAGAGGTGAATGACCAGTCCACTCCATCAACTGGTCAGGAGTTGAAGTCAGAAGGAACAGTCTACTTTTTTGATCAGGCGACTTATGAGCAACTGACCGGTCAAAAAGTTGAGCTTGGGGAAAATGAAATCCTAGCCTATGGGTATCAATATCCTGGAAAATTAGACGCACAATTAGAAATCAATGGGAAGACCTTCACGATTAAAGAAAAACTAAACTCCAATTTTATCCAAGGGAAACTCCCTCAATCCGACCTGTTTCAACACCAAATGGGCTTGTACCTGGTCCTCCCTGACTTGAACCAACTGGGACTAAAAGTTGATAAAAATTTGGAATTCTCTATTACTGCTAAAAATAAAGATAACCAAGATTTTATTTCTGGCTTGATCAAAGAGCTGTATTCGACAGACAAAATCAGTCAATATGGTGCGACTTATTTTGGTGGATTTGATCGATACAGTATAGAGAAAGATTGGCGTGAAACAGCAGGGACTCTTCTATTTATCGGGATTTTTCTATCGGCGATCTTTCTATTAGCTACAGTTCTCGTGATTTACTACAAGCAGATTTCAGAGGGTCATGAGGATCGAGATAATTTTGTGATCTTGCAACAAGTAGGATTGGACCAAAAGCAAACCGGCACCACCATTCGCAAACAGATACTCACTGTCTTTTTTCTTCCATTATTCTTCTCCTTCCTGTACCTAGGAGTAGCCTACAAGATGATCGCAAAAATCGTTGCTATCTTAGGAGCAACCAATGCGGGCTTGGTGCTTCAAACAACTCTTTCTATCTGCGCTGTCTTCTTCATCTCCTATGTCCTTGTCTTTCTTCTGACTTCTAGAAGTTATCGGAAGATTGTCGTGAGGTAGCGTTCGAGTCTATAAAAGATTAGAAATAAGATGAAACATACAACATTTTGTTAGCACAAAAAACACCGAGGATCAAATCCCCGGTGTTTTCTATCACGATTATTTCACGTGTTTTGCAAGTTCTTCTTGCGCTTTTTTGTTTGATTCTTCTTTTTCTTTCAACCAATTCTTATAAGCTTTTTCGTAATCAGCAGTTGTAACTGTCTTATCTTGAACTTTTTGGTATTTGAAGAAGCTTGATTCACCTTTAATACCAATTGCAGAATTTGCTGCTGAGAATGGCGTTACCTTCGTGATAGATGGAACTCCACCCTTAGAGTAGATTGGAAGTACCATTGCGTTTTCAGTCAACCAAGCTTGGGCAGCAGCGTATTTTTCATAACGCGCATTGGTATCCAATTTTTCAGCATTAGCAGCATCCAACAATTCTTTGTATTGGTTCAAACCAATTTTTTCGATGAGAGCTTGGTCTTTCTTAGGATCAAGTCCCATACCAGTCAAGGTTGAACCATCTGTTGGGTTCAAGATATCCAAGTAAGTAGATGGATCTTGGAAGTCAGGTCCCCAACCTGTGATATCCATATCAAAGTCTTTTTGATCTGGTGATTGGGCGAAGTAAGTAGCGTTGTCTGCATCGTCTGTAGACAATTTTTGTACATCGATCACGACATTGTCTTTACCAAGAGCTGTTTCAATAGAACTCTTCATAGAGTCTGCTTGTTGGACAAGAGCATTAGAAGATTGGTCTACGACATAGTCGATATGGATTGGGAATTGAACACCTTGTGATTGCAATTCAGATTTCGCTTTTTCAAGTTCCGCTTTGGCTTTATCCGCATTATGCAAGCTATCTTGCGCGTCAGCAAAGCTAACACCTTTCCACTCATCTCCTGTTGCGGCAAGTTTTTCTTCAACGAGCGTACCGAAGTCTTTTCCGTTGGCTTGCACAAATGTTGGTGGAACTAGAAGGGTACGTAGAGTTTTTGATGCTCCGTCTTTCCCGTTAACTTGAGCGCTGTAGGAAGTTCTGTCTAAAGCAAAGTTCAAGGCTTGACGGAAATTCTTGTTTTGAAGAGCTGTCTTAGTACTGTTCTTTTGCTCATCAGACGTCTTCTTCGTATGACCGTAGTTTTGACGGTTAACGTTGAAGTAAGCGTAGTAAACAGTAGAATCTTGAGGTGTATAAACGATGTTATCCTTGAATTTCTTCTCAATTGTGCTGTAAGTTGAGCTTGTTGGGAAGAGACGAGCAGTAGATAGGTTCCCATCTGAGAAGTTACGAGCAAGGTAGTCTTGGTCGGATCCATCGAAGTAAGTTAATTTAACGGTATCGATGTGAACATTTTTCTTGTCGTAGTATTCAGGGTTCTTTTCCAACTCGATTTGTGATTTTGAAGTGAAGGACTTCAAAATGTAGGCCCCGTTGTAGAGGATCCCATTTGGTTTCACGCTACCAAAGTCTTTCCCAGCTGATTCCAAGAATTTTTCATTAACTGGCATCATGGTAGCAGTCGTCAATTTAGAATTCCAGAAAGATTCAGGTTGGTTCAAAGTATATTGAAGAGTGTGATCATCAACAGCTTTTACCCCAACGGTTGAGAAGTCTTTGGTTTTCCCGTTTACATAGTCATCCAAACCTTTGACTGAGTTTTGAACCAAGTAAAGTGCATCAGATTTTTTATCTGCTACATATTTCAGAGATGTCACGAAATCTTTTGCAGTGACGTCAGCGTATTCATTTCCTTCTGAATCATACCACTTCGCGTCTTTTCGAAGCTTGTAGGTATAAGTCAGACCGTCTTTTGAAACAGACCAGTCCTCAGCAAGAGCAGGCACTAGGTTACCGTATTGGTCGTTTTCAAATAAACCATCGACCAAGTTGGTAGTAATGTCGCTTGTAGTTGAACGATTTGAAGTCAAATAGTTCAAGGAATCAGGGTCTGTACCATACACGTAGTTGTATGTAGTCCCTTTTGACGCATTAGAAGATGAGCCACATGCAGCAAGGAAAAGCGTTGAAGCCGCGGCGACACCTGCTAAAAGAGCAAGCTTCGATTTTTTCATATTCGTGTCTCCTTTTGAATAATTTTAATTATTATACTCCAATCAATCTATAAAATAAAGTGTTTTTTGAACTTTTTTGTATATTTACACACCAGTATACAGTGAAAGCCTTGATTTTAAAGGATTTTTAAGGAATAAAATTTTTTTAAAAAAGTTACTATTTTGCTTTACATACTAGTTAAGAAAGAGTATACTGATAGTAAATAAACTAGTATGTAAAACAAACTAGTGCATATGTGAAGAAAGAGGTGAGAAGGATGAAGGAGTCCCAATTACTAAAGGGAGTCTTGGAGGGCTGTGTGCTGGAGATTATTTCCAAAAAGGCCATCTATGGCTACGAATTGATTCAAAGTCTCAAAGAGATGGGATTTGATAAGATTGTCGCTGGGACCATTTATCCCCTGCTTCAAAAATTAGAAAAACAAGGAATTATTCATGGGGAAATGAGGCCGTCTCCAGATGGTCCTGATCGTAAGTATTTTTCACTCAGTGATGCTGGAAAAGAGCGTTTAGGGGAATTTTGGGACCAGTGGCAGGAGCTAGTCACGAAAGTAGAACGTATCAAGAAGGAGGGGGAAGAATGGTAGAAAGTTATACAGAAAAAATGTCAGATGAAGTGATTCATTTAAAGAAAGAGGATCAAGCCTATGTGAAAAAAATGGTCGCTTATATTGGGGCCAAGTCCTATTTTTATGATGATGAAGCACTCGGTGAACAACTCTACAATATGGTTTGCGACCTAAAAGTTGCTGAGAAAGAAGGCATTCGGGCAGTGGATTATTTTGGAAAGGATCCACGGGCTATGGTGGACCAAGTTCTTTCAGATTTGCCTAAACGCTCTCTAGGATCTTATGTGGGACTCGTCATTCTACTTGGAGTGATCTTAGTTGGCATGCGTTATTTAATGGATTTTACCTGGATGACACCACTGAAAATCGAACCTTTGACCTATGTTGTCATTCTCCTCAATTTCTTGGCGTTCAGCCAGTTCATCACGTGGCTTTGGTCCAAACAGAGCTATGGAGAAATGAAGTGGTCTTGGGCTATTTTTATCAGTGTGATCAGCCTGATGGTATTTCTGAACATCGTACGACTATTTTCGATCTATTTTGGCCACATTGGGAGTCTCTTCTTATCAGATGGTTGGGCGATTGTTCTCGCTGTCCTAGTCCTACTTGGGTTTACGGTTATGGCTTATAGAAGCAGGGAGCGTTTGATGTCGAGTCTACTAGTCCTGGGCCTGACTTTCTTAGTTACAGGATGCTGGATTCGTCTTGTGAATCAGGAAACTGCTCATTTAATAGGCTGGCTCCTTCCTCTCATGGGACTAGTCCTGACCCTTATTGTATTTTGTCTCCAAAGAAAGAAGGAAGAAGCATGAAATCAGCAATGTATTTTGAAGAAACGCAGGCCTTGATGAAAACTTTTAGCCAAGAGGATCAAGTTTATTTCCAAGATCTCTGGGATTATTTCAATCTTGCAGGTTTCTTATATGAGGAGAAAGCCTTAAGAGAGCAGGTCTATAATCTAGCACTTGACTTTTCGCAAGCAAGCGGAGATGGATGGACGGCCCAGGACTATTTTGGACAGGATCCTAAGGGAATGGCAGACCAAATCATAGAGAACATGCCTAAAGAATCCACGCGATCTGTTCTAAAATATGGTGCAATCGTCTCAGGAATTGTGATTTTTTATCGCCTCTTAAGTGATTTTGCTTCGCAAGCAGTCCTGGTTCTCAAGCCACTCGTCTATCTAACGGATAGTATTTTAGGACTTTTGGCCGTTGGGTTACTATTCTATCTCCTTCGTCGCCTCATTTTTGCAGAAGAGAAGTCAAAAAAAGCAATTTATGGAGTAGTCGTTCTCGTTCTGGGGATCTATTTTATCAGTGAAATAGTTGGGGTCCGTTTCTTGCCAGCTTTTGCCTGGTTGACGGTACCGAATCCATGGGATACTTTTCTGATGACAGGGGCTTCTGCAGGTCTTATCCTGTGGCAATGGAAAGAAGAGTTTGCTCGTGCCTTCATCTTTCCTATTCTGTCCTTCTTAGTAGTGGGATTCTTGCATCGCTGGACCTTGGCACAAGGAGTTCAGAATCTTGGTATGACGGTTCTTCTGCCCACAGTGATCATCGTCTTTGGGTTGGTTATTTATTATTGGTTTACGATTCGTGCTTTGAAAAAGAATAGGACGGAAAGTGATAAATAGTAAGAAAAGGGGGAAAAAGAGTCTCCCCTTTCTTGTCCAAGTATGATAGAATAAACTCATTAGATGGGAGAATATGCATGAATCTATTTCGAAAAAAGGGACTTGGGCAAGTACACCCGGGTCTAAATCGCCATTTACGTTTATGGGATTTAATTATTTTAGGAATTGGTGCCATGGTGGGGACAGGGATCTTCACGATTACGGGAACTGCAGCAGCGAATTTAGCTGGGCCAGCCTTGATCATTTCAATTGTGATTGCGGCTTTTTGCGTCGGCTTATCTGCCCTCTTCTTTGCAGAATTTGCATCCCGCATTCCTTCAACTGGTGGAGCCTATAGCTACCTCTATGCCATCTTTGGAGAGTTTCCAGCCTGGATTGCAGGTTGGTTGACCGTGATGGAATTCATGACAGCCGTATCAGGTGTGGCCTCAGGTTGGGCTGCTTATTTCAAGGGATTGTTGGCCAATCTTGGCTGGCGTCTGCCGACGGCTTTAAATGGGACTTTTGATCCAGCTGCGGGAACTTATGTGGATCTCTTACCTATTTTGGTCATGGTCCTCGTCACAGCCTTGGTCCTTATGAATGCAAAAGCCGTCTTACGCTTCAATTCCTTGCTGGTCTTACTCAAGTTCTCAGCTCTTACCTTGTTTATTCTTGTCGGGATTTTTCACCTAAACCCTGGCAACTGGGGAAACTTTGCCCCTTATGGCTTTGGCGAAATTTATGGTGGTCAAACAGGGATTATGGCTGGCGCTTCGCTCATGTTCTTTGCCTTTCTTGGTTTTGAGTCCATTTCAATGGCGGTCGATGAAATCAAGGAACCACAAAAGAACGTTCCTCGCGGCATTGTCCTTAGTCTTTTGATCACAACGGTTCTTTATATCTTGGTTACCCTGGTTTTGACCGGCATGGTTCCTTTTAAGAACTTAAATGTAGAGGATGCGGTTGCCTTTGCCCTCCGTCAGGTAGGAGCTAGCTGGGCAGGGAATTATGTATCGTTGGTCGCTATTTTGACCCTGATTACCGTCTGCATTTCTATGACTTTTGCCCTCTCACGGATGATTTACAGTTTGGCGCGAGATGGCCTTTTGCCAAAAGCGATGAAACAGCTCGATCCTAAAACCAGAATCCCAAAAAATGCGACCCTGGTCGCTGGAGTAATGGCTGCCATTGCTGGTGGAGTTTTTCCGCTAGCTAGTATCGCTTCCTTTTTAAATATCTGTACCTTGGCTTACCTGGTTATGTTGGCCTTTGCCCTCTTGAAATTGCGCAAGGAACACGGTGCTCCTGGACCTGGTGAATTTAAAACGCCTTTGGTTCCGGTCTTGCCAATTCTATCGATTGTGGTCTGTGTGTCCTTTATGACCCAGTATTCTCTATCGACCTGGCTGGCCTTTGGAGTTGCTCTCTTGATTGGGATAGGAATTTATTTTGGCTATGGGTATCGCCATTCAGAAGAACATAAATAAAAGATGAAAGCTAGAGTAGAAGAACTCTGGCTTTTTGTATAGGGAAAGCTCTTTTTTTGGTATAATAAAGGGAGAAAGTTAAATAGATAACAAAGGAGAACACCATGACATTTGAAGAGATTTTAAATAATAGTAATCATAAATTTCTTTAATGAATTCCACATAGAGTTCTGGTTTCTTAAAATTATATTTTATAGAGTTCGTCTACATTTCTTATTGTTTCACTCTAGAATAATTGGTAGAGGGTTATAATAGAATTATATTTTCGAAAAGTCGAAGTAGTTATAAATATTTATAAAAGTATAAGAAAGTAAAAGATAAGATTGAAAAATGAATAGGAGGTTATTATGAGATTCATTATTTCTTTTATCACATTTTGTGGTTTAGTTGGTGTTTGGTATTTTATAAAAAAACAACCTAATATAAAATATCGAAACATTTCGGCTTTGATCTCTTTAATTAGTTTTGTTATATTTGGTTTATTCTTTCGAGAAGATAAATCTCAACAAGGTTCGGTCAGATCTGTTGTTAGTTCAAGCAGTTCGTCTTTGAATTTATCTACAACAACTCAGGCATCTTCCTCGATATTAGAAGTGAGTTCATCAAGCGAATCAGCTTCGATATCAAATCAATTTAATGATGAAGAGTTTCAAAAATATGCTAGTCAATTTCAGAATAAATTGAATGAGTTGGTAAAAGAAACTGGGCAAGTTTATAGTGCTACAGGGAGAGGTCTTATACTATATCTGACTGTTCCACAAGACTTTAAATATAATTCAAAAGATAATATTCAAGAATTTGCTGATAAAGTGTTGCAGGTCAAGAATGAAACTTTTCCTGTTTGGCTTGTTGAAAATGGCTATTCTGCACAAGATGTAAGTATTCGTCTACACATTAAGACAGAAGATGGAACGGTACTCGCAAAAGAAAAGTTATCGGGAATAATGAAAGTTACGAAGTAAAAAATCAAATTAAGCAAACCTACCTCAAAAATGTTGGCTGATCTGTCTATTAAAAATGAAATAAGTCATCTTATTAATTTGCTAAAAAATAAATACATATTTTGGTTCTTCTAGTTTTGATAGAAGAAAAATTAAAATGTTAGTTTTTGTTAGTATGTGTTATTTTTCGAAGAAAACCGAAAATTTTATCTAGGTTTTCACAATATGTGATATAGTTTTTTTGAAACTATTTTTATATAGACTTTGAACTAATTAATTCTTGACATTGGAGTACGTGGAATTTACTTGGAAAATAAAAAAACGCTGATTTTACGACGTTTTTAACCTATTTAGAATTTACTTGGAAAATAAAAATTATGGAAGATAAAGATTTAAAAAAGTTATTAGAATTATTGAATAAAAATGAAGATGAAATTATTGAATACAAAGTTAATAATAAAGATCATGATCGTATAGGCAAATATATATCAGCTTTAGCTAACTCAGCAGCAATGTTAGGTCAGCAATTCTCATACTTAATTTGGGGGGTTAATGATGTTTCAAAAGAAATTATTGGTACAAAATTCTATCCAAAAACTGAAAAACATGCACAGGGTGAGCCGTTTATTACTTGGTTAGAAAGGATGCTTGATCCTCGTATCACAATTCGTTTTGAAGAATATGATATCGAACAAAAACATGTTGTCGTTTTAGTCATCCACATGAATGCTGGTAGACCTGTTGCTTTTAGCGGTAGTCGATACATTAGAAGTGGATCTTCATTAAAAAACTTAAAGGATTATCCTGAAAAGGAAAGAGAACTGTGGAAATCCTTTGAATCGCGATCATTTGAAAGAGAGTATGCAAAAACCGCATGTACATTTGAAGAAATTAAAGAATTGATTGATGTTAATTCCTATTTGAAAATGATGGGATACTTTGAAGATTCAAACGATGAAGAGATAATTTTTCATATGATAGAAGATGGTGTGATAGAATCTTCTGGAAAAACTTTCAATCTAACCAATATGGGAGCATTTACATTCGCAAAAAATCTTAAAAATTTTGAAAATTTATCTGCTCATGCTTTACGAGTAATTAGATATGCCGGTAATAATAAACTAAGTGCAGTAGCTGATAATACAGCTAGTAAAGGAGCTGCCGTTGGTTTTGAAGGTTTACTAAAATTTATCAATGGTCATTTACCTCGTAATCCTGAAACGTTAAAAGATAATGGACAAATCACTTCTGATACAGATTATCCTCCTCTGGTTATACGTGAAATAGTTGCAAACCAAATAGTACATCAGGATTTTTCTGTAAAAGGTAGCTCACCAACAATTGAAATATTTGATAATAGAGTAGTATTCACAAATCCTGGATCTCCTCTTAATCGTCCTGAAAGATTGCTTGATATGCCTCCTTACTCTCGAAATGAAGCTTTAGCTGAACTATTTCGAAAGATGCATTTAGTAGAGTCTCGTGGTAGCGGTATAGATAAGATTATCTTAACGTTGGAATTAAATCACTTACCTGCTCCGGATATAGCTGCTAAGGATAATTATACTGTTGTTACTTTACATCAACGACGAACAATCCAAGAAATGGGGAATAGAGAAAAAATAAATGCTATTTATTATCATTCTGCATTACTCTACATAGAAGATAATTTTATGACAAATAGTACACTAAGAAAAAGATTCGGATTGACAAATAAACAATCATCTATCGCTTCTAAACTCATTGCTCTTGCGTTAGAAAATGACAAAATAAAAATTTATGACGAAAACGCTGGAAAAAAGAATATGCAGTATATTCCATACTGGGGCATTAGTTACAATAATAACTCTACTCCAATTTCCTCAAAATAAACGCTAATAAGGGATTTCACAAGTTCAAACATGATTTGAACCACAATTTAAAACCTTTTTAATAATAGTTTACCTAATGATGTTTTTTGAAAGGAATATAAAAATTTCAGAAGTAAAAAAAGATGGCAGTACAGTATATTGTGCTAGTATGTATTTAGAAATAGATTAGATAACTGGAAAAAGGTGAAAACTAGTATAACTGCCCAAACTAGAAAAGAACAAAATTAAATGATAAAACCTAGCAAAAAAATTTAAATATAAATTCAGTTACATTACTGAGTTAGTGTAGATATAACATTATTAGGAACCAGCTGATTTATGGCTAGATACATTTAAATTAACTGTAAAACCATAGACCTTAAAATATAACGAAATCACAATTGTATAACATTTAGTTCTTATTATAAAAGAGCCATGAATGCTCTTTAGGTTCACAAAAAGGTGAACAAAATACAATGAATATGTTTTACGAGTTCATAAAGTTCATCATATCAATATTAAATTACATCAAAGGAGAACACCATGACATTTGAAGAGATTTTACCAGGATTAAAGGCCAAGAAAAAATATGTACGAACAGGATGGGGTGGAGGAGAAAACTATGTCCAATTGTTTGATACCATCGAGCAAAATGGAGTGGCTCTGGAAGTGACACCTTATTTCCTCATTAACGTGTCTGGTGAAGGCGAAGGCTTTTCCATGTGGAGTCCAACTCCCTGTGATGTTCTAGCGACAGATTGGGTGGAAGTCCATGACTAAACGGGTCTTGATTACAGGCGTGAGCTCCGGGATTGGTCTGGCGCAAGCTCGTTTGTTTTTAGAAAAGGGCTACCAGGTCTATGGGGTGGATCAGGGAGCTGATCCCCAGTTGCCAGGTGAGTTTCACTTCTTACAGCTAGACTTAACCTTGGATTTGACGCCGATTTTTGACTGGTGTCCTGAGGTAGATGTCTTGTGCAATACAGCTGGAGTATTGGACGATTATAAACCGCTTCTGGAGCAAAGCGCTCAGGAGATTCAGGAGATTTTTGAGATTAACTATGTGACTCCGGTGGAGCTGACACGGCATTATCTGACTCAAATGTTGGAGAAGAAGCGAGGTATCATCATCAATATGTGCTCCATTGCATCTATTCTAGCTGGTGGAGGCGGTCACGCTTATACTTCCTCCAAGCATGCTCTAGCGGGCTTTACCAAGCAGTTGGCCCTGGATTATGCAGAATCTGGCATTCAAGTCTTTGGGATCGCTCCAGGTGCTGTCAAGACTGGCATGACTGCTGCGGACTTTGAACCCGGTGGCTTAGCAGACTGGGTAGCCAGTGAAACACCTATCAAACGCTGGATTGAGCCAGAAGAAGTGGCAGAAGTCAGTTTCTTTTTGGCCAGTGGGAAGGTATCTGCCATGCAGGGACAAATCTTGACCATTGATGGTGGTTGGAGTTTGAAGTAGGAGGAATTGATGGAAATCAAAAAACACTTTGGTGTCTACGGCATTTGCTATGAGAATGGGAAACTTCTCTGTATTGAAAAAACAAGAGGCCCCTATCAACATCGTTTTGATCTACCGGGTGGTAGTCAGGAACTCGGTGAGGGGTTGACAGAAACCCTTAAGAGAGAAGTTCTGGAAGAGACGGGTTATACGCTTAGCCGTTACTTAAATCCTAGGATTTATGACGTGCTGGTTCAAGAAGAGGGGCAAGACTTCGCTGTACATCATACCATGGCCTTTTATGATGTAGTGCTCGATTTCGAGAGCTCTCAAAAATCCCTTCCTCATGAAGTTCTTGATGGAAGTAATGATTCAGCAAATGTTATTTGGCTGAATTTGGAAGAAATTACCGAAGAAAATGCCTCGCCTTTAGTATTAAAAGTGAAGGCAGAGTTACGAGGATTTCCAGAATTAGAACGGATAAGTTATAGGAATTGGAAGGTAAAATAGAGGGATAATGGAACTATTTAAAACATGGAAGAAAAATATGGTTCTCTATGGTCTTAAATCTCAAATTGGAACTGTATACCGAAACAGTGATGGGACAACAAGTTTTTATGATATTGGGAATTTTCTATACTTAGCAGGGGAGCTAAATTCTAGATTTTGGGAAGATTTTGTTAGGCAATATGGTTTAGATTATAAGATTATTATTTCAGAAGACACTAAGTGGCAAGATTTTCTGCATCAGAAACTGGAGCTAATTTCTTTTGCTCGCTATTCTTTTAAAGATAAGGCAAATTTTCAAGTTGAATTTCTAAATGATCTAGTTAGTCAGTTAGAGAAAGGTTACAATATTGTACCTATTGATAATCGTATTTATAACTGCCTTTCTGAGGAAGAATGGTCACAAGATTTACAGGGGGATTTTGAGTCCTACCAGGATTTTGCTTTAAAAGGTGGATTTGGCTTTGTGATTCTTAAAAATAATGAAGTGATTGCTGGGATTTCCTCAGGGTTAGTTTACCGTGAAGCAGTTGAAGTGGAAGTTGCAACTAGACCAAACGAACAAGGAAATGGATTTGCCAAAAAGCTTGGTGCTGCAATGATTCTAGAGAGTTTAAATAGAGATATGTTTCCACTTTGGGATGCTCATAACGAGGCTTCCAAAAAAGTAGCAGAATTTTTAGGATATGAGTTAGTTGAACCTTATGAAGCTTTTGAACTAGAGGAAAGTGTCATATAATGATATCTGATATTGTATCTTTTAAGACGAGGTGAATGAACATGCAAAATCAACTAGCTCTTAGTGGCGAAAAAATTGTTGAGAAAGTTTATCCCCATTTATTGCACCACGTCGGCTTGATTCGTGGGGAATACTTGTTGAGAGAACTAAACCAAAACATACTATTACCAAATTGTCAGCAATTTGTGAAAGATTATCTAGACACTATTTGTCATTTGTACTCAGATGAAGAAGTCTGGTATCGCTTTTCAGAGTTAACAAATGCAGAAGCAAATAGTCTAGACGGGACTAAAGAGTATTTTGACGAACGCCACCCCTTATTTGGATACAGAGGTATCAGGCGTTTGTTGGCGTGTCCAGATGAATTTCAGGCTGAGACTAATGTTGTTACGGAAGTTTTTCAAACCAATCCCAATCTGTCTGTTATTTTTCCTTTTGTCAATGATGCCGAACAATTAAAACAAGCTATTACAGTATTGCGTCAGTATGGTTTTACCGGGAAAGTCGGCACGATGATTGAATTACCATCAGCTTATTTCGACTTGGACAGGATACTGGAAACGGGCATTTCAAAGATTGTAGTTGGAATGAATGATTTAACTTCTTTTATTTTTGCGACTGTGAGAAACAGTCAATGGCATGATATGGAAAGTCCAATTATGTTAGATATGTTGAGACAGATGCAGGATAAAGCAAAGAAGAACAAGATTGATTTTGCTGTAGCAGGCTATCTTAATACTTCTTTCATACAAAAAATGAATCAGATGGGTATCGAATGTATTCTCCATTACAGCTCTATTCCAGAGATTTTTGATTTAGAAATTGACCATCCAGACCATCTTAAACATATAAAAGAAGAAAGTAAAAAATTACAAAGGAGAACTCATGACACCTCAAGAAATGTGGAATTCATACAAACAAATCAACCCCTCGATTGGAGATGAGATAGATGCCTGGGCGTTTGGAGTGGATCCAGACCTTTTAGCGGAACTGGTGTTTACAGGCGAAAAAACAGCAACAGCTTCAGCTTATGACCTCTATGCACTAGAGGACGAACCCCTTCCCCAAGAAGGAACCTTTGATGTTATCTTAGACAGTCAAAACCAAGCTATCTGCATTGTCGAAATTACCAAGGTTTCTGTTCAGCCCTTCCATCAAGTGTCAGCCGACCATGCCTTTAAGGAAGGTGAGGGAGACAAATCTTTAGCCTATTGGCGTCAGGTTCATGAGGACTTTTTCAAAGACTGCTTTGGAGAAGCAGGTCTGGTTTTTACACCTGACAGCAAGGTGGTTTTAGAAGAATTTCGCAGAGTTTATCCATTATAGAACACGCTCTCCTTTTCGGAGAGTTTTTTGATCTGGTCTTATTTTCCAAAAGGGGTGAAAAATGGTATAATAAGTACGATATTGTACAGAAAAGAGAAATGTTATGCCAAATTATGCCATTATTTTAGCAGCGGGGAAAGGTACCCGTATGAAATCAGATCTGCCCAAGGTTCTTCACAAGGTTGCAGGGATCTCTATGTTGGAGCATGTCTTCCGTAGTGTTGGAGCCATCTCACCTGAAAAGACTGTAACAGTTGTGGGCCACAAGGCGGAATTGGTAGAGCAAGTCTTAGCGGGACAAACAGAGTTTGTCAAACAAACCGAACAATTGGGAACTGGTCATGCGGTAATGATGGCAGAGCCAGTCTTGAAAGGCCTTGAAGGGCATACCCTCGTCATTGCAGGAGACACTCCTTTGATTACGGGTGACAGTCTCAAACACTTGATCGACTTCCATATCAACCACAAGAATGTGGCAACGATTTTGACAGCCGAAGCAGCCAATCCATTTGGCTATGGTCGGATTGTCCGTAATGACAATGCGGAAGTGCTTCGAATTGTTGAGCAAAAAGATGCGACAGATTTTGAAAAACAAATCAAAGAAATCAATACAGGGACTTATGTCTTTGACAATGCACGCCTCTTTGAAGCTTTGAAGAATATCAATACCAACAATGCCCAAGGTGAATACTACATCACAGATGTGATTGGGATTTTCCGAGAAGCAGGAGAGAAAGTTGGAGCCTATACGCTCAAAGACTTTGATGAAAGTCTCGGGGTTAACGACCGCGTGGCCCTTGCGACAGCAGAAGGCATCATGCGTCGTCGCATTAACCAAGCCCACATGGTCAATGGGGTGAGCTTTGTCGATCCAGATGCGGCCTATATCGATGTCGATGTTGAGATCGCACCAGAAGTGCAAATCGAAGCCAATGTTACCCTAAAAGGCCACACAAAAATTGGGGCTGAGACAGTTTTAACTAATGGAACCTATATTGTGGATAGTGAAATTGGGGCAGGTGCCGTTATTACCAACTCTATGATTGAAGAGAGCACGGTAGCCGATGGTGTAACGGTAGGACCATATGCTCATATTCGCCCAGGTTCTAGCCTCGCCAAAGATGTCCATATTGGAAACTTTGTCGAAGTCAAAGGTTCGTCTATTGGCGAAAATACCAAAGCTGGTCATTTGACTTACATTGGTAACTGTGAAGTCGGCAGCAACGTTAATTTTGGTGCAGGAACCATCACAGTGAATTATGATGGCCAACACAAGTTTAAAACGACGATTGGAAACAATGTCTTTGTCGGATCCAATTCGACGATTATTGCACCAGTTGAATTAGGCGACAATTCCTTAGTCGGTGCTGGATCAACCATTACCAAGGATGTACCAGCTGATGCGATTGCGATTGGTCGTGGCCGTCAAGTGAATAAAGAAGAGTATGCCCTTCGCTTGCCACACCATCCTAAAAATAAATAGGAGATTCTCATGCAATTTGAAGAAAAAACCATTGAGCGCAAGGAGATTTATCAGGGACCTATTTTCCAAGTGGTCACTGATCAAGTAGAACTACCCGCTGGAAAAGGCCAAGCGCAGCGTGATTTAATCTTCCATAATGGAGCAGTAGCGGTTTTGCCGATCACAGAAGATGGGAAAACGATCTTGGTCAAGCAGTACCGCAAGGCGATTGAAAGGACTTCAGTGGAGATTCCAGCAGGGAAGTTAGAAAAGGGAGAAAATGCAGATCCTAAAGCAGCTGCTCTGCGTGAATTGGAAGAAGAAATTGGTTACACAGCGGATCTAGAGTTGTTGTATGATTTTTATTCAGCCATTGGATTTTGTAATGAGCGGATCAAACTTTATGGTGCGACCAACTTGAAAAAGGTGGAAAATCCACGTCCACAAGATGCGGATGAGACCTTAGAGTTATTAGAAGTGACCTTGCAGGAAGCGAAAGATTTAATCCAAACTGGCGAAATCTGTGATGCCAAGACCATCATGGCTATCCAATATTGGGACTTAATCAATAAATAGAGGAGGATCCGATGGGAAAACCTTTATTAACCGATGAAATGATTGAACGAGCAAGGCGAGGTGAGGACATCACCGGTCCTAATATGGTCGATGCTGAAGAGACGAAAATTATTCGGACAGACCACAGGGGATTTGGCTATGAACGTCCTATGAGAGAAAGTCGTATGGAGCGTCCACAAGAGCGTTATTCTCAGGATACTGTGCAGATCCAAGTGGAGCCTACTGTGACCAAGAGTCGTCGCATTGAAGAACGCAAGCAAAGTGTGGTCCAATCCAAACTCAATAAGATTTTGTTCTGGATCATTGTGCTCCTCATTGCCTTGATCATTGCTATTTGGCGTCTATAAGGTCGTCACAAGGAGAAAAACGACATGAAAATTGGAATTATCGCAGCCATGCCCCAGGAGTTGAAGATCTTGGTTGAAGCCCTTGAAAATGGGGAAAAGCTTCTGCGTCTTGGAAAAGTCTACTATACAGGATCGATTGGTCGCCATGGGGTCGTTTTGGTTGAAAGTGGTATCGGAAAAGTCATGTCTGCTATGAGTGTAGCAGTCTTGGCCAATGATTTCAAAGTGGAAGCCATTATCAATACGGGTTCTGCAGGTGCTGTTGCACCGGGAATGGCTGTTGGGGATATCGTCCTTGCCGACAAATTGGCCTATCATGATGTGGATGTGACAGCTTTTGGCTACAAGTACGGACAAATGGCAGGTCAACCACTTTACTTTGAATCCAGTCGCTATTTTGTTTCAGAGATGAAAAAAGTTCTGGAAGAAGAAGCTGCAACCACACATGTGGGCTTGATTACAACAGGAGATAGCTTTATCGCGAGTGAAGAAAAAGTCGCAACAATTCGGGAGCATTTCCCAGAAGTATTAGCAGTTGAGATGGAAGGGGCAGCTATTGCCCAAGCCGCTCATGCAGCTGGGCGTCCTTTCATGGTCATTCGAGCTATGAGTGATACGGCAGATCACGCAGCCAATATTTCTTTTGATGAATTTATCGTAGAGGCTGGCGAACGCTCTGCTCAAACCCTGATTACCTTCTTGAAGAGATTGGTGTAGAAAAAATATAGGGAGATGGACCATGTATCGTGAATCGTATTTTGATGGAGGCCTATTTTCATATATTGGCCATGTTTTATTAGCAACCTTCATTACAGTATTGACTTTTGGGATTTGTGCTCCTTGAGGCGTGTGCATTATGTATAACTGGAAGGTCAAGCATACCGTGATTGATGGTCGTCGTCAGTACTTTGACGGCACGGCTATGCAGTTATTTGGAAATTGGATCAAATGGTGGTTCTTTACCATCATTACATTTGGGATCTATGTGTTCTGGTTAAATATCAAGGTCACACAATGGATTACCAAGCATACTCATTTTATAGACTAATTGAAAAGGACTCGTCTACGGACTAGTCCTTTTCTGAAGCCGAATCTTTCAGAAATAGGGAACTTTCATGCTATAATAAAGACTAGTAATGTAAAGGAGAGAATATGGTTTTATCAAAGAAACGGGCACGCCATGTGATTGAAGAAATTATCGCCCTCTTTCCAGATGCCAAGCCAAGTCTGGATTTTCACAACCATTTTGAATTGTTAGTAGCGGTTATGCTCTCAGCTCAGACGACAGACGCGGCTGTTAACAAAGCGACACCAGGTTTGTTTGCGGCTTTTCCAACCCCGCAAGCCATGGCAGCAGCCAGTGAAGCAGCTATCGCCAAGCATATTTCTAAATTAGGCCTCTATCGAAATAAGGCCAAATTTCTCAAAAAATGTGCCCAACAATTGCTGGATAACTTTGATGGGCAAGTACCTCAGACTCGCGAAGAGTTAGAAAGTTTAGCAGGAGTAGGACGCAAGACAGCCAATGTGGTCATGAGTGTAGGTTTTGGGATTCCAGCCTTTGCTGTCGATACCCATGTGGAGCGGATCTGCAAGCACCATGATATTGTCAAGAAATCAGCGACGCCATTGGAAGTTGAAAAGCGGGTCATGGATGTTCTGCCAAAGAGCGAATGGCTGGCGGCTCACCAAGCCATGATTTACTTTGGACGGGCCATCTGCCATCCTAAAAATCCTGAATGTGACCAGTATCCTCAACTCTATCATTTTGATTAGGAATCAGTTCCTCTGCTCGAAAGTGCAGAGGTTCTTTTTTGTGATGAAACGTATATTTATTAAAAGGATTGAAAGGTGATATCTTTGTTGGATCTGGTGGTAGGTGCCTAGACTCCCCTATCCGGCTTCTTTGAGATCGATTTCAAGATGCTTTTTCTTTATATCTTATTATATTCATTCAGAAAAAACGAACTTTTTTAAAATAAATTTGGTTTTTTTTAAGAAATAGTGTATAATGGTAGAAAATCTAACATAAGGAGATAGTGATGAAAGCAAAAAAACTGTTAGCTCTTGCAGGAGTTTCTGTTGCAGGTGCCTTTCTCTTAACAGCATGTGGTGGTAGCAGCAGCAATCAAGCAACCTACTCATTTGTCTATTCAGCAGATCCAAATACCTTGGACTATATTGCTGCAACTCGTACGACTACTTCAGATGTCACAAGTAACCTTGTAGATGGTCTTCTTGAAAACGACCGATACGGAAACTTTGTGCCAAGTCTAGCAGAAGATTGGACTGTCTCTGAAGATGGATTGACCTATACTTACAAACTTCGTAAGGATGCCAAATGGTATACGAGTGAAGGAGAAGAATATGGTGCTGTAACGGCTCAAGACTTTGTTACAGGGATCAAACACGCAGTTGAGTCTAAATCAGAAGGTCTCTTCTTGATTCAAAATTCGATCAAAGGTTTGGATGCCTACGTAAAAGGGGAAACCAAAGACTTTAACACAGTTGGAGTCAAAGCCTTAGACGACCACACCATCCAATATACTTTGGTTCGTCCCGAAAGCTTCTGGAACTCAAAAACAACCTCAGGTGTTCTTTTCCCAGTCAATGCGGATTTCTTGAAATCTCAAGGAAAAGATTTTGGTTCGTTGAAACCTAGCAGCATCTTATACAATGGTCCTTATTACTTGAAATCATTGACTTCAAAATCTGAGATTCAATTGGTCAAGAACAAAGACTATTACGATGCGAAAAATGTTCATATCGACAATGTCAAATTAACCTTTAACGATGGATCAAACCCTGATTCTATCATTAAGAACTTTGAAAAAGGTCAATATTCCTTTGCCTCTGTTATGCCAAACAGCTCGACTTATAAGAGCGTCAAGAAAAACTTTGGCGACAACATTGTCTACGGTTTGCAATTGGGAACATCCTACTACCTTGGATTCAACTTGGACCGTCAAAAATATGACCACACAGCCAAAACAACGGATGAACAAAAAGCCTCTACCAAGAAAGCAATCTTGAACAAGGACTTCCGTCAAGCGGTGAACTTTGGTTTTGACCGCAAATCTTATGCGGCACAAGTTTCAGGGGCTGATGCGGCTGAAAATACGCTTCGTAGTACCTTGGTGCCACCAACTTATGTCCAAGTCAATGGAGAAGACTTTGGTAAAGTCGTTGAAAAACAATTGGTTACCTACGGAGACCAATGGAAGGGTGTGAGCCTGGACGATGGTCAAACGAGCCTTTACAGCCCAGAAAAAGCCAAAGCTTCCTTTGCGAAAGCCAAAGCTGAATTGCAAAAACAAGGCGTTCAATTCCCAATTCATTTGGACTACATTGTTAGCCAAGTGGACAACAGCATGGTCCAACAAGCTAGCTCCTTCAAACAATCTGTAGAGTCAGCGCTTGGTGCAGACAATGTCGTTGTGGACCTTCAAAAGGTATCGGATGATGATTTCCAAAATATCACCTACTTCAGCGATACAGCGGCTGCGAGAGATTACGATATCTCAGGCGGTGGTTGGGCTCCTGACTACCAAGACCCATCGACTTATCTTGAAAGTATCAGCCCAGTAAATGGTTCTGTCTTCTACTATCTTGGTATTGATGCAGGTTCAAACAATCCAGCCATTGCAACAGTTGGTTTGGATCAATACGCTAACATGTTGAAAGACGCCGATGCTGAATTGTTGGATCAAGGAAAACGCTATGAAAAATATGCAGCAGCGCAAGCTTGGTTGACAGATAGCTCGATTACGCTTCCAACTGTCTCAAATGGTGGTGCTCCAATGCTTCAACGGACCGTGCCATATAGCCGTGCTGCTTCATGGGTAGGTACTAAAGGAACAGGAACATTCTACAAATACCTTGAAATGTCGAAAGATGTTGTCACCACAAAAGACTTTAACAAGGCCAAAGAAGAATGGTTGAAGAAAAAAGCAGAATCCAATAAAAAAGCTCAAGAAGATCTCAAAGATCACATTGAGAAGAAAAAATAAAAAAATCAATCATTGGTCTATCAATGAAGATAAAAAAGTCGGAGCCGTCATGTGAAGGCTCCGGTTTTTTTATGTCTTGAAAGTCAGTCTGTCTCATTCTATTCACTAAATCTTAAAAAATAGCCATCTGGATCTAAAACTGCAAATTCATGAGGATAGATATACTGTTCACCAACACGAAATTTTCTTTTGTTATACCCTATGCTTTTTAGTGAAAGCGTTCCCTATTTTAATTTAAATAAACTATAAAAAATGATATAATACATGTGAGTCAACCACTTTAAGGAGAACAATCCTGATGAAAAACAAAATAATATTAAGCTCTGTAATGCTTCTATCTGCATTTATACTAGCAGCGTGCGGAAACGGAGAAAAGAAAGCAACAGAAACTACGGCTGCATCAACGACAAAAGCTCAAAAAACAACTCCTGGGTCTTCTTCTAGGGCAAAAGAAATATCCCTTGCAGATACTCAACGTATCGGAAATGAAAATTTTGGTTATATCAATATCCCTAAAGATTGGGTCGTATACAATTTCAAAGCTCAAAGTAGCAAAACTCAAAGTAGCAAAACGCTCAAATATTCATCACCAGACAAACACAATATGTTGTTAATGGAATCAAACACTAAAGATACTGTTGAACTTGGCCCCAACGAAACCTTTGACGCAGAGTTACTTGCGGACCGTTTATATAGCTTCTGGGGAAAAGCCAAAAATCAAACTAGTTTAGAAGGTGTAAAAGCTATTTTTGCCAGTGAGGACGCTTTCTTAATAAAAGTAACATTTAAAAATGGGAACATTTTGTACGAATGGGTATTCCAAAAAGGCGATAAAGTATACAATATCACAATCGTAGGTTCAGAAGATATGATTAAAGCCTTAAGACCTGTTCTCGAGCAATCTTGGGGCTTAGATCCAAATATTCCTGGGAAATAATCCCCAAAAGACTAAAAGAGAGTAGGACAGAAATCGGTAATTCGTTAGAATTCGATTTCGTCGTCCCACCTCCGCACAGTTGAGTAGGGCTGTAAAAGCTGATGAAATCAGCGTAGTA
>JAWGXY010000011.1:0-31011 GCA_032572035.1 Streptococcus parasanguinis
TTCGTTAGAATTCGATTTCGTCGTCCCACCTCCGCACAGTTGAGTAGGGCTGTAAAAGCTGATGAAATCAGCGTAGTAGAGCCCACTCAACCACTGCGTATTGCTCGACAATCCAAAGATAATTAAGAGGCTAGGACTTTTGTCCCAGCCTCATTTTTTATAGTTATTAACGAAACAAGATGTTTGTTATATATTGAAACGACTAAAGGCTTAGTCAAAGTAAAGTAAGTCTTTGCTGGTTTCAGTGAAGAGTCCAAATCCGTCTTTTGTGACATAACCACAATCTTCGATACGGACACCGACTTTACCTGGAATATAGATTCCTGGTTCGACTGAGAAGCACATGCCTTCTTCAAGCACCATGTCATTTCCTTCCATAATAGAAGGAAATTCATGCACGTCCATTCCGATCCCGTGTCCGAGGCGGTGGTTGAAGTATTCACCATAGCCAGCTTTTTCGATGACGCTCCGTGCAGCACGGTCGACGTCATGTGCTGTTACACCTGGTTTGATCATGTCAATGGCTGCTTGTTGAGCTTCTAACGTCAAGTGGTAGATTTCTTTTTTGAAATCATCTGGTTTCCCAACAGCAACGGTACGAGTCATATCTGACGCATAACCATTTACCATACAGCCAAGGTCAAAGAGCAAGAGAGCATCGTTTTCGACTTTGTTGCTTCCAGGAATTCCGTGTGGGTTAGCTGCATTATTTCCAGTCAAGACCATGGTTTCAAAGCTCATTTCATAACCCAAGCGTTTGATACCAAAGTCGATTTCTGCTACGATATCAGTTTCTGTTTTATCCAGTGAAATGGCGTCGAATCCCATATTGACAGCCTTATCTGCATATTGACCAGCCACCAACATTTTTTGGATCTCATCAGCAGATTTGATCAAGCGCATGCGGTTAATCCGTGGTGTCAAGTTGGTAAATGTTGCTTTTTCAAAGACAGTACGCAAGCCATTGTATTTGGTAAGGATCAAGTTATCATATTCAAGTGCAACGGTTTTGGCATCTGGTTTTGCGATAGCCCCTTTAATCTTTTCCCATGGGTTTTCAGAATCCACATAGCCAACCACTTGGAAATCGACAACTGCAGTCGCCCGTTCCACTTCAAGGGCAGGAACGAAGAGAAGTGGTTCGTGGTCTGTGTAAACGAACAAGAAGAGTTGACGTTCGTGGGGATCACTGTAAAATCCAGTTAGGTAATTGATGGTGACAGGATCGGATACAACAGCGACATCTGTTTTTTCAGTTTCAAGAAAATCGACGATTTGATCTAATTTAGACATAATGCTACCTTCTTTCTATGGATCTATTTTGTCAAATTTTCCCCAAAAAAGCAAGAGTTTACAAAATTTTACCAAAATACTTGAAAGTGTTTACAATCCATGATAAAATAGGATTAATTAGAGAGTGAAAACGAAATTTTCAATAATGAAAGGAAATCTTATGAATACAGACGATACAGTAACGATTTATGATGTCGCCCGTGAAGCAGGGGTTTCAATGGCAACCGTTAGTCGTGTAGTGAATGGAAATAAGAACGTTAAAGAAAATACACGTAAAAAAGTATTAGAAGTGATCGAACGCTTGGATTACCGTCCAAATGCTGTTGCACGTGGTCTTGCCAGCAAGAAAACCACAACAGTCGGTGTTGTGATTCCAAACATTACCAACAGCTATTTCTCTACCTTGGCTAAGGGGATCGATGACATTGCTGAAATGTACAAGTACAACATCGTCCTTGCAAATAGCGATGAAGACGATGACAAAGAAGTTTCAGTAGTAAACAACCTCTTTTCAAAACAAGTGGATGGGATCATTTTCATGGGCTATCATTTGACAGAAAAGATTCGTTCAGAATTTTCACGCTCTCGGACCCCAGTTGTCCTTGCTGGGACAGTGGATGTTGAACACCAATTACCAAGTGTCAATATCGACTACAAGCAAGCGACTGTGGATGCTGTTACACAGTTGGCAAAACACAACAAGAAAATTGCTTTTGTAAGTGGCCCATTGGTGGACGATATCAATGGAAAAATCCGTTTGGCTGGCTATAAAGATGCTTTGAAAGCGAAAAAATTGAGCTATAGCGAAGGGCTTGTCTTTGAATCGAAATACCGTTATGATGAAGGTTACAACTTGGCAGAACGCATCATTGCGTCAAAAGCAACAGCTGCTTTTGTGACAGGTGATGAATTGGCTGCAGGTCTCTTGAATGGCTTGTCTGATCACGGTATCAAAGTACCAGAAGACTTTGAAATCATTACTAGTGATGATTCACAAGTAACACGTTACACGCGTCCAAATCTATCAACGATTGGCCAACCCTTGTATGACCTTGGTGCGATTAGTATGCGTATGTTGACCAAGATCATGCACAAAGAAGAGTTGGAAGAACGCGAAGTGTTGTTGTCTCATACGATCAACCAACGTGGAACGACGAAAAAATAAGGATTAGTAGACTAGAGTCTCGACTTGGGAAGACGTGTTTACTAGTCTGAGAGGTTAGAACAAAACTGTTCTAGCCTCTTTTTTATACTAGAAACAGGTAGAGACTTGCTGGGCACTCTTTATTTCGGTATAATAGAAGGTATGAAAGTTTTACTGTATTTAGAAGGAAAATCCGTATTACAAAAATCAGGAATTGGTCGAGCCTTGCAGCACCAAATGCATGCGCTTGATTTGGCTGGGATTCCGTATACGACAGATATTTTAGGGGATTATGATGTGGTGCATATCAATACCTATGGCCCACGGAGTTTCCTTTTGCTCCATGCAGCAAAACGTCGTGGAAAGAAAGTCATCATGCATGGTCATTCAACCCGTGAGGATTTTGAAAATTCCTTTATCGGGTCTAACTTTTTTGCGCCCTTGTTTGGAAAGTATTTGGCTCACATGTACCAAAAGGCAGACTATGTGATCACGCCATCTGAGTATTCCAAACATCTGATTCAGTCTTATGGGGTGACAACACCGATTATCGCGGTCTCCAATGGGATTGATTTGGAAAAATACAAGAAGGATCCGAAAAAAGAAGAAGTCTTTCGCAAGCATTTTAATATTCAAGAAGGCCAAAAGGTTGTTATCTGTGCGGGGCTTTATTTTAAACGCAAAGGGATTGAAGATTTCGTAGAAGTGGCCCGTCGCATGCCGGATGTGCGTTTTATTTGGCTTGGTTCTATCAATAAATGGATCATTCCGCGTAAGATTCGTCGCTTGGTGGAAAAGGATCATCCTAGTAATGTGGAATTCCCTGGCTATTTCAAGGGAGCGGTCTTCCAAGGGGCTATGACGGGTTCAGATGCTTTCTTCTTCCCATCTTATGAAGAAACGGAAGGAATCGTTGTTTTAGAAGCTTTGGCTAGTCATCAGCATACGGTCTTGCGGGACATTCCCGTATACAATGGCTGGATCGACGAGAGCTCATCTGAATTGTGCCACAATGTGGATGAATTTGTGGATTCCTTGAACAAGGTCTTGAACGGACAAGTAGATAAGCGGGAGGCTGGCTACAAGGTTGCTGAGAGTCGTTCGATCGACTTAGTGGCTCATCAATTGGTCGATGCCTATCAAACAGTTTTGGAGATGTAAGATGCGTGTAGGATTATTTACAGATACCTATTTCCCGCAAGTTTCGGGAGTGGCGACCAGCATTCGGACGCTCAAAACAGAATTAGAAAAATTGGGTCACACGGTCTTTATCTTTACGACAACGGATAAAGATGTGAACCGCTATGAAGATTGGCAGATTATTCGGATTCCAAGTGTGCCTTTCTTCGCCTTTAAGGACCGCCGCGTTGCTTATCGTGGTTTTTCAAAGGCACTTGCCATTGCCAAGCAATACCAGTTGGATATTATCCATACCCAGACTGAGTTTTCATTAGGCCTTTTGGGAGTTTGGATTGGACGCGAATTGCGGATTCCAGTCATTCATACCTACCATACTCAGTATGAGGACTATGTCCGCTATATTGCGAGAGGCATGGTCATTCGCCCAAGTATGGTCAAATACATTGTGAGAAGTTATATGAATGATCTGGACGGCGTCATCTGCCCAAGCGAGATCGTCTATGACTTGCTCCAAAAGTACAAGGTCAAGGCAGAAAAACGCATTATTCCGACAGGGATTGATTTGGCCAAGTTTGACCGACCAGAAATCACTCCGACAGAGACTGCTGCTCTTCGTGAGAAGTATGAGGTGGCAGAAGATGAAACATTGTTATTGAGTCTTTCACGGGTCTCTTATGAAAAGAATATCCAAGCGGTTATTGCGGCTCTTCCGGATGTCCTCCAGGTCAATTCTAAAGTTAAGTTGATCGTGGCTGGGGATGGTCCTTATCTGGATGATTTGAAAAAACAAGCAACCAAGCTTGGTGTATCAGATGCGATCATCTTCACAGGTATGATCCAACCAAATGAGACTGCTCTCTACTATAAGGCGGCTGACTTCTTTATTTCAGCTTCAACAAGTGAGACGCAAGGACTGACCTATTTAGAGAGCATTGCTAGCGGTACGCCGATCATTGCTCATGGCAATCCTTATCTTGATCATGTGATTGATGACCCCATGTTTGGGAAGCTCTTTTATGAGGAGAGCGATCTAGACCAAGCAATTCTTGAAGCGATTGAAGAGATGCCTGCAATCGATGAGGATAAGTGGGCAGAAAAGATTGATGATATTTCTGCAGCAACCTTCGGCCGTCGAGTCTATGAATTTTATCTGGATAAAATCATCTCTAAAGACTTTTCGAATGACTTGAACCCAGAGCAAAGTCGGGTTAAGCGGATGTCCAAGACCATTGTGAAAATTCCGACCAAGGTCATTGCTCTTCCGGTTAATGGATCGGTCAAGATAATGAAGGCTTCGGTCAAACAGGTGAAGAAAATCCGTAAAATCACGCATTTCTTTGATTGAAAAAGAAACTTTCTCTTGCAAAATTTTTCAATCGTGCTATAATAACTGACAGAGACATATCAAATCTAGGAAATCTGATAGAGAGCGCGTGGGGCTGGAAATCGCGTAGAGGATAGGTTTGGGACTACTCGAGATACTTTTATGCAAACATAAAACGGTGGCTACGTTAGAGCCAATCAGAGGTGTCCCTCTTTTTTGAGGAACATAAATGAAGGTGGAACCACGTTGCGACGTCCTTTTGAGGAGGTCGCTTTTTTGTTTGGAGAATAGTTAATCGCAAAAAAGTGAAGATGGAGATTGATATGAAGAAAACATTGTTCTGGGTGATTGCCTGTATCTACTTTATAGTCTATGTATGGCTAATGAAAACTCTTAGTCTATGGGGTTCAACGTACATTGTTTTCTTTGCATTTATGGCATTTATCCCTCTTATACCATTTCTTGCTCCTTTTCTCGGTATCTTAATGTTTTTTAAGAAAAAGGAACTCGTGATAGCAGGATATCTTTTAAGTCTTACTGCTGGTATTTATCTATTCAACGCACTAAAAAGCTATCCGATAAGGATATACATGAGTAGTAAAACAATGACTGATGAGCAATATATGTCTTTAATCCTTTCCTTGGTAAGTTATTTACTAATTTCTACAGTTTGTTTTGTTTATAGAATGAAAATGTTAAAGCATCATTCAGTTAGATAAACAAATATAATTGTTCTTTATAACTAACCCTTTGCTATTTCTTCAAACCTCAATTTTAAATTACGATAAATTTTTAAGGAGAAAATCATGATTCAAATTACTTTCCCTGATGGCGCTGTTCGTGAATTCGAATCTGGCGTTACAACTTTTGAAATTGCCCAATCCATCAGCAATTCCTTAGCAAAAAAAGCTCTTGCTGGTAAATTCAACGGCAAACTCATCGACACTACTCGTGCTATCACTGAAGACGGAAGCATTGAAATCGTGACACCTGATCACGAAGATGCTCTTCCAATCTTGCGTCACTCAGCGGCTCACTTGTTTGCCCAAGCAGCTCGTCGCCTCTTCCCAGATATCCACTTGGGTGTCGGTCCAGCCATCGAAGATGGTTTCTACTATGATACAGACAACCAAGCTGGTCAAATCTCTAACGAAGACCTTCCTCGTATCGAAGAAGAAATGAAGAAAATCGTGAAAGAAAACTTCCCATCTATTCGTGAGGAAGTGACTAAAGACCAAGCGCGTGAAATCTTCAAAAATGATCCATACAAATTGGAATTGATCGAAGAACACTCTGAAGACGAAGGTGGTTTGACGATCTACCGTCAAGGTGAATACGTGGATCTCTGCCGTGGCCCACACGTTCCATCAACTGGTCGCATCCAAATCTTCCACCTTTTGAATGTGGCAGGTGCTTACTGGCGTGGAAATAGCGACAATGCGATGATGCAACGGATTTACGGTACAGCTTGGTTTGACAAGAAAGATTTGAAGAACTACCTTCAAATGCGCGAAGAAGCTAAAGAGCGTGACCACCGTAAACTTGGGAAAGAGCTTGATTTGTTCATGATTTCTCAAGAAGTTGGTCAAGGTCTTCCATTCTGGTTGCCAAATGGTGCGACCATCCGTCGTGAGTTGGAACGCTATATCGTTGATAAAGAAGTCGCAGCAGGCTACCAACACGTCTACACTCCACCAATTGCTTCTGTAGAACTTTATAAGACTTCAGGTCACTGGGATCACTACCGTGAAGACATGTTCCCACCAATGGATATGGGGGATGGAGAAGAGTTTGTTCTTCGTCCAATGAACTGTCCTCACCACATCGAAGTTTACAAGCACCATGTGCACTCTTACCGCGAATTGCCAATCCGTATCGCTGAAATCGGTATGATGCACCGTTATGAAAAATCTGGTGCCCTTACAGGACTTCAACGTGTGCGTGAAATGTCTCTGAATGATGGTCATACCTTCGTGGCTCCAGAACAAATCGAGGAAGAATTCAAGAAGATCCTTCAATTGATCATCGATGTGTATGAAGACTTTAACTTGACAGATTATCGTTTCCGCTTGTCTTACCGTGATCCTGAAGACAAACACAAATACTTTGACAACGATGAAATGTGGGAAAATGCTCAACGCATGTTGAAAGCAGCCGTTGATGATATGGGTGTTGAGTACTATGAAGCTGAAGGGGAAGCAGCCTTCTACGGACCAAAATTGGATATCCAAGTGAAAACAGCTCTTGGTAAAGAAGAAACTCTTTCAACTATCCAATTGGACTTCTTGCTTCCAGAACGCTTTGATCTTCATTACATTGGAGCAGACGGGGAAGAACACCGTCCAGTCATGATCCACCGTGGGGTAATCTCAACCATGGAACGCTTTACTGCGATCTTGATTGAAAACTACAAGGGAGCTTTCCCAACCTGGCTTGCCCCTCACCAAGTCACCCTTATCCCAGTGTCGAACGAAAAACACGTGGACTACGCTTGGGAAGTAGCTAAGAAACTTCGTGACCGTGGTGTCCGTGCCGATGTGGATGAACGTAATGAAAAAATGCAGTTCAAGATCCGTGCTTCTCAAACTCAAAAGATTCCTTACCAATTGATCGTTGGGGACAAGGAAATGGAAGACAAGGCTGTAAACGTACGTCGTTATGGCCAAAAAGAAACAGAAACCATGTCAGTGGATGCATTTGTAGAATTAATTCTTACAGATATTGCAAATAAATCACGTGTTGAGAAATAAAACGATCACAGTCTGAGAAACATTTTTCAGTAAGAAAAAGCAACAACTATTTCAGTTGTTGCTTTTTCTATTTTGTTTAACCTGAGCTAGTAGTGATTGGTCAAACCACTACAAATAGTATCCTCATCAACAATCCTTTCTATCCATTAACTTTTGGATATAGGATATCCTCCCAAGATTTGCTTCCATGAGTTAGATAAGTTGACTATCCTCAGTCCTTGTCTGCTTCATTTTCTTTTACGAGATCGTTTTGTGAATCTTTTTCAGAGAGTTTTTGATCGATATACTTGTCAATGTTTTCGTAAAATTCCTTGGTCGTCTCACTATCTAATTTTGTCGAATTATGGACTTGGTTGACTTTCAATTGAACAGATTGAATACCGTAAGAGTCTTGTTTTTGGCGAATGGTTTCTAATTCTTCTTCTGAAATCGGATCTCCAACAACTGTCAAGACCAATTCATTGCTACTTGACTTGTAGACCTGATTAATGATTGTATGATTGGCGAACTCTTTTCCTACAAACTGTTTGATCCCTTCTTTTCGTGCTTGATCCATCGTCAGAGTGACTGCTGAATAGCTGGCTGGAAGAACCAATAATACAATCAAGGAGATCAACCCAATTCTCATTTTCATGTTTAGCTCTTTAAATGAACTTAAGGGAGATTGTCTCATCATAATTCTTGTTCCAACAATATTGATTAGCATGATAAAGACACAGTTGATCAAGAAAAGATAGAGAGCCCCAAATAAAAATCGTACATTTCCATTAGCTAAACCATAGCCTGCAGTGCAGATAGGTGGCATCAGAGCTGTTGCAATGGCTACTCCTGGCACGATATTGTTTGCTTCTTTTTTTCTTGAACCAATGACACCTGCTATCCCACCCGCAATAGCAATGAGAACATCCCAAATGGTTGGAGAGGTTCGTGCAATCAATTCGCTACTTGCATAAGATAAGGGAGAAATCCAGAAATATAGAGTCGAGACAAGCAAACTGACCAATACTTGAGTAAATAAAACCTGTAGAGATTGCTTGATTAAACGCGTATCAAAAATAGCTAAACCAAACCCCAGTCCAATAATCGGTGTCATAAGAGGGGAAATCAGCATGGCTCCAATAATGACAGCTGTTGAATTCATATTTAGACCTATAGAGGCAATAAAAATCGAACACATCAAAATCATTGTATCTCTTAATCGAACATGAAGGTCATCATATAGTTTCTCGCGGAATTCACGTGTTGAATAGTTTCCGGACATTGGTTACTCCTTTTATTTCATATAATCTTGTTTCTGCATAGACGATGGTAGAGAGACCTCTGTCTAAACTGACATATTTTTAATTCTCACCTGTCATTCTTTTGAACATAATTTTTTAAATATCCATCAGTCCATCCTTGATATTATATCAAAAAGTTTACAGTCTTTCTCTGAAGAACTCAATCAATTTAAAAGATAGTGAAGGCAGAAATTTTTGTATCCTTATCCGAAGAAGAAAAACGATATCTCCTCTGAAAGTAGATACCGTTTTAATGTTTAAACATGATGAGTATGTAGCAGCAATCCTAGCTGATATCTCCAACAAATCCCGTGTTTCAAAATAATGCAAAAAGAAAAGATTGAGATGTCATGATCTCAATCTTTTTGCTTTGTCTTATTGGAAAGTCCAGCAATTGAGACTCCACATTTCCTCATAAGTTTGATATAATAAGAAGATAGAGATTGATTAGGAAAAGTAGCATTAGAAACAGGTATGTAAGATGAAAAAAATATTAGTAGTTGATGATGAAAAACCAATTTCAGACATTATCAAATTTAACATGGCAAAAGAGGGCTATGAAGTCTTGACAGCCTTTGATGGCCGGGAAGCTTTGGAAGTCTTTGCGGCTGAGAATCCGGATATTATTATTCTAGATTTGATGTTGCCAGAGATTGATGGTCTGGAAGTGGCGCGTACGATTCGCAAGACCAGCAATGTGCCGATCATTGTCCTATCTGCTAAAGATACGGAATTTGATAAGGTTATCGGACTTGAAATCGGTGCGGATGACTATGTGACCAAACCCTTCTCTAATCGGGAATTGCAAGCACGTGTGAAGGCCTTGTTGCGTCGTTCGGAGTTTGCGGCTGATCCTCAGCTTGAAAATGAGGCCGATACGGAAATTGTAATTGGTGATCTTCACATCCTTCCAGACGCTTTCTTGGTTCAAAAGGCCAACAAAGAATTGGACTTGACCCATCGTGAGTTTGAATTGCTCTATCACCTTGCGACCCATGTCGGTCAAGTCATGACCCGTGAGCACCTTCTTGAGACGGTGTGGGGCTATGATTACTTTGGTGATGTTCGGACGGTGGATGTGACGGTTCGTCGGTTGCGTGAAAAAATCGAGGACACACCGGGGCGTCCAGAATATATCTTGACCCGCCGTGGTGTCGGATATTATATGAGAAACAATGATTGATCTAATAAAACAATTTGTCATGTCGTCGAACTTTGTCTTTGTTCTGATTACGGTTGGGTTTATCATTGTAGTTGCCTTGCTTCTCCTAGAAAACCGTAGGGACAATATCAAGCTCCGACAACTAAACGCCAAAATTAAAGATCTGATTGCTGGGGATTATTCTGAAGTGGTCGACATGCAAGGAAGCCCAGAGCTGACCGATATGACCAACAGTATCAATGATCTATCTGAGGTAATTCGTCTGACGCATGAAAACCTAGAGCAGGAAACCAAGCGGCTGACTAGTATTCTAGCCTATATGACAGATGGAGTGCTTGCGACCAACAGACGGGGTCAGATCATCATGGTCAATGAAATGGCAGCCAAGCAATTGAATGTCAATCCAGATGAGGTGCTCAATACCAGTATTCTTGATTTGCTCTCGATCGGAGACGACTATGATCTGCGAAGCTTGATTACTGAAGTACCAGAGTTAACCATCGATTCCCAGGATGAAAATGGAGAGTACTTAAGCCTTCGTGTGCGCTTTGCCTTGATTCGTCGCGAATCAGGTTTTATCTCTGGTCTGGTAGCTGTCTTACACGATACGACAGAGCAGGACAAGGAAGAACGGGAACGTCGCCTCTTTGTCTCCAATGTGAGTCATGAACTGCGAACACCTTTGACCAGTGTGAAATCCTATCTGGAAGCCCTAGATGATGGCGCTTTGTCAGAGCCGGTGGCACCAGATTTTGTCAAGGTTTCACTGAATGAAACCAACCGCATGATGCGTATGGTCACAGATCTTTTGAGCTTGTCACGAATCGATAATGAAACTAGTCAGTTGGACATCGAGTTGACCAACTTTACAGCCTTTATTACCTTTATTTTAAACCGGTTTGATAAGATCAAGAGTCAATCGCAAGAAGATACCAAGAAGTATGAACTGATCCGTGAATATCCAATCACCCCGATTTGGGTTGAAATTGATACGGATAAAATGACCCAGGTAATCGACAATATCTTGAACAATGCCATCAAATACTCACCCGATGGTGGGAAAATCAAGGTAGGGATGAAAACAACAGATGCCCAGTTGATTATCTCTATCTCAGATGAGGGCTTGGGAATTCCCAAGAAAGACTTGCCACGCATTTTTGATCGTTTTTACCGAGTGGATAAGGCGCGTAGCCGGGCCCAAGGCGGGACGGGTCTGGGCTTAGCCATTGCTAAGGAGATCATTAAGCAGCACAAAGGCTTTATTTGGGCCAAGAGTGAATATGGTAAGGGATCTACCTTTACCATTGTCTTGCCGTACGACAAAGATGCAATTAAAGACGACTGGGATACAGAAGAGGAAGAATAAGGGGTCAATGACAGAAGAGGGATTTAAGTACAGTATTTTAGCTTCAGGTTCTAGTGGAAATTCTTTCTATCTTGAGACACCAAAGAAAAAACTGCTCATTGATGCAGGTCTCTCAGGGAAAAAGATTACGGGACTATTGGCTGAAATTGATCGCAAACCAGAAGATTTAGATGCCATTCTGATTACGCACGAACACTCAGACCATATCCATGGTGTGGGTGTTTTAGCGAGGAAATATGGGATGGATCTATATGCTAATGAAGCCACTTGGAAGGCTATGGAAGGGACCAAGTATCTAGGAAAGGTCGATGATGCTCAAAAGCATATCTTTGAAATGGGCAAGACCAAGACTTTCGGAGATATTGATATTGAGAGCTTTGGCGTTAGTCACGATGCTGCAGCCCCTCAATTTTATCGCTTGATGAAGGATGGGAAGAGCTTTGTCATGCTGACGGATACAGGCTATGTGAGTGATCGCTTAGCAGGAATCGTCGCGGATGCGGATGGCTATCTGATTGAGTCCAACCATGATGTGGAGATTCTTCGAGCAGGTTCGTATGCTTGGCGTTTGAAGCAACGGATCTTATCTGATCTGGGCCACCTTTCTAATGAAGATGGGGCAGATGCCATGATCCGGACCTTGGGAAATCGCACTAAGAAGATTTATCTGGGGCATTTGTCAAAAGAGAACAATATCAAAGAATTAGCCCATATGACCATGGAGAATCAACTGGCTCGAGCAGATCTAGCTGTCGGTCATGATTTTGAGGTGTTAGATACATCACCAGACACCGCGACCCCTTTGACGAAGATATAAGATGGAAAACCACCTAAGGGGAATTTCAGACTGAAGACAAAGTCAACTTGATAACTTTCCTTAGGTGAGTACGGACGTCAGCGAACTTCTATGAAGTTCCATGACTAATTATTGAGCCCAAGGTCTCAATAATTCCGAGTGTCTGAAACTATAACGTTTCAGGCACTTTTCTCACAGCAGAAAGTTTTGGTATTTTCTTGATTTAATCTAAAACTCGGAACTCATTTTTCATTTCTTTGCAGAATTGATTAACTTATTTCACTTTTAAATAGTTTGTCTACATTATAGAACCAGCTGCGACTGGTTTTTTGCATGCTTATTCGAGGATTTCTATATCTAGTGATGAATTTGCTCTTTACCCTAAAATTGTGTATGATAGGAGTACTTTAGCTTTCTTAATAATTGGGCGGGGAATTTGGAATTATGAAACTATATATCGGTTATTTGGATTTAAAATGGATTTATTTTGACGAAGAAAACGAAGTATTTCAATATGAAGAACCAAAAATTGCTTCCAATTGAAAAATGATAATTCTAATGGCCCCAAATTCTATAATTACTTAGATGAAAAGTATGATAACTACTAAAATAAGAAGGTGCGAGGAATGAAAAAAATTTTTAAGAGTAAATTAATTTATTTTGGACTATTTACAATTATCTTTCTAGCTATATTATTTGTTAAACATTCATTTGATAAAAATAAATTATTTCAATATAAGTATTGGATTGCTGATACAGAAATCACAGATTATGAATTTCTTGAAAATGGAGATGCAATCAGTGTTTCATGGACTGCGAAAAAGAAAGTGGTAGATGAATTAAGAATTCTAGGAGATAAAGTTAAGACAGGCGGTCCGGGGCATGCTGTAGGACAAAAGTTTATTATTTCTCAAGGTGCGAAATTGAATTCCGAACCGTCAAGAGATATAACGCATAATAACTTTCCTTATTTGAATCGAAATATACCTAAGGATGGGGAATATTGGCATATTAACGTTTATGATACCTCAAATTCTAAATTAATAAAGAAAGAATTGGATGTATTTAAAATAACTCGAGAATTTAACAAAAATTATTTTCCGCTGTTTATATCGAACTCTCAGAAAATAATCGTTGATGGAGAAAATGAGTATATAACTTTAATAGTTGGTAAAATTGGAGATAAATCTTTTCAGGAACAAAAATTAATTAATTTGAAAACAGGTAAAATAATAGATAATCGAAATGATAAAATTAAAACTCACTCTCTAAGTGTTGGTGTTGAATGGCTTGAATCTTTTTCTAAGTTATTTAAAACTAATGGGTTTGATGTTGAAGATAATAAATTCCATTTTTGGAACGTAGGAAATAACTGGCTCCTAGATACAAAGTATCCAAAAACAAGAAAACTATTATTGAATAATATAGATAACAATTTTATTTATGTTCTCAATCCTAAAAATAGATTAGAAACAACTCTTAATGTTATTAAATTGGCATTTCCATCTGGCACAAATATTTTTAAAGATATCATGATACCGGCAGAAAACTCTATAGATAACAAAGAACATGTTGTTCAAAGTGAAGAGGAGTTTTTACAGTATTACCAACCAAATTCGGAGGAGAAATAAATGTCAACTAAAATGCTACTGTTTTGGCTCTCAACTCTAGTTATCTTTTTAGCCTTAGTTTTTTTGAGTGGTACTTATTTTTTTCTTTATTTCCGTGATAAAAAGATGGTTCGGCTTGCTACATCATCGATCAAAGGAACTGTTGTGGGCTATAATCGCTTTCGAGGGGGAAATCCTCCGATTGTTGAATATGAGGTAAATGGCGTGGCTTATAAAAAATCTTTTCGTTATTTTCTGGTAAAAACGATCTCTACTCCATGGGGACCTAGAAATGTGCCAAACATCTATACTAGAGAAGATATGTTAGCCAATTCGATTACCTTTTATAGAAATTCATTTGTTTCTTTCAATACAGCCCTTCAGACCCAATTTCCACTTTGCTCTTCAATGACGGTTTGGTATGATCCTGAAAAACCAAGTAGAGCTTATGTGGAGCGTTATTGTGGTGTGAATCGCTATTATAAATGGGCAGGAATCCTTTATGGAATCTTGCTTCTTCTAGTCTATGCTGTGGTGTTAGTTGCTTTTTTTAAAAATTGAGAAAAGGAATAGCAAAAGATAGTGAGTCAACTAGGGCTTGGTTTTGAATTTCTACAAGGGAAAGGAATCTTGAGGCGATCCATAAAACGGAAGGAATATTGATTTGTCGAAATTAATGTATAAAACAACTTTAATAATGATATCCTTGATAGCAGTAATTGGTTGTGGTAAAAAAGAAAAAAATTCCAAAATATCAGATGATACTGGAAACTCTAAAGAATTTTTCATTTACAATCCCCAAGCAGAAATCAAAAATTTTGAATTTATCAATGATCATAATGGGATTGTCGTAGAGTGGGATTTTAATAAAAAGGAAAAAGAAAAGTCGCATTCTGCCACAACAAATGCTAGCTGGGTGACTGTAAATTCAGATTATTTGGTTAGACAAAGAGCAAAAGTGAGACATTCAAGCGTGACCAAAAAGATGAAGTCAGATGAATACTTTTATCTTGATATTTATAATTTAGCCAATCAAAAAGCAAGCAAGAAAGAAGTTAATGTTTGGCAGAAATTAGTTGACTACTTTGGTAACGATGGTTTTGAATTGATCGGTTATTTATCAACTCTTAGAAAATTTGAGAGTAACAATTATGCAGTATTAACTATATATAGCGAAAAAAATTACCGTTATTTTCTATTGAATTTAAAAACGCTGAAAATTGATGGTGAAAAAACAAATGAAGAACTAGAGGAGAACGGAAGAATTGCTCTTGAGTTAGATTCCAATAAAGCTTTTTCAGCAGGAGTTAAACAGCTTGGAAATAGTTTTTGGAAAGCAGATACTTACATAGGAAATATCAATCTAAAAAATAATAACCTGTCTGCTTTTAACTTATTTTCAAAGAAAGATAGTTTTGCTTATAAAGTGATAAACTCAGAAAATGGAATGATTACAAATGGGAAGGAATTACTGGATCTTGAGTCAGAATTTATTCCTGTTGGAAAATCTGTCTATGAGGATCTCTATATACCATCAAAATGGAGTATTAACGGGAAAGATCAAAAGATAGTTTCCTATGATCAGATTCAGGAGTATTATAATGGAGAAATTGAAAAGAGATCACTCATCTCATAAAATTTATACTAGCTCCTAAATATTTGAATCAAGTGACAGTTGTTCTATATAGACGATTTTAATTTAAAGTAAGATGCAGTTTTGATAGAATGGTATGATTCTAAAACGCATCATGAAAAGGAGAAGAAAATGCGCCTTGTTTATCTTACGATTGGTTTTATATCATTGGGATTAGGAATTATTGGGATTCCTTTGCCAATTTTACCGACGACCCCCTTTTTACTCTTATCCATGGCTTGCTTTGCTAAAAGTTCCAAACGCTTTGAAAAGTGGCTCTACCAAACCAAGCTTTATCAAACCTATGTAGCGGATTACCGAGAGACCAAATCGATTGCCAAAGAACGGAAGAAATGGATCCTTCTTCAGATCTACATTCTGATGGGCATTTCCATCTATCTGGCACCGATTATTTGGGTGAAGCTTGCTTTAGGAGCTTTGACGATTTTTATCACCTTTTATCTCTTAAAAGTGATCCCCAATAAGCCTGAAAAACTAACAGAAGAACATCCTGAGTAAAAATAGAGAATTCAGGCCCTAGAACTAGGAAAAGAAGTGCGTTCGTGCTTCTTTTTTGGTATACTTAAAGGTATGAATTTATTAGAAAGTAGGCTTCCTATGGAGAAATTACAAGTCCTGTTATCGGAACGGTTTCAGATAGTTTTTTCAGATAGCAGTTTATTAGATACAGCTTTTACGCACACCTCTTATGCCAATGAGCACCGCCTCTTAAAAATTTCACATAACGAACGTTTGGAATTTTTAGGAGACGCTGTTCTTCAATTAGTTATTTCCGAATATTTGTATAAGGAACACCCAAACAGACCTGAGGGAGATTTGTCTAAATTTCGTTCCATGATTGTCCGTGAAGAAAGTTTGGCTGGTTTTTCTCGGGATTGCCAATTTGACCGTTATATCAAACTAGGCAAAGGTGAAGAAAAATCAGGCGGTCGGGACCGCGATACGATTCTTGGCGATTTGTTTGAAGCCTTTTTAGGTGCCTTGCTCTTAGATCAAGGAGTGGAAGCGGTCAAGCGCTTTGTCTATCAGGTCATGATTCCTAAGGTTGAAACGGGTCAATTTTCCCAAGTTATTGACTACAAGACTCGTTTGCAAGAACTGTTGCAGGTTCATGGGGATGTGGAGATCCAGTACCAAGTGGTCAGCGAGTCCGGTCCTGCTCATGCAAAAGAGTTTGAAGTGGAAGTGTTTGTGAACGGTAAAACGATGGGACGTGGTCATGGTCGTTCCAAGAAGTTAGCGGAGCAGGAAGCAGCCCGCAATGCAGTTGAAACGAGGAATGATGGGCCATGTATCTAAAAGAGATTGAAATCCAAGGCTTCAAATCCTTTGCGGATAAGACTAAGGTCGTATTTGACAAAGGGGTTACTGCCGTTGTAGGGCCTAATGGATCTGGAAAATCAAATATCACAGAGAGCCTACGGTGGGCCTTGGGTGAATCCAGTGTCAAGAGTCTACGTGGGGGCAAGATGCCCGATGTCATCTTTGCAGGGACAGAATCGCGTAAACCGCTGAATTATGCTTGTGTCACAGTTGTCTTGGATAACCAGGATGGTTTTATCCAACAAGCGGGGAAAGAAATTCGGGTCGAACGCCATATTTATCGTTCGGGAGACAGCGAGTACAAGATCGATGGTAAGAAAGTACGTCTCAGAGATGTGCATGATTTGTTCATGGATACGGGATTGGGACGGGATTCTTTCTCGATTATCTCCCAAGGTCGTGTAGAGGAAATCTTTAACTCCAAACCGGAAGAACGCCGGGCTATCTTTGAGGAAGCAGCTGGTGTCTTGAAATTTAAGACGCGGCGCAAGGAAACGGAGACCAAACTCAACCAAACCCAGGAGAATTTGGACCGTCTAGAGGACATCCTCTATGAATTAGAAGGACAAATCCAGCCTCTTGAAAAGCAAGCGACGGTTGCTCGTCGTTTCTTGGAATTAGACCAAGAACGGCAGGTTCTCTTACTGGACGTTTTGGTCGCTCAAGTAGATCTGACAAAGGATCTTTATGAAAAGGCTGACCAAGAAGAAAAAGCCATTCAAGAACAGTTGGTCTCTTATTACCAACGTCGTCAGATTTTAGAAGAAGATAACCTCCGCATTAAGAAAGCCCGCCATCAGTTGGATGCAAGTCTAGCTGAGGACCAGGCGAGCTTGCTAGAGGTCACTCGTTTGATTAGCGATTTGGAAAAGCAAATCGAAGTCGCTATGTTGCAATCGAGTCAAGCAGCCCATAGTCGCAAGGAAAATCTAGAGCGACTGGATGCTGTTTTGGCCCGTCTGGAAGAAGCGAAAAAAGAGCTGTCTCAAAAACAAGAGACGCTAGCAACTCTTCAACAAAGACTGATAGAGAACCGTCAGCAACAAGAAGAGCTGGAAAAAGAATTAGCCAACTATGAAGAAGATCCGGAACAAGTCATTGAGCATCTACGTGAGCAGTATGTGGAGCTCTTACAGACAGAAGCCGAAAAATCTAATGAGCGGACAGCTATTGAGAGCCGGATCCAAGCACTCCTACAAGAATCTAGTCATCGTCAAGAGGACTTGATCAAGGCGCAATCCAATTTTGAAGCTGCCAAGGAAAAAGAAGTTCGACAATTGGAGGAGTTGGATCAGGCACAAGCGACGGTCAAAGACCTATTAGCAGAATACCAAAATCAATTGGTAAAAGTGGAGCAGGCCAAAGCTGCCTACCAAGAGGCTCAAACGGCTATGTTTGACTTGATGGATGAGAGCAAAAACAAACGGGCGCGGATCAATAGTTTGGAAGCCATTCAGAAGAACCATAGTAACTTCTATGCAGGTGTCAAGAGTGTCTTGCAAGAAGCGGACCGTCTAGGAGGCATCTGTGGGGCTGTTAGTGAGAATTTGAGTTTTTCAAAAGACTACCAGACGGCGCTTGAAATTGCTCTGGGAGCTAGTAGCCAACAGATCATTGTCGAGGATGAAAAGGCCGCAACACGAGCGATTGACTACTTGAAACGCAATCGCTTAGGACGGGCAACCTTCCTTCCGCTAACGACGATCAAAGCCCGTCAACTCTCTCCTCGGAATCTGGAGTTGATTCAAACCAGTACAGGATTTTTAGGAATTGCGAGTGACTTGGTGACTTATGAAAATCGTTTTGAACAGATTTTCCAAAACTTGCTTGGGGTAACGGCCATCTTTGACACGACGGAGCATGCGCGTGAGGCGGCTCGTACAGTCAACTATCAAGTTCGGATCGTGACCCTAGATGGGACCGAATTGCGGACGGGTGGATCTTACGCCGGTGGTGCCAATCGTTCCCAAAATACAGTCTTTGTCAAACCAGAATTAGATAGTTTAAAACAGGAAATGCAAGCTCTGGATGCTCGTTTAAGAGAAGCAGAGCAGGAGGTAGAGACCAAGGACAATCTGCTTAAGCAAGCTCAAGAATACCTGGCTTCCATTCAAAGTCAGGGTGAGCAAGCGCGTCTGGAGCAACAGCGGGCCCAATTGGCCTACCAACAAAGCCAAGAGCAACTGAAAGAAATTCAGGAACTCTTGGAGGCTTTGAAGTCAGAATTGGCAACAGATGCGACCCAATCTCTACAAGAAGAGCAGGAGTCCCTTACTGAGCAATTGGCAGCGATTGAGCTTCAAAAAGAAAATTTGAATCGCGACATTGAGACCATGAAGTCGGATAAAGATGTCCTACAACAAAAGGTGCAAAACCTGCAAGAGCAATTGGCAGAATTGCGACTCCAACAGACGGAATATAAAAGTCAACAAAGTTACGAGCAAACAGATGCTCGTCGTTTGGAAGAAACAATCACTCAGTTGGAAGTAGAAGAGCATCAGTTGCAATTACTGATTGAACAAGGCGATGCCCAAGTTCAGACAGTTGATGTAGAGCAGCTAGCCAACCAATTGACGCAGGCTCAAGCCAAGAAAACGGACTTGGAACAAGGGGTTATTCGGAAACGCTTTGAGCTGGATGATTTGGAAGGCCAGGCCGAAGATGTGGCAGAACAGATGGAACAAGCGCGCAAGAAAAACGAAGAGTGGATTCGTCAACAAGCCAAGGCTGAAGCGACACGTGAAAAGCATGCGGATCGTTTGAATAAGCTCTTAACGCAAATTACCGATGAATTCATGCAAAGCTTTGACCAAGCCAAAGAGCAGGCTAAACCTGTTGAAAATCTTGCGGCCGCGGAAAATCAGCTCAAGAGCATCGAAAAAGATATAAAGGCACTTGGTCCAGTCAATGTGGATGCGATCGAGCAATACGATGAGGTGAAGGGACGCTTTGATTTCCTTTCTAGCCAGCGGGAGGATGTCTTGGCCGCGAAAAACATGCTTCTGTCTACCATCAACGACATGAATGACGAAGTCAAGGAACGCTTTAAATCGACCTTCGAAGCCATTCGTGAATCCTTTAAAGTCACTTTCCGTCAAATGTTTGGTGGGGGTTCTGCTGATTTGATTCTGACAGAGCCAGATCTTCTGACAGCTGGTGTTGAGATTTCTGTGCAGCCACCTGGTAAAAAGATCCAATCCTTAAACCTCATGAGTGGTGGAGAAAAGGCCTTGTCTGCCTTGGCTCTCTTGTTCTCGATTATTCGTGTCAAGACTATTCCATTTGTCATTCTGGATGAGGTAGAGGCTGCCCTAGATGAGGCTAATGTTAAGCGCTTTGGGGATTATCTGAACCGCTTTGATAAGGAAAGCCAATTTATTGTCGTGACGCACCGGAAGGGAACCATGTCAGCTGCCGATTCCATCTATGGTGTGACCATGCAAGAATCTGGGGTTTCTAAAATCGTCTCAGTAAAATTGAAAGACTTAGAAAATGAAGAATAATGATATTAAATTGATCGCTACGGATATGGATGGAACCTTTCTAAATGACCAACATCAGTACGATCAAGACCTTTTACGCAAGGTATTAGCAAGCTGCAAAGAAAAAGGCATTTATTTTGCTGCTGCGAGTGGCCGTGCCCTCCTTTCGCTCAAATCCCTCTTTAAAGGGTTTGAAGACCAGATGATTTTCATTGCTGAAAATGGCAGTGTGGTAGAATTTAATGGAGACGATCTCTACGAAGCGACCATGTCCAAAGACTTTTATTTGGGTATTTTTGAAGCTCTGAAATCCTCCCCTTATGCAGACCCCAATAAATTGCTTTTGACGGGTAAAAAAGGGAGCTATGTCTTAGAAACAGTAGATCCCGACTATCTGGCCTTGAGTCAGCACTACAATGAAAATATTCAAAAAGTGAAAAGCCTAGTGGATATTCAAGATGAAATCTTCAAATTGACCACCAACTTCGATGCAGCTCTTGTTCTTGAAGGAGAGCAATGGGTCACTGAGAATATCCCAGGCGTCAAAGCAATGACGACAGGTTTTGAATCGATTGATATTGTCCTCGATTATGTCGATAAGGGAGTAGCGATTACTGCCTTAGCGGATAAACTAGGGATCTCAATAGATCAGGTGATGGCTTTTGGAGATAATCTAAATGACCTTCATATGATGCAGGTCGTGGGCCATCCTGTAGCGCCAGAAAATGCACGTCCTGAAATCTTAGCGATTGCTGAAACAGTCATCGGCCACCATGCGACGGGTTCTGTCCTACGCTACATGGAGGAAATTGTATGAGTCAGATTTCCTTGATTGCGCTGGATTTAGATGGGACCCTTCTCAATTCTGAAAAAAAGATCTCCCCTCGCAATAGAGCAGCTCTCGCTGCTGCACAGGCTCAAGGTGTCAAGGTGGTTCTAACCACTGGTCGGCCCTTGAAAGCCATGGATTTTCTTTTGGAAGAATTGGGAACAGCAGGCCTCAAAGAAGAGTATACGATTACCTTCAACGGTGGTCTAGTGCAGCGAAATAATGGAGAAATCCTCTCAAAAGTGGTCTTGGCACCAGAAGATGTCGCAACCATTCATGATGAAACAGCCCGTCTCGGATTTCCGCTGGATGCGATCAGTGAGGGAACGGTTTATGAGATTCATGCAGATCGAAAGTCTCTCTATTCCCTTTACAATCCCTACCTGAACTTTATTGAGACAGAATTTAAAGGATTGCCATCCACGATATCCTACAACAAGTGTGTGACAGCCGTTGATCAAGACTTTTTAGATGTAGCGATCAAGCAGATCAGGCCGGACTTATTTCAAGACTATGAAATTTTTAAATCTCGGGAAATGTTGCTGGAATGGTGCCCTAAAAATGTTCACAAGGCAACGGGCTTAGTAGCTCTAGCTTCTATTTTGGGTCTTGAGTCAGATCAAGTCATGGCCTGTGGAGATGAAGCCAATGACCTGTCTATGATACAATGGGCTGGACTGGGGGTTGCCATGGGCAATGCGATTCCAGCAGTGAAGGAAGTTGCAACGCTTGTGGCCCCTATGACCAATGACCAAGATGCCGTCGCATGGGCGATTGAAAATTATGTGCTAAAGGAGAGTGAATAAATGGGATTATTTGATCGTTTATTTGGAAAAAAAGAAGAAACTGAAAAAGTGCTTCCGTCTTCGGAAGAAGTGACGGAAAGTACGGAGGTTGAAGAAACTGTCAAAGAGGAGCCGGCGGCTACCTTAAATGACAAGGAAGAGCAAAAAATCGCTGATATGGAGGCTTATTACCAAGAGCTCAAAGCGCGAATTGCAGCCACTCATCAACCTGTTTCAACCGTCGCTCAAGAAGAGCCAGCAGAGGAACCTCTTGTTGAAGAAATTGTGACATCAGAGACTAATGAAGACCAAGTACCAGTAGAGGAGTCTCCAGTTGCCTTTGAACCTGCTCAAACAGAAGCAAGTCCTGAAGAAGTTTCACCACTAGCTGATGAAACGGAGACTGAGCCTCTTGAAGAAGTGAAAATTGAAGCGGAAGTTACTGAAAATGGTGAGGAAGCAGATGGGGCTAATACTTCAGAAATGGAAGAAGAGTCACCAATTGCCTCTCCATCATCTGACGCTGAGCTAGTAGAAGGGAGCACGACAGAAGAGGAGTCTCCAGAACTAGTAGAAGCTCAGGATGAGGTTTCAGAACCTGAAGTATCAGAAGCGATTGCTCAAGTGGAGGAAACTTCAGAAGTGGCAGAAGCCGAGTCCAGACTTCCTCAAGGAGAACCTGCATCAACCGTTGAGGAAAGAACTGTTGAAGAGTCAGAGGAGCCAATTCCAGACGAGGTTGAGCCAGAGAAAGAAACCATTCAGGAAAAATACGATCGTAGCTTGAAAAAGACACGAACTGGATTTGGAGCACGTCTCAATGCCTTCTTTGCCAATTTCCGTTCAGTCGATGAAGAATTCTTTGAAGAATTGGAAGAACTCTTGATCATGAGTGACGTTGGGGTTCAAGTGGCCTCTATTTTAACCGAAGAGTTGCGCTATGAAGCCCGTTTGGAAAATGCTAAAAAACCAGATGCTCTCAAGCGCGTGATCATCGAAAAATTGGTGGACTTGTATGAAAAGGATGGCCAGTTTAATGAAGCCATTCGTTTTCAAGACGGTCTTACGGTCATGCTCTTTGTTGGGGTCAATGGAGTTGGTAAAACAACCTCTATCGGGAAGTTAGCCCACCGCTACAAACAAGAAGGCAAGAAAGTCATGTTGGTTGCAGCAGATACTTTCCGTGCAGGAGCAGTAGCTCAACTGGCAGAATGGGGACGCCGCGTAGATGTTCCAGTTGTGACAGGTCCTGAAAAATCAGATCCTGCTAGTGTCGTCTTTGATGGAATGGAACGCGCGATCGCTGAAAACATTGATGTTCTGATGATTGATACAGCTGGTCGTCTGCAAAACAAGGACAACCTCATGGCCGAGCTGGAAAAAATCGGTCGCATTATCAAGCGTGTGGTACCTGATGCTCCGCATGAAACCTTGCTAGCCCTCGATGCATCAACCGGTCAAAATGCCTTGGTGCAAGCTAAAGAATTTTCAAAAATTACACCTGTGACAGGAATTGTATTGACCAAGATCGATGGAACGGCTCGAGGTGGGGTCGTCCTTGCGATCCGTGAAGAGTTGGACATTCCAGTGAAGTTGATTGGTTTCGGAGAAAAGATTGATGACATCGGACCATTCCACTCAGAAAACTTCATGAGAGGCCTCTTGGAAGGCTTGATTTAAGAGTCGAATAGAAAAAGACAAATTGTTGGAAGAACAATTTGTCTTTTTGTTTCCTTGCGCTATCAAAAAAACCACCCGAAGGTGGCTTTCCTTAATTCTTAGGTTCAGGTTTCCAAACCCATTCGGCTCCGTATTCTGCAAGGAGATCATCGGATGCAGTTGGTCCCATGGATCCAGACTTGTATTCATAGAGTGGTGCTCCATTTTCGGCCCATAGTTTTTCGATTCGGTCAATCAATTGCCATGAAGCACGAACTTCGTGCCAGTGGCTGTAATTGGTTGAGTCATTGTTCAAAACGTCAAAAATTAATTTTTCATAAGGCTCTGGGGAAGCTCCAGTTGCAGTCGCATCTGTTTCGTAATCAAAGGAAATCGGTGCGATGCTGAATGTTTCTCCGACCTCTTTCCCGTTGATGCTCAATGAGAAACCTTCGTTTGGTTGGATATAAATGGTCAAGACATTTGGTTGCAAGCTATGTCCAAAGATGGAGTCGGTTTGCTTGAAAACCACATTGACCATGGTTCCTTTTTGTGTCAAGCGTTTTCCGGTACGGAAGAAGAAAGGCACACCGCGGAAGCGATCGCTATCAACAAAGAACGCACCAGAAGCATAGGTCTCTGTAGTAGACTCAGGGTCGACATTCGGCTCACTGCGATAAGAGATATCTTTTTTCCCTTCGATCGTACCTGAATGGTATTGACCACGGATAAAGAATTTCTTTAGTTCCTCATCTGTTGGATTGTGCAATTGCTCAAAAACTTTAACTTTTTCAGCCCGAATCGCATCCTTAGTAAAGGTAGCTGGTTTATCCATGGCAAGCAAAGACAAAAGCTGAAGAGTGTGGTTTTGCACCATATCCCGAAGGGCCCCCGAGTGATCATAGTAGCCACCGCGTTCTTCAACACCCAAGCGTTCAGCAAAGGTAATTTGGATATTGTCAATAAAGTCTCGGTTCCAGAGGTTGTCAAAAATGAGATTGCCGAAACGAATGGCAAAGATATTTTGGATCATTTCTTTGCCAAGGTAGTGGTCAATTCGGAAGATTTGTTCCTCATCAAAGGTTTCTTCCAATTCTTTGTTGAGCTGACTAGCCGTTTCTAGGTCTGTACCGAAAGGTTTTTCAACGATCAAGCGCTCAAAACCTTGTCCATCGACAATCCCTTCTGATTTCAGGTGTTTGGCAATAGTTCCAAAAAATTGAGGAGCCATAGATAAGAAGAAGACCTTGTTGTGTTCTGTTTGGTATTTTTCATCCAGAGTGCTTTGCAATTCGCGCAGGGCGATGTAATGTTCGGTATCATTGACATCATGACTTTGATAGTAGAAATGACTGGCGAATTCTTGGGCTTGTTGAGGGCTATCTGCGAGGTCTGTGATGGATTCTACCACGACTGATTCAAAATATTCCTTGCTCCATGGTCTGCGGGCTGTTCCGATAACCGCAAAGTGTTCAGATAGATTTCCTGATTTATAGAGTCTAAAAAGGGATGGGTAGAGTTTGCGCTTGGCTAAATCTCCACTGGCCCCGAAAATGGTTACAATAACTTTTGAAGACATTTAAGTACCTATTTCCTATTTTATTAACCATATTTTACCATAAAATCTACAAGATTTCCTATACAGAAACTAAGTTCCTCACAATTTCCAATTGAGTGTGACTCGGTGAAAGAAAAAGCTAGAACACAGGTAAGTTCTAGCTTTCATGTTGAAAACAAAGTATTAAAAAACTTTCCTTAAGTGAGTACGGACGTCAGCGAACTTCTTCGAAGTTCCATGACTTAGTTTTGAGCCTAAGGTCTCAAAACTCCCGAGTACTTGAAATGGTAATGGTTCAAGCACTTTTCTCACGGCGGAAAGTTTCAGTATTTTCTTGATCATTAAAAAAATAGAACTAATTTTTCTTTCTTAATAAAATCACTTAACTCATTTTACAAATAAAGTTTTTCAACGTTCTAAAAGCTAGAACCAATGTGTATTCTAGCTTGAACTGTTATAAGGTAATTGGATCTACAAGGGAAGCTCCATCAGAATACGCGGTAGACATAAGGATTAGACGGTTTTGTAATGGTTTGACAATCCGTAATGTGGAGGACAGGCAAGCTTTGCTTGAGCTGTTTGTGGTATTCAATGGACAAGGTTCCTTTTGCATGGATCCAGGTATTGTTGTCAAAATGTTGAGGAGTACCGGTTGTTAAAAGACCGTAGACACCCGAGTCTGCGATACAGTGGATGATCCCAAAGCGAAAGAGGAATTGACTGTCTTTGTTATTAGGGTCATTGTAAACAAAACCGGTCAACTCGATGGTTTTTCCCGCAAATTGGTCTGGATAATCATAAATGACTTCCATGACTTCCATGTAATTTTCAGTGGTCACCTGGATCACCTTTTTATCAACATATTTCTTAGCTGCCTGCTTCATCTCTGAGTCATAGGCGGACTTAGTGAAATAGCTACTGGTATCCGGTTTGAGATACTGGGTTGTTGTCCCTTCATCCTGTTGGATTTCTTTGGAAGAACCTGCTGCCACTGGGAAGTGATAGCCTTTGGCAGAGACAGTTTGAGAATCCAGCGTCACTGTTGGGAAAAATAAGCCGACAAACAAAGGAATACAGAGCAAGAAGATACTCGCCACTTTTGCCCATAAGCCGGATAGATGACTATGGATTTTCATTTGTTTGACCCAGATAATCAGCTGCACAAGAGCTAAAACGAAGGACAAAAACATGGAAATATAAGCCAAGTAAGAATAGTGTAAGTTGATGTATTGATTGAGCTTACCGGATAATTGAAGATACATGGTGAGCTCAAAATAACCTGCTAAGATCAAAAATCGTATCATAAAGCTACCCCCACAATCCAAGAGTATAGGAGCACAACTCCACAGACAATTCCGATAAATTGCCAGATAAAACGGGTCTTGAGATAATTTTTCATCATGAGGAGATTCTTGACATCAAGCATGGGTCCAATCACCAGAAAGGCCAGCACCGGCGCTACTCCAAAACTACTCAGAAGAGAGGAGCCGATAAAGGCATCCGCCTCGCTACAAAGTGAGAGGAGGAAGGACAAGGCCATAAGGAGGAGAATAGCAATAACCGGTGTCGCACTGATCGAAGTGAGGATCCGTGTTGGGACATAGACTTGAACGAGGCTGGCAAAAAGACAACCGAATACCAAGTAGCGTCCTGTATCAAAGAATTCATCAATTGCCTGCACCAAGACTTGAAAGAGCTTTTGGCCTTTGCTTAAATCGCTAAAATCATGTTCATGCACAGGCTTGCGATGTTCTTTTTGGATCGAATCTGTCTGAATAAAGCCAAGGAAGATCCCTAGTACCGTTGCGACCAGTAGGGAACCAAGGGCGCGATAGAGGGCCATCTTAATAGAATTCCCAAAGGCTGAATAGGTCGCAAAGAGAACGATGGGATTGATGACGGGTGCTGTCACCAAAAAGGGAACAGCAGTATAACTTGGGACTTTCTTTTCTAGAAAGCGATTGATAATGGGAACAATTCCGCATTCACAGGAAGGAAAGATAAAGCCGATAAAGGTCCCAAAGAAGATTCGCCCAAATTTATTTTTGGGAAGAAAACGGTAAACCTTCTCAGGTGTGACATAAACCTCAATCATTCCTGAAATGATGCTTCCGATTAGGACAAAGGGCAGGGCCTCAATAATAATCGAGAGAAAAATAGCCCCAGCTTGCAAGACGCTAGAGGGAAGGTGTTGAAAGAATGTCATTACTTAGCCTTCTTTGCATCTTTAGCAGCCGTTTCTGCTTTCTTTTTTTCTTCGGGGAATTCAACTGTTTTTTCTAGATCTGGAAAACTAGCAAAGTTTTCAAACATTTTATCAAGATCATCTGTCTTAGAAAATTTAATAGCCATTGTTAGGCCTCCTTTTTCGTTTTCTATCATTATAACAAAAAGGAAAGATCAAGGGGGAAATAGAGCATAAAAGACAAGGAGGAAACTTCTACAAAACCCTAGCAAATAGGTGGCTAGAAGCCTTGGCTACGGTAAAATATGCTATAATAGAAGCTATGGATAAATATGAAAAAATAGCCCAAGAATTGGGTGTTAGCTTAAAACAAATCGATACCGTATTGAGTCTGACCGCAGAAGGCTCAACCATTCCTTTTATTGCCCGCTATCGAAAAGATATGACGGGAAATTTAGATGAAGTAGCGATTAAGGCCATTATTGACCGGGACAAATCCTTAACGGCTCTGGCTGAACGAAAGGAAACCGTCCTTGCTAAGATTGAGGAACAAGGCAAACTGACAGAGGCGCTCAAGCAGGCTATTGAGGCTGCTGAAAAATTAGCGGATGTCGAAGAGCTTTATCTCCCTTATAAGGAAAAACGGCGGACAAAGGCGACGATTGCCCGAGAAGCAGGACTTTTCCCCTTGGCACGCCTCATTTTGCAAAATAGTCCAAACTTGGAAGTAGAGGCTCAGAAATTTACCTGTGAGGCCTTCCCAACTGAAACTGCGGCTTTAGCTGGTGCAGTGGATATTCTGGTAGAAGCTATTTCAGAGGATACCCAATTACGGGCCCTCACCTATCAAGAAATTCATGGGTATTCCCTCATGACGTCAACCTTGAAGGATGAAAGCTTAGATCCTAAGAGAACCTTTGAAATCTATTATGATTTTTCTGAGAAGATCAAGAGTATGCAAGGCTACCGGACCCTGGCGCTCAATCGTGGGGAAAAATTGGGCGTTCTCAAAGTTGGATTCGAGCATCAACTGGATCGGATCATTCGTATTTTTGAGGCTCGTTTTAAAACGAAAAATGCCTATATCGATGAGGTTATTCAACAGGCGGTTAAGAAAAAAATCGTTCCCGCGATTGAACGTCGGATTCGGACAGAGTTGACGGAGGTGGCAGAAGACGGAGCCATTCAATTGTTCTCTGAGAATCTACGGAATCTATTGCTCATTCCTCCATTAAAAGGGCGCGTGGTCCTTGGATTTGACCCAGCCTTTCGGACCGGTGCTAAACTAGCCGTTGTCGATGAGACAGGAAAGATGCTTGCCACCCAGGTCATCTATCCAGTTGCTCCTGCAAAACCAGCTCAGATCGAGCAGGCTAAAAAGGAACTGTCTTCCTTGATTAAGGAGTTTGGAGTAGAAATTATTGCGATTGGAAATGGAACCGCCAGCCGTGAAAGTGAGGCCTTTGTCGCAGAGGTGCTTCATGACCATCCAGGAGTTCGCTATGTTATTGTCAATGAAAGCGGAGCATCTGTCTATTCAGCTAGTGAGTTGGCCCGTCATGAGTTTCCAGAGCTAACCGTTGAAAAACGCTCGGCCATCTCCATTGCCCGCCGCTTGCAAGATCCGCTAGCAGAATTGGTGAAAATCGATGCCAAATCTATCGGTGTCGGTCAATACCAACACGATGTCAATCAGAAAAAACTGACAGAAAGCTTGGATTTCGTGGTAGATACCGTGGTCAACCAAGTTGGGGTCAATATCAATACGGCTAGTCCCTCTCTCTTAGCGCATGTAGCAGGACTCAATAAGACCATCTCTGAAAATATTGTGAAATACCGGGAAGAAGAAGGAATGATTCTTTCACGAGCGCAAATTAAAAAAGTCCCTCGTCTCGGTGCCAAGGCTTTCGAGCAGGCGGCTGGATTCTTACGCATTCCTGAAAGTAAAAACATCTTGGATAATACCGGCGTTCACCCTGAAAGTTACAAGGAAGTTGAAAAACTTTTTCAACTTCTTGAAATTACCGACCTCGATGCATCAGCTCAGGAAAAATTAAAAGCTGTGAACATCGAGGAGATGTCTACTCAGCTGGATCTGGGACCAGAAACTCTGAAAGATATCATTGCCGATCTCCTAAAACCAGGTCGCGATTTGCGGGATTCCTTTGATGCACCTGTGCTCCGTCAGGATGTCTTGGATATTAAAGACTTGCATATTGGCCAAAAATTAGAAGGGGTTGTGCGCAATGTGGTTGACTTTGGAGCCTTTGTCGATATTGGCATTCACGAAGATGGCTTGATTCATATCTCCCATATGAGCAAGCAGTTTATCAAGCATCCAAGCCAGGTCGTCTCAGTAGGTGATTTGGTTACCGTCTGGGTGAAGAAGATTGATGTGGAACGCGAAAAAGTCAATCTCAGTTTGGTAGCTCCGAATGAATCTGACTGAGTATGTACGCCAAGTATCCCTAGAAGATTTTGGGAGAGAATTCCGTCATCGAGCAGAGTGGAATTCACGTCTTCAAACCACTGGAGGCCGTTTCTTTCCCAAGGATCGACACCTTGATTTTAACCCGAAAATATACCAAGCTTTCGGGTTAGAGGTCTTTCGCAAAATCGTCCGCCACGAACTCTGCCATTACCATCTTTACGATCAAGGTAAAGGCTATCGCCACAAAGATCTAGCCTTTAAGCAACTCCTCCAGCAAGTGGACGGTCTTCGTTTCACACCTCCTCTACCAGATAGAGCTGGGCGAGTCAAGCGGATCTATCTCTATCAATGTCCCCATTGTGGCCAAGAGTATAGACGAAAGCGAAAAATCGATCTGAAGAAATATGCCTGCGGTCGCTGTCACAGCCGCCTGCAATTCCTTGAAATGAGACAAGAGTGAGAATCGGTCTTTAGGCGGATCTCTTTCCAGTTCGACTCTGCTAAAATAGGTCTAACTAGAAAGAGGAAAATCAAATGACATCATCATTTTACAAATTAAAACGACATCGCCTGGTTTCAGGTGTGCTAGCTGGCTTAGCCGATAAATTTGGTCTTAGTGTAACTCTCCTACGCTTCTTGTTTATTCTTTTTACGGTTTCTCATGCCTTTATCGGTGTGATTATCTATTTACTGTTAGATACGACCTTACCTTATAAGGACAAGGAGGAGCAGGAAATGTTTGACTATGGCCCTCGACCTCGTCGAAGAAAAGAGGCTGAACCCATCCATGATCAGAATGATAGTCCATTTTTCTAAAAGGAGATCCGAGTGAAGCAGAAGTTCTATTCCCTTGCTTTTATTCTATGTCTCTTCTTCAGTTTTATAGGACAGTTTTTCATTTTAAATCGTTTTTTTGGGGAAGGAGTTGGAACAGTTTTGATGGGAATGCTCCTTTTTCCACTGGGCATTTGGAATAGTCTCTTCTACCTCTTGTTTCTGCCAACAGAAATGGCTAGAAAGCCACAAATTTATCGGTTTTCGATTTTATTTTTGCCAGTTGTGTATCTGGTTTTGTCCTTGCTGGGGGAAGGACCTACCACCTTTATGCTAGGCTTGATCGCATTTCCTTCAAATGCGGTGGTTTATGCAGTCTCTACCGGAATCAAATCTATGATCAAAGATTTCTTGCAAGGCGAAGGCTAGAGCATTCTTCATATGTTCCCATCATTTCCTAGAGGTT
>JAWGXY010000012.1:0-30589 GCA_032572035.1 Streptococcus parasanguinis
AGAGGGTTTGAGCTGATGTTGTCGGTGGGTTTGTTTTTTTTTAATGCATAAAGAGGAGCATATAATTCATCGATCTATCCTAAACTGAGACAGCTGGTTTCATGGAGTAGAAATTAGAAGCCTTTCTATTTTAGGATATATCACTATATAGAAAAGCCTCGGAAAGGGCAGGCAGAAGAAAGGAAATGAGGCCAATTGAAATCTCTTTATAAAAAGATAGTTGCATTTGTAGCTATCATCGGCGTGGTAGCCTTGGGCTTGTCTGTGATCAAACCCGTAAGCGCAGCCACTGTTTCACCAACCGTCACCAACTTAAAGGCCCAAGCAAGTGGACAAAAAGTTATCTTTTCATTTGACTGGGATTTAACTGGTAAATCAGTTAAAGACGGTGATACGTTTACTATTGATGCTCCAGAAGGTGTCAATATCACTGAAGTTGCAACTCAATCACTCCAAGCAAATGGAGCTGAAGTCGCAACCATTTCGATGACAAACAAAAAGATTACTTTTACCTTTAAAAAAGCAATCGAGTCAATGAACGAAAATGTCAAAGGTGGATTCTCATACAAAGCAGAATGGGATAGCACTCCAGGAAATCCTGGAAACAAGACCGCCACTTCTAAAGTCGGTTCAGAATCTGTCATCATTACACGTCCTGATGGACCTGGCGTATTTGAATCTGTTTTGAACAAGTACAACCTTACTGGTGACTATGTAGCTAAGCAATTCAAACTAGACGCTTCTGAAAACTATGCCTGGTTGAATGTTGGAGATGACTACTATCTGACAAAATGGTTCATCCGTATCAACGGGGATGGTAAGAAACAAGCCATCACAAACCCTGTTGTATCAGATAAAATCCAAGCTCCAGCAGTCGATTACTCAAAAATCACTTTTGCTCCTGCTGCAAACCACGCTGCAAATGAATTCTTTGTAGGAACTTACTTGAAACCATCCTTTACATTAAGAAAAGGTGGACAAGTGGTGGCTTCTGGTTGGGACTTTTGGAAACATGTGAAATTCGATGCGGACGGCAATGGATTTACCGTGAATTTATCAGACGTCAGTGATGTCTTTAAAACAGCTTCTAGCGATGAATTGATCGTTGAATACCAAACATTAATTCCTAAGACAACCATTCGCGTTGACAACAATGCTACATTGACAGCTGATGAAATTACAACACCTCAAACTGACCCAGCCTTCTGGAACAACACTGAATTGAAATTCTGGGTGAGCGGTGATAAAACTGTCACTGTTCAAAAAGAATGGGTTGGAGACGAAGAAGCTGACCGTAAAGATATCACTGTTCAATTGTATGCGGACGGCAAAGCCTTGGATGGGATGACACAAACCCTTACAAAAGCTTCTGGCTGGAAAGCAGAATTTACGAAATTGCCAGGTATCAAAGACGGTAAGAAGATTGAGTACTCCGTAGTGGAAACCAACACACCTGATGGTTATACTTCAAAAGTTGAACCAATCAATGATTCGAATGTTATCAAAGTTGTCAATACTTCAAATAAACCAAAAGTTACTGAAACCACTGCAAATCTTGTTATTAAAAAAGCTTTCGAAGTAGCCGGCGATCAGGAACATACACAAGTTCCGATTACAGAAGGTCAATTCGAATTTGCCTTGAAAGACGAAAATAACAAAGTAGTCGAAACTGCCAAGAACAAAGCAGATGGCACTGTTAACTTTAAGTCTCTGACTTTCAATAAAGAAGGTACTCATACTTATACCATCACTGAAAATAAGGGTACAGATGCTAGTGTCAACTATAGTACACAAAGCATCACGGCTACTGTCGATGTGAAGAAAGATAACGACAAACTCGTTGCTACTGTCACTTACTCAGGTGGAGATGGTGAACAAAAAAATACGATCACCAATACTCAAAACAAACCAAAAGTTTCAAATGCTAAGGTGACCTTAAACCTTAAAAAAGAATTTGAAGGTGGCGAACTCAAGGGCGATGACTTTGAGTTTGTTGCAAAAGATTCAAACGATAAAGTTGTTGGTACAGCTAAGAACAAAAAAGATGGTTCGATTACTTTTGATAACATCACTGTAGACAAAGCAGGGACATTCAACTATACCATCACTGAAACAAAAGGTACGGACAAAACCATTACCTACAGTGATAAAACCATCACGGCTACTGTTGTAGTGGTTGAAAAAGACAACGCCTTGGTTGTAGAACAAATCAACTACTCTGATGGTCAAACTGTTACAGATACGTTCACCAACAAAAAAGAAGCTCCTAAAACAGAAAGTACAAAAGCTACTCTTCAAGTGGAAAAGCTCTTTAAAGAAGGTGAAACATCCTTACCGTTGACAGACGATCAATTTGAATTTGTCTTGAAAGAAGGAAACACTACCCTTGAAACGGCTAAAAACAAGGCAAATGGTACTGTCACCTTTAAGGAACTTTCTTATACTGAAGAAGGAACACACACTTACACCATTACCGAAAACAAAGGTACGGATCCTTCTATCAACTATAGCACACAAACCATCACGGCTACTGTTGCTGTGAAGAAAGTAAACGACAAACTCGTCGCTACTGTGACTTACTCAGGTGGAGATACTGAAAAAGGTAATACGTTTACAAATACGAAAACACCTCCGACACCTCCAACGCCTGTTCCTCCAACAGTGAAACCAACGACCGCTCAATTCAAGGCTAAAAAAGTGTTGGCGATCAATGGTACGAGCGATCGTACATTGAAAGCAAATGAATTTACTTTCCTTCTCAAGGATCAAGCTGGTACGCTCGTTGATACCAAGACAAATGGTGAGAATGGGGATATTCTCTTCAATCCAGTAAGCTTTAATGAAGCTGGTACTTTCACCTATACAATTGTTGAACAAAAACCAGCTACACCAGAATCAGCGATCACTTATGATGAGTCTGTTCATACTGTAACAGTGACTGTCACAAAAGATGCAACTGGACAATTGAATGCGGATGTGCAATACGACGGTAAGAAAGATACTCCTACTTTTACCAACACGTATACACCTCCGACACCTCCAACTCCAAGTGAAAAACAAATTACCACAAGTAAGATTTTAGAAGGTCGTGACCTTCAAGGTGGTGAATTTAGCTTTAACCTCTTGGATGAAAATGGAACTGTTCTTCAGACAAAACAAAATGCTGCAGATGGTACAGTGACATTTGATGCAATCGCCTACACGGAAGCGATGATTGGTACTCATAAATATACCATTAAAGAAGTCGTTCCAGCTGATCAGGCAAACATCCAATATGATGAAGGTCAAGTGGATGTCACAGTTACCGTCACAAAGGATGAAGCATCAAATGCTATCCAAGCAGTCGTTGCTTATGGAGAAAAGAAAACCTTTATCAACAAGGTTATCCCACCAACTCCACCAACAGTGAATAATCCTGAATTGAAACTTTATACCCTTAAGGTTCGTAAAGTGGATGAAAAGGGTAATTACCTAGCTGGTGCAGTATTTGGACTCTTTGAAGCAGATGGTGTGACACCTGTTGCAAACCCATATGGACAAGGCCAAGCACAAGCGATTTCTGGTCAAGACGGACTTGCAAGCTTCGTTGGATTTGAAGCGAAAGATTACGTGATCAAAGAGCTCTCTGCTCCTAGTGGTTACCAACTTTCAGATACAGCCATCAAGGTTTCTGCAAGCGACTTTGCTTCTACAACAAACCTTGTTGTTGATAAAGGAAACGTGGTAAACAAACTTCTTCCACCTCCACCATCAACAGATATTCCAAATATACCAACACCAAGTAATAGCAAACCTAAAACTCCATCACCAAATGGAGATAAGCCTAAGCCTAGTGACAAACCTAAATCTAGTGAAACTCCTAAATCTAGTGACAAGCCTAAAGAAGGTAAACGATCTCTTCCTTCAACAGGAACTGCAGATCATTTAGGACTTCTTGTAACTGGTTTGACATTCGTCGCTACAGCTATTGCTTCTATGACACTTAAGAAGAAGGAAGACTTCTAAGCAACATGAAAGATCTAGTCAAACACGACTAGATCTTTTTTTGTATCTGCTTCTCTTATTCTGGTTTGTTTTGATCTTCATAAAAAATAACTTTCCCATCTTTAACTTTGAATGAATAACTGATGGAATCAGCATAACTACCTTTGGAATAGTAGAAATCATAGGCACCATCCGGTAGTTTGCTAGCGTCTAATTTTTTGGCTGCTGCTTTTAAGTCTTGCTCCTTAACGGATACACTATCCTCTATATAAATAGTCATACGGATTAACTCTTGATCGATTAAGGTCTGAAAAGGGATTTGATAGTAACCGGCAAAGTCCTTTTTCCCTTCTTTGAGATTTTGACTTGCGATACTATCTAGAATTTGCTCCTTCTCATCACGGTTAGAGTTAGATAAAAAACCAAAGAAACTAATAGGAAGACTTAGAGATTGCTTCTTTAATTGTTTCTCAATTTTATTTTCCAGTTCTTTAATCGATTTCTGCTCCAAAAAAGCTTTCTTATATTCTGGAAGATGGTCATTATATGAATCTGACCAGTCACCCGCAAAAGTTGTTTTCTGTTCTAATGACACCGTTTGATCATCGTAGGTTTTTTCAGAGTAGGTGTAGCTTACATGATAAGTTGGGAATTCCAAAGCAGTCCAATCCAGTTTGTTTATGGTCACATCCCCATGCAGACCAACCTTAGCAAGCTCACTGCTGACTACTTCCTTCGCCTTTTTATAATCACTCGGTTTCATGATCTTACAACTGGAAAGAAACAGGCAACAAAGAATAAGTGGAATTCCTGCGAATAGTTTGAAATAGTTGGGCTTCATAGCCTGACCTCCTTGCTAAATTCGACCTAATCGATTAATTTTTTACGCAGTCATATCTGAACAACCTATGAACCGATTGAAAATTCTAATGATAATTGAGAAGTTCCTATTATATGACATGACTATTTTTGAACGACCCATTTTGCATCACCATAAACAATCGTAAACGGCCCATCCCCATCTGTTAAATAATTAATCTTATATTTAGCCGACTCTCCTGCCTCAAGGACTGTTGGCTGTTTGTAATTTAAAGTATTATTCAGCATATAAGCAGATTTGCCATGGCCATCATAGAGATCTACATTTGAATAATTCGGGCTACTTTCAATACGGAGAGGTGTTGTATTCGATAGGGTGAATTCGACGATCAATCGATGTTGTTTTTTCCTTGTATCGATACGGTCTTGATCATCCTGAACATCCAAATTTGGATCGTCTGTTACACCATTCAGTGTAACTTCTAAGCCATTTGCAAATACAACTGGCTCTCCAAGTACATAACTTTTAACAGGATTTTTGGGATTAAAATTCTTTAATTTTTCTTTTATCTTTTGTCCATCATTATTCTTTCCAGATGGGATGGTCCAAAAGATATTATTCTCGTCTTCTTTACCATACTGGTTCTCCCCCTTCATTTGTTGAGGTATTTGTAAGAGAATAGCCAAGTTTTTTAAATCAATTCGAACATCACCTTGATTTGTCACTTCCATTTCAACCGTGAATTCCGTAGGCGAAGTTTCACTGTTAGCATAACCAGATAATGAGGTTGCCTCGAAATTTTTATTAACTAACTGTTGTAAAACTGTTGAAAGCATGATATAGGAAATATGATCATCTCGATTTTTCTCTTTTTCAGCATACCTTTGATGGAATTCATCGAGCCAATCATAGAAGGGTGGCCGCAGTTGATACCCAAACAACTGCCACCTTTGATGGAATTCATCGAGCCAATCATAGAAGGCTTGATTGAAATCTGACTCATTAGGATTTTTATAATATTTATTCCCTCTCGATAAAAGCTCTGGGAAGTAAGTTGGTACCTGAATGCGAATGAATACTTTGTTTCCCTTAACTGCATAGCCCTTTAATTCATAATTTTTTTCAAAACTCAATGCATTCGTCATGAGCTTTAAATACATGGGACCATATATTTTGAGGGGGTACTTCTCACCAAGATATTCTACATAAGTATTTGGATCAAAAGTACTACTGTTTTTTTCAATTTTAGGGATAATATAATCGTTCCAGAGTCGAGTATACATATCCTCTTGATTTTTTGCCCCATTGGCCTTGATTACTGTGTCTATTCTACTTTGATCTACATAGACTCCTTCAACGACCTGCAAAGCTTTTTGAACCCTTCCTTCCTCAGATAGAGAGGCTTCATTCGGTTGCTGTCCATATATTGAAATACCATCGCTATCATCTGACCTCATATATTGTGGATGTTTTTCAAACGTTATGTATCTGATACTGTTCTTTGCATCCCAATCAAATGTTGCTGCAGGTCCTGTCTTGTCAAAATGAATATTTGTTTGATCGATTTTTTTCTGTACTTCTTTATTCGAAGAACCTTGTTTTTCTACAGTTCCTTGTTTGCAGGTACTCAAATATACTGGTATAAGTACCGAACATAAGACAAGGACCCATTTTATTTTCTTCTTCATTTCATCTCCTCCTAATCTCTTCCTCATTTTACCATCAAACTCCCCTTTTGTCAGTCAAATATATAATAGGCTAGATTTTTCATCCAGCCTATTTAAACAAGACAAACGATAGGTTAGTTTGACCTCCTTGCGAAATTCGACCTAATCGATTAATTTTTTACATCATATGGGAACATTTTTTTAATATCTTCTTTCATCTTTTTATTAGGAATTTTCTCTAAATCCATATATTTGAAGAATTCCTCATCATTTTGAACGACATGAACCTTCCCATCTTTAGTATACTCAGCTGGTATGGTCAGATTACCGAAGGACTGACCAAAATCTCTAGAGACCACGTAGTTCTGTACTTCATATAAGCGTCTCAGCAATGAGAACTCTGTAGCATCGTTACTTTGATTTAATTCCTTTTTAAAATATTGGAAAAACTCCTTTTTGTTATTCACATGATGTTCTTGCCCATCTTTTGAAAGCTCTGCTGGTATCTTATGATACTGTAGGACATCATACCATCCACCTGAACGACCCTCTGGAACTTTATAAAGCAGTTCCAAAAATGAAATATCAAAGTTGAGATCTTCTGGTCCAAGAAAGTATAGATAGGCATTCTCCCCTTTTGTATATTCTTCACCCCATTTTACAGTAGTTGGATCATTCCCTTTGCGAAAAATCGAATATACTTTCGGATAGAGTATTTTCAATGGGATGTCCTTAGTCTCATCACTACGATCTGTAAATAACAAACGTGAATGTTGGAGCTGCAATTGTCCTCTTTCAAAATTGTATTCAAATGGATGCAAGTCTTTGTAGCTTTCTCGACTTTCTTTTTGAACTTGTTCATAACCTTTGCCTGATGAGGTTTTCCAGGTGATCTTTCCACTTTTAACATTCATCAACCCAATTTGCACATTATAGTCTGTTTCGACATGGATATCTCCAGGTTCTACAATATATTTATCTTTCTTATCAACAAGAATATTAATCGGAATGTATGTTTCTCCATCATCTGTATCCAACATTATAGAAGAAACTGAAACATATAAAGGGATATAATTTTTATTCATATCTCGTACTATCTTAAAAACATCATACGTTTTCTTCACTAAGCGCTTGTCCTTGGTATCATATACATCAATGAGCCAGTACTCTCCCTTTTGTGCTTTATTTGTAGATAAATAATGAATTTTCTTACTAGAATCATAACTACCGGTTCCTGGTCGTGATTTCAATTTGTAACTTTCTTGTGCAATATACCGTTCGCTATTTCCACCGTCTATAAACCATATAACATCAACATTTGGATTGTACGAATATGCTTCCAGCGCCTCATCCACTTCTTTTTTATTCTCCCATTGAATAGCTACTGCTTTCCCACCTGCAATAAATTGGGAATCAACAATATTTGGACGAGGTTTCCAATCTACAAACTGTGAAATCTCATGCTTATGAATTTCATACTGGATGAACCAGCCTCCTGCCAAGATAACGAGTAATACAAATATCCAAAACTTGATTGATTTAAAAACCTTCTTCATTCTCTCTTTTCTACTTTCTGTACGCTTCTTTTACCTTATTTGTTCGTCAGTTTTCTTTAAAAGTCTTCCGACTTTTCCAACCGCATATGAATAAATTTTTTAATAATTCATTGATAACTGAAACTTCTTATCATTTCTTAAACTAACTAACTTTTACAATAAGTTGACTAAAAATTAGGATTCTTCTTTATTTTGGAATGACCCATTTTGCATCACCATAAACGATCGTAAATGGTCCATCCCCATCTGTTAAATAGTTAATTTTATATATACCTGATTCTCCTGCTTCAAAAACATGTGGTTGATCATAATTTAACGTACTCGTTAACATATGAGATTCTGTTCCATGGCCGTCATAGAGTTCGACATTGCTATAATCAGGGGCATTTGCAACGGTTAGATGAGTTGGATTTGAAATGGTAAACTGAACAATGATTTTGTGTTGATTTTTATTTTTATCAACAAATTCTTGATCGTCTTGAATATCTAGGTTCGGTTCTTCACGTACACTATCCAACGTTACGACTATTCCATTTCCGAAAACGACTGGCTCTCCAATTGCATATTTTTTGACTGGATTTTGTGGGTTAAAATCTTTTAGCTTTTCACTTACCTTTCCTTCATCAGTGACGCTATCAGTAATGATGGGCCAAAAGATACTATTATCATTTCCACCTCCAGATTGATTAGCTTTCTGCATTTGTTGAGAAATTTGTAACAAGAGTGCCAAATTTTTAGTATCAATTTGGACTTGACCTTGGTTGGTCACCTCCATTTCAATCGTCATTTCCGTACTACCACTCATACTACCGGTTGAAAAACGCGCATTAAAATTTTCCTTAACTAAATGTTGTAAGATGGTAGAAAGCATTATATAAGAAAGATGGTCTCCTCGGTTGTCTTTTTCAGCATAGTTCTCGTGTAGTTCATCTAACCAAGCATACATGATCTCATTTGGATTATTGGGATCAACACTCGATCTGTACCCTTTTCCTCTTGGTAATTGATTTGGACTATAGACTGGTGTTTGAATTTTTAGGACTACCTTATTCCCCTTAACTGCATATCCCTTTAATTCGTAACTCCTTTCAGTGGGGAGAGCATTGGTCATTAATTTTAAATACATGGGACCATAGATTTTGAGCGGATATTTTTCTCCTAGATACTCAAAATAAGTATTTGAATCAAAGGTCCTATTACTTTCTTCTATTTTAGGAACAATATAGTCCTTCCAGATCCGGTTATACATTTCTTCCTGACTCATTACTCCACTAGCCTTGACTACTGTGTCCATTTCATCTTGATCAATGTAAATTGCTTCAACTACTTGCAAAGCTTTTTGAACTTTTCCCTCTTCATCGAGAGGAGCTTCATTTTGTTGCACACTATATTTAGAAATCCCGTCACTCGGAGCTGATCTCATATATGAAGGATCATGATCAAATGTTCTGTATTTATTACCACTCTTGGCATTCCAATCGAATGATGCAGCTGGTCCAGTTTTATCAAAATGGATATTTGTTCGATCGATTTTCTTCTGTACTTCTTTATTCGAAGAACCTTGTTTTTCTACAGTTCCTTGTTTGCAGGCACTCAAACATACTGGTATAAGTACCGAACATAAGACAAGGACCCATTTTATTTTCTTCTTCATTTCATCTCCTCCTATTCTCTTCCTCATTTTACCATCAAACTCCCCTTTTGTCAGTCAAATAGATAAGAGGCTGGGACAAAAGTCCTAGCCTCTCAATTGTCTTTAGATTGTCGAGCAAGACGCAGTGGTTGAGTGGGCTCTACTACGCTGATTTCATCAGCTTTTACAGCCCTACTCTCAACTATGCGGAGGTGGGACGACGAAATCGAATTCTAACGAATGACCGATTTCTGTCCCACTCTCATTTAAGTAGCATTATAAAAATAGATTTGTTAAGCCTTACTAGGTTACTCAAGAATACTCTTTTAGTTTTGTTCTTCTAGTTCATCCTTTTGATCTTCATAAAAAACAACTTTTCCATCTTTAACTTTGAAGGAGTAACCGATGGATTTTGCGCCACCACCTTTTGAATAGTAGAATCTATAGGCACCATTCGGTAGTTTGCTCGCATCTAGCTTTTTCGCAACCTTCTTCAAGTCTTGATCCGTAGTGACAGATGCACTATCATCGACAAAAATAGTCATACGTACAAGCTCTTGATCTATCAAAGTTTGAAGAGGGATTTGATAGTATCCGGCAAAGTCTTTTTTCCCTTCTTGGAGATTTTGCTTAGCGATGCTATCCAGAATTGCTTCTTTTTCATCAGGATGAAAGTTACCTAAAAAGCTAAAGAAATTAATAGGAAGGCCGAGAGATTGCTTCTTTAATTGTTCCTCAATTTTATCTTCCAGTTCTTTAATCGATTTCTGCTCCAAGAAAGCTTCCTTATATTCTAGAAATATAAGACTATTAAGCGACCAGTCATCTTTAAAAGTAGTTTCATCTTCCAATCGTACCATTTGATCATCGTAGGTTTTTTCAGAGTATGTGTACCTTACATGATACTGTGGGTATTCTAGGGCAGTCCAGGATAACTGAGTGATGCTTACTTTTCCATGCAAACCAACTTGAGCAAGCTCACTGCTAACAACTTCTTTAGCCTTTTTATAATCGCTCGATGTCATGAATCTACAACTGGTTAGGAACATCGTTAAGAATAGGATGGGAACTAGGAGTAAAAAAGAATAAGGTTTGTTTTTCATAGATCTACCTCCAAAAACAGAAAATTTCCAAAAGTGAGCTAGGGAACGAGCAAGAACTATAGGATGAAGGGTTATCATAATTTGGAATGCTGATCAAGGTACTCAATAATCTAACTCTATTCTACCATTGTTTACAAAGAATGTCAGGAAAAACAAAAAAAGAGGCTGGGACAAAAGTCCTAGCCTCTCAATTGTCTTTGGATTGTCGAGCAAGACGCAGTGGTTGAGTGGACTCTACTACGCTGATTTCATCAGCTTTTACAGCCCTAGTCAACTGTGCGGAGGTGGGACGACGAAATCGAATTCTAACGAATGACCGATTTCTGTCCCACTCTCTTTATTTCATATAAATCATCCCTGTACAGTCTTGCTCTGAAAGTTCTACAAAGCCTAGTGACTGGTAAAAGGCTAGATTTTTCTCGCTACGATCAGTAGCAAGGAGCCGTTGATAGACATTGGGGAAGGTCGCTAAAGCCTCTTCTAAAAGTTTCCTTCCGATGCCTTGGCGCTGGTGATCTGGTCGCACCAGGAGGTCCTGCACCAACAGGACAGAGTGGCCATCTCCTACTAAGCGAATGTAGGCTACGAGCTCTTTCTCATCATAGACTGCTAACTGCCAGATACTAGCTTTGACAGCTTCTTCTAGCATGGTTGGATTGTTAGTATAATTGGTCCAGCCGACTGAGCTGTAGAGTGCGAGTAGGTCTGTCATCGTTGGAATTTCTTTTTTATAATGTAACATCTTAACTCCTTTTTAAGCTATAGTGCTGGAAGAAGGCGATATCCCTGTAAGGGGACTCTTGGCAAACGGCCAGCTCCATCTTGAGCATAGACTCTCGCCAGCCTTCTTGGCCCTTGAAGCGATTGTCCTGTAAGGCGTAAAAGACACGAATTCCTTGGTATTCCTGAACTTCAAGGGCTAGGTCTTCGACTGCTCTATCTAGATCATAAGCCTGGGCCAAGCCCATGGAATGGGTTTCCAAGTCCTGACCTGCTAGGAGATCGAGCACTTTCTGAGTATCATTTTCAAAGACGACGGTCTGCAGGACGCGTCCAACCTCATTGTGCTTGACGATAGAGAGTAGGCCACCTGGTTTCAAGAGGCGGGTGAATTCCTTGAGAACCAGCTTGGGATCCTCTACATACTCCAGGACATTGTGGCAGAGGATGACCTCAAAGCTGGCATCTTCAAGGACTGCCAACTGATCTAGACTTCCGACGAATTGTTGGTAGGGATGGTCCTGGGACCGCAAGGCCACCATTTCCTCATTGGGCTCCACAGCAAGGACTTGATTGTCTTTTGCTAGGTGGTTAGCCACCAGGCCAAAGCCACTGCCAAAATCAAGCACGCGCTTGTCTTTGATGTCCTGTAATTGCTCAAAAAGAATATCATAATAGATCTGTCCCCAGGGTTTCCGGATATTTTCTAAATAGGCTTGAATATTGGCGGCCATCTGGCTCCTCCTATTTGTAATTAAACATCTTGCTGGCGAGCTTGTCCGAGATACGTGGGAAAAGGGTATATAGCTTGTGGGTCAGGTTCAAGAGCCAAGGCAAATTAAGCTCGCGTTTTGGTTTTCCAAAGTTTTTAACGATCTTCTTAGCCACAAAGTCTGGTTCCAAAATGTAGCGGTCCACAGCCTTGACATAGCTTCCGTCAGGATCTGCCTGGTCAAAGAAGGTAGTCCGGATTGGGCCTGGATTGACTGTCGTCACATGGACACCAAAGGGCATGAGTTCCAAACGCAAAGCGTTAGAGAAGCCGATGGCTGCAAACTTGGTGGCCGAATAAAGGCTGGATTTAGCAGTTGCTACTAAGCCCGCCATGCTGACGATATTGACAATGTGCCCCTTGCCTGCTTCCTTCATGTGTGTACCAATCAAGCGTGAAAGCTGTATGAGGGCAAAGGTATTGACCTCAAACATCTCCTGTACCTGCTGGTCAGAAATGCGATCAAAGGCCTCAAAAATCCCATAGCCAGCATTGTTGACCAAGATATCGATCTGTCCGTAGCGCTGAGTCAGCTCTTCGACTAGCTGTTGAACAGCTGATGGATCTGTGATATTGATCCCGATGCACTCGGTTTGAGGATGATTGGCATAGAGTTTTTCCAGTTTTTCTTGATTTCTGCCTAAGAGAATCAGCCGGTCTTCAGGGAGGAGCTTGACCATTTCCTGTGCCAAGCCTCCACTTGCTCCTGTTATGAGAATGGTTCGCATCTTAGATCTCCACTTCTTCCAAATCTTTGACGACATAGACATTTTCAAAAATGCTGGACGCATCCTTGCGCAATTGACTGATGTCTTTTGATAAGAAGCGAGCACTGATGTGGTTCAAAAGAAGGCGTTTGGCGCCAGCTTCACGCGCTACTTCTGCCGCCTGCATATTGGTCGAGTGGCCGTGTTTCTTAGCAATCTTCTCATCTCCCTTGCCATAGGTGGACTCATGGACCAAGACATCCGCATTGACTCCAAGGCGGACGCTGGCATCAGTCTTTCTGGTATCTCCAAGGATCGTGATAATCTTACCAGGCCGAGGGGCTGAAATATAATCCGCTGCAATGATCTTAGTCCCATCTTCCAGGGTGACATCTTGTCCATTTTTGACCTGGCCAAAGAGCGGACCAAATGGAACGCCCACTGCCTTCAGCTTGTCTGCGTCGAGCGTCCCTTCCAAGTCCTTCTGCATGATCCGGTAACCCACACAGAAAATGGTGTGGTCCAAAGCTTCCGCATAAACCGTGAATTTATCGGTTTCTAAAATCTTACCTAGAGAATGTTCATCGAATTCATGAAAATGGATGCGGTAAGGTAGCCGAGAGCCTGATACGCGAAGACTAGTCATCACAAAGGATTTGATTCCTACTGGTCCATAGATATCTAGATCCGTCTGCTCTTCATTGGCCTGAAAGGCCCGACTAGAGAGGAAACCTGGCAAACCAAAAATATGGTCTCCGTGTAGGTGAGTGATAAAGATCTTGCTAACCTTTCGCGGACGAATAGTCGTTTCTAAAATTTGATTCTGTGTCGCTTCGCCACAATCAAAGAGCCAGACTTCATTGATCTCGTCCAGCAATTTGAGCGCTAGGCTCGATACATTACGGGCTTTTGAGGGTTGCCCAGCTCCCGTTCCTAAAAATTGAATGTCCATTGTCTACTTTCTATCTATATAAATCATGGCCGTCCGGTTCTCTGAACGGAAAGAAAGGTCGCCTGGGTAGGCTTGCGCTAGCTCGAGAAGCTCTTCTTGGTTATATCCTGACAGTTTCAAGCGTCCATCTTCCAAGGTCATCAAATCAGTCAGGGCTGAGAGGGCTTCTGTTTTAGTGACCACTTCTGGTTCAGCCTCTTGCAAGCAGATCTTATCATCTTTTTCAAAGACCAAACAATGTGGAAAGATCTCTGCAATTTCGAATAAAATGGCAGGGTTGATATCCTCTGCTGGATCTTCAGCAAAGACACAGGCTAGCTCTTCATTTGCGTAGGCCAAGCCATAAGATTTACCTGATAAATTGAGGCGGATAAATGGCTTTCGTTCATCAAAGCTTTGCTGAACTGTGAATAAGTCAAATACCCGACTCAAGTCCAAGAAATAATCCATGGCCTCCTTGGGGCTCTTCTTTTGATAGAGCTCTGCGAAATAGGCGTTGATCACACTTGGGGGAGGCGTAATCACACGGAGACGCAATTCCTCAGGGATCGTGCTTAAAAGATTGGTCAGATAGACCCGATCGAGGCTGGTATAGCCTCCATATTTTATTGCTAAATCAACGTAATCCGTCATAAAATTCTTCCAACTTCCACTTATTTTTCTCTGCGATATAGCCCTGAATGACCTCGACATCCTCTTCAAATTCGCGCTGGTCAATGATCGCTACTGTTTCTAGATCATGTGTCCGATAAGTTTTTGAAAAAGGAACGCGAATGGTAAAGGGAATAAAGAGTTCTCTCAATTTTTCTAGAAGCAAAGCCTGGAGATCTTCACGGGCTGTCTCAGAGCGCGCTGAAATCAAGCTAAAAGGTGTCTGGGTTGGTGTAAAGTCTGCTACTTTATCTGCTTTGTTGTAAAGCGTCAAGCGAGGGATCTCCAGCATATCCAGGTCCTTCATGATCGAAAGTACCGTCTTTTCATGCTCTTCGTGATTAGGATCAGATGCATCGATGACATGGACCAGGAGGTCTACATTCTTACTTTCTTCCAAGGTTGACTTAAAGCTCGAAACCAACTCTGTTGGTAGATCTTGGATAAAACCAACCGTATCAGTCAGCGTCACTTGCAGATTGCCTGTTAGATGGATGCTCTTAGTTGTTGCGTCCAAGGTCGCAAAGAGTTCATCGGCTTCATACTGGCTCTTACTGGTCAGCTGATTCATAATGGTCGACTTTCCTGCATTGGTATAGCCGATCAAACCAATCTTGAAGACAGGTGATTCCAAGCGTTTTTCACGAAGGGTTTCCCGGTTTTTTTCAACTGCCTTGAGCTGGCGCTCGATATCGGTGATTTGATTGCGAACGCTCCGGCGGTTCAACTCCAACTGACTTTCCCCTGGACCACGAGAACCAATTCCCCCAGCCTGACGGCTGAGCATGATCCCTTGACCGACAAGACGTGGCAAAAGGTATTTGAGCTGGGCCAAGTGCACCTGCAACTTCCCTTCATGACTCCTGGCCCGCATGGCAAAGATATCTAAAATCAACTGCATCCGGTCAATGACCTTGACCCCAAGGATTTCTTCTAAGTTGACATTTTGACGGGGGGTCAGGCGATTATTGACCACTACGGTCGTAATCTCATCTGCTTCGACCATTTGAGCGATTTCTTCGAGTTTTCCTGAGCCGACAAAGGTCTTGGTGTCGTATTTCTCCCGTTTTTGTGTGTAGGAACCCCGGACATCTCCACCGGCAGTTTTAGCCAGACTTGCCAACTCCTCCATAGACATATCAAAATTGTCCATGCCTTGAAGTTCCACACCAACCAAAAGGATGCGTTCTTGTTTTTTTTCTGTTTCAATCATGCTGTAAAAACTCCTTTACATCTGCAAGAACCTGCTCCTTGAAATGGGGGGCAGAAATGGCGTAAAATTTTACTTCCATCCGATTTCGAAACCAGGTCAGCTGGCGTTTGGCAAACCGCCGCGTATTGCGCTTGAGGATCTCACTGGCTTCCTCAAGGCTCTGCTCTCCCTTAAAGTAAGGAAAGAGTTCCTTGTAACCAATCCCTTTAGCTGCCTGAACCTCTGGATGGTCATCATAGAGCCAGCGGGCTTCATCCAGCAAGCCTTCCTCTAGCATGCGATCTACTCGGCGATTGATGCGATCATAGATCAAGGACCGTTCATCATCTAGACAGATGAGATAGGGTTCATAATCGGTCTCTTCGTTTGCGAGGTCCTGCCCAAAATGCGCAATTTCAAGAGCCCGCATGGCCCGACGGCGATTGAGCTGAGGAATCACAAGTCCTTGCTCCGCCACCTTTTGGTACAAGTCTTCGTCCGACAACAAGTCCAATTGAGCGCGATAGGCCAGAATCTCTTCATGAGGAACTTCACCACCTAGATGATAACCTTCGAGCAGACTTTGGATGTAAAGGCCTGTCCCACCTGCAATGATAGGAAGCTTGCCTCGAGCTGTGATCTCTTCAATCGCTGTCTTAGCTTCTCTTACAAAATCAAAAGCCGAGTAAGACTCGGTCACCTCCCGCACATCGATCAAATGATGGGGAGCTGCTGCTTGCTCTTCTGGTGTCGCCTTGGCCGTTCCAATATCCAGCTTGCGATAGACTTGCTGGCTATCGCCACTAATGATTTCACCATTGAGAGCTTGTGCCAAATCGATCGCAAGAGCTGTTTTTCCAACAGCGGTCGGTCCCACAATCACAATTATCTTGGTTTTCATCGTTTTTCCTTGCAAAATTCACGTTTTTTCGTTACCATATATTATAACATAAATATTTAAAGTTCAGAAAAGGAGAAATTCTCATGGCTAAAGGATTTGGTAAAGGTTTTGTTACTGGTGTTGCTGGTACAGTTGCTGCTGTCGCAGGTGCAGTTTACACATTCAAGAAGAAAGTAATTGAACCAGAAGAACAAAAAGCAGCTTTCATCGAAGAAAACCGCAAAAAAGCAGCACGTCGCCGTGTCTCACACTAATCATTCAAAAAGCTCCGGGAAACCGGAGCTTTTTTTGCTGAAGAAAAAGTCCATTTTGGAAAATTTTCTTTTACTGGTAGGGTTTGTCACGATATGCTAACACAAGTAATGCTAAAAAAATTAGAATGATATATATTATGTTTGATTCAAACATATACTGAAACTTTCCGCCGTGAGAAAAGTGCTAGAAACACTTTTTGTTTCTAGCACTCGGGAGTTTTGAGAGTAAAACAGTTCGGGGAACTGTTTTAGCCTGAGCCCAGAAATTAAAGAGCGAAGAGGTTCAAAACTAATTGAACACAGGCTGCGGATTGTGTCAAAAAGATAAGTTCTCCTAGAATCTAAAGATTCTTCGTCAAACTTCCTATTTTGACTTTATCCGTAGTCGCCCTTTGTATCTTGATTTAGTCATGGAACTTCCTGGATTGCTGAAATCATCCACTGGATAATTTCACCTAACGTCCGTACTCACCTAAGGAAAGTTTCTATGATGACGTTATTCTTCAATCTAAAAACTCCGGTTTCCCGGAGCTTTTAGATTGAAATTTCACCGTTCTTTGATCATTTTCGTTGCGATCTCCAAGAGTTCCACTCCCATCTGAAAATGCTCGTCTAACAAATCATAGACAGCATCTTCAGACAAGACACCACAAGGTAGATCTGCTGGATAGTCAGCTTGATTGGACAAGTCCAAATCATCAAAATAGGCCTGACTACTATAATAATCGCGCAGTTGGATATAGCTTTCTTGATGCTCTTTTAGCTGATCCACTGCTTTTTTGGTTTCTTCCAAAGTCTTGGCATAGTCATTCAAATAACCTTCCATTCTTTGGATCCGTTCGATGTTTTCCTGTGCAATTGCCATGATTTACTCCACTTTCACCACTTCTAGATGAATTCCTCCTAGAAGCACGAGGTATTTTTCTACTTGCTCTTTGCCATAAGAACGACGAAGAGCTTCTGCATAGAGATCGAGCTGATCCCGGTAGCGTTCGACCAATTGGCTAGGAACCTTGTAGTGATCCGTCTTATAATCAAAAAGTAGGATCCGATCTTCTAGCACCACGTAACCATCCAAGATCCCCCGCACGACGAAGTCCTCACCACTGGCTGGATCTTTCTTCAGCATGGCAAAGGGAGCTTCGCGACGGACTCGAGAGGCCTCTTTTTGAAGCAAGGTCCCCAAAGGCGTCTCATAAAAAGCAAGGATGGCCTCTAGCTTGATGCGGGCTTTGACCGCTGGCTCTGCTTGAACTTGCTCCAAAGCTTGATGCAGTGTATCTAGCGTGATTTCTTCTCCAAGAGGCACGCGCTGCATGAGTTCATGGACAGCACTACCGACCTGGGCTCCTGTCACGGCTTTTTCTTGACCAAAAGTTGGCAGCTCAAAGTCAGGCGAAACAAGCTTTGCATCCATGATCTGGACGCCATTGGCATCCATGACCGGCTCGTAGAATTTCTTGATCTGACTAGGGGTACGGACACTTGGTAAATGAATGGCCGGAGCATAGAGCTGATTGAGCCGATCAACGTTTTCCAAGATATCCAAGGCCCGACGAATATCCTCTGACTGACGGACATTCTTGAGCTGATCAAGGCTAGAATCCTTCTCCTTCTCTAGTGGTTCCAGCTGGTCCGGTGTCAAGTCTTCATCTGTCACAAAACGCGTGTCATAGGCCAGAGTATTCTTGGTGAACACATCTTGGATGGCAAAGAGCCAGTCCTGATAAGAGGTCCATTCTTTTCGTTTTTCCGGATCCAATTTGCCATTGCGACTGGTCCCCCAATCGGTATCACGCAGTTTGTCCTCCCGGCCTTTTCCGACCAGATAGAGCTTGAGCTCGGCCCGTGTCATGGCGACATAAAGAAGACGCATCTGCTCAGAAATGGTGGCCAACTTTGTTTCTTCCACGTTCCGTTGGTAACAAGGTGTTTCGATCTGCAGGCGGATGAACTCTGGGGCGGCTGGATTTTCGGTCTCAACTGGCAGGTTGGCAATGTATTTAAAACCAATCCCTTTTTGGCGACTGAGGATAATCGGGCCCGATTGATCCTTGCGGTTAAAAGCCTTGTCCATATTGAGAATAAAGACATACTTGAATTCCAGCCCCTTACTCTTATGAACCGTCATGAGCTGGACGGCATCTTTTGGTGCTGCAAGAGGTACGCTGGCCAAATCATGTTCATTTTCGATGATCTTATCGATCATAGCAATGAAGCGCGACAAGCCCTTAAAGCTGGCCTTCTCGTAATCATTGGCCCGAAGCGTCAAGGCATAGAGGTTGGCCTGGCGCTGGGCACCATTTGGAAGGACGCCGACATAGTCATAGTAATAACGATCCTCATAGATTTTCCACAGCAAATCATAGAGTGAAGAGGTTTTGGCAGCAGCCCGCCAAGTAGATAAAACTTTGAGGAAGTTCTCAATTTTAGCGAAGAACTTGGCATCGATCAGATTTGCATGCTCTGCAGTTTTTTCAAGGGCTAACTGGACCTTGTGGTAGAAGGCCTCTTGCTTTTGCTCTGGAAGCGTCTGTAAGGAAATCCGTGCCAACTCATCTTCATCAAAGTCAAACATGGGGGATTTCATGAGAGCAACCAAGGCATAATCATGCAAGGGATTGTTGATGGTCCGCAAGGTATCCAGCATGACCATTACTTCCAGCGACTCTAGATAATGCGCTTGTCCGCTATCTGCCACAATCGGAATATGGTACTGGTCAAAAGCTTCCAGAATCGCGTCATTTCGCGTTCGAGTCGCGGTCAAAAGTGTAATGTCTTTAAAAGGCACTTTTTCCACCCGATGGAGGCGTAAAATTTCTTTGATGACAAGGAGAATTTCTCCCTTGGAAACCGTCTCAAGTCCAGAAGCAGCTTCCTCATCTTCGGCCTTTTCTTCTTGGTCTTGGCTGCCATCATAGAGCAAAAATTCTGCCCGATGTTGTGGCAAGGCCATCCGCTGCTTGTCGCTTCCTGCAACTAGATAGTGGGTTTGATTGTAGTCAATCTCTCCTACCTCTTCGTCCATCAAATGGCGAAAGACATCATTGGTCGCATCCAACACTTCCACATGACTCCGGAAATTTTCCTTGAGGAGGATCAACCGCCCTTTTGCCCCTTCTTCTTGGTAGGCCTTAAATTTATCATTGAAAATCTGTGGATCTGCCTGACGGAAGCGGTAAATGGATTGCTTGATATCCCCCACCATGAAGCGATTGTGGCCATTTGACAACAAGTCCAACATCCGCTCTTGGGTATGGTTGGTATCCTGGTACTCATCGACCATGACCTCATGATAACGCTCTTGAAAGGCCTGTCTCACCTCTGGGAATTGCTCTAAAATTTGAATGGCAAAATGACTGATGTCTCCAAATTCATAGGCTTTCTCTTGAATTTTTCGCTCCAGATAAGCGCGAGCAAAGTCTCGGATAAAGTCCCGAAGCAAGGAGAGCATGGGGCCTTCTTCTTGGTGGAAGGTTTGTTGAAATTCCAGCTGATAGAGCTGATTTTCCAAGTCTCTGAGGCGGTTGATATGTATGGTTTTATCCTGGTTATAAGCCGTGACTAACTCTTTCAACTCTTCCTTACGAGCTCTATTGGTCAAGGCTCCCCCATTTGAAGCCCGACTAATCGCCACGACTGCCTTTAGGACAGAGGTCAGTTGCTCTTTATTGGTGGGACCTGTCAGGCTTCCAATTTGATCGAGCACCTCTTGCACCGCTTCCAAATATTTGGCCTTGCCAAATGCTTGGCCCTCATTGGACAAATGAAAGGCAAAAAAGCTTTCTGCCTCATAAAGGGCCTGCTGGATGCTCTCCATCAGAGCACCTTCAACCTGTTCAAAATCAGTCTCCTCATAACCTTTTAGGAAATGCTCCTCCAACCATTTCTCTGGATCACTGGTCGACTGAAGAAAATCATAGATCTGGTAGACCTGCTCTTTAAACAAGGTCAAATTTTTGCGCTGTCCCGTGAAATTCTTGACCATCTGGACAAAAGCTTCTTGATTTTCCCCTTGGTAATAGCGGTCAAAAACAGCTTGAAAGACTTCATTTTGTAAGAGACGTTGCTCACTGGCATTTTGTAAAATCCGAAACTGGGGTGTCAACCCAAGCAAATAGCCATAGCGAGTTAGGACCTTTTGGGTAAAGGAGTCCATGGTCCCGATATCGCTGGTCGCGACATCTGCGATTTGACGGGCCAGGTGTTGCTTGAGTTCTGGGTCATCAGACGCCTGAAGCGCTTTTCCAAGTTCACTTTCCAAACGCTCCTTGAGCTCTCCTGCTGCCTTGACTGTAAAGGTAGAGATAAAGAGCTCCTTAATAGAGATGCCTCGCTGGATCTGATCCAAAATCCTTTGCACCATGACAAAGGTCTTTCCTGAACCAGCCGAGGCCGACACCAAGATATTAGTCCCAGAACTATAGATGGCATCGATCTGTTCTGCTGTTCGCTTTTGCTCTTTGGTAGAGGCTGCCTCTTGGGCCTGAAGGGCCTTGATTTCATCTCTTGTCAAAAATGCTTGTTTGATCATTTGTTCAAGACCTCCTTCATCTTCTCGATCCAAGCGGCTTTCACCTTTTCACCGCGTATTCCTTTTTGGTCTAGTTTGGTCAAGAACCGTGCCTGACCGAGGTGACGATCGGCTTCAAATCCAGTGATGGATTTAAACTGCTCCACATATGGTGCGATATTGCGCCCATTTTCACTATAGGGATTGATGGCAAATTGCCCTTTGAGAATCCCTTCTGCTGCTGTTTTATAGAGATAAGCGTTGTACAAGAGGAGCAGGTCCAGCTCTTCCTTACTCAGCATCATGGCCTTGTTCTTATCATAGGCCTCGCCCAGATAAGGCGCCTGATCCGCCATAAAGAGTCCCTTGTACTGTTGACTTTTCATAGTTTGGTTGATGGCGTCCTCGACTGTCTTGGTCTTTCTCAGATCTACTAGGGGATCTCCCATTTCCAAATACATGGCTCCGAAAATCCCTTGCTCCGCTTGGTATTCCTTCAGATCCTGAATGGCAGAAAGATAGGTTGGCAATTGAGAATTCAGGCCATTAAAGAACTTGTCATAGTGGAATTGCGTCAGACTGGACTTGTAGTCAACGACTCCGAGGGCTCCGTGATCTCTCAATTGATCAATGCGATCCACCTTGCCTCGTAACTGTAAGAGCCTGCCATCGGACAATGGATAAGAGGTGTGGGTGCTTCCACCAAAGAGGGTCTCCTCACCAATGGTCTCGATGCCATTTTGCTGGGCGAGGACACGCCCCGTTGTTTTAGCGGTATCAAGAAGCAAGTTGCGAATAAACTCGGTCTCTCCATTTTCTCCATACAATTGCTGGAACTCTGCTTCTTGGCTGGTTTCTCGAATCGCCTCGCTTAAGCGCTGATCAAAAGCTTGATCGGAGCTATCTTTTAAGACCCTTTCAAAGATCCGATGCAAGAAATTCCCATGACTGCGGGCGTCTGGCCGGATCGTCTCATCCTCTTGTAAGCCCAAGACATAGCGCAGATAAAAAGCATACTGGTGCTTGTAGTATTCATTCAAGGCAGAAGCAGATAAGGTCAAGGCTTTGCCCTCTGGGTAGAGCGCTTGAAGCGTATCCGACTGGAGCTGGCGACTCTTCAATTCCGTTGAAATCTGAGGAATCTGAATGCCTTCCGCTTGCAATTTCTTTCGCAAGACCCGCACGGCCACACCCCAAAAGCTGGCTTCTTCAGCAGACAGCTCACTCGTGATCTCCTCTTGATGGAGTTCGATCACGCGCGCTAAGAGGGCTCGGTAGGTCCCGATGTCATCACTCGAAGCTTGCGCTTGTTTGGTCGTCCACTCGATGGCAATAGGCTCCTTGGCCAATTCTAGAAGGTAAGGAGAGACACTATCTTCCGTTTCATTGACCAAGCTAGGGGCCGATAGGACCAGTTGTTCGGTCGCTGCATTGAGTAGCGAAACCGCCACAAAGCGATTTTTCTTAAGATTTTCGCTGGTCAACACCTGGAGCTCTGCTCCTTCTTGGGTGGCCTCATTGAGCTGTTGTCGTTCTTCTTCACTGAGAAGCGAGGTGTTCTGCGCGATCTTTGGAAAACGTTCCTGGGTCAGCCCGATCGCGTAGACATAAGGGGCTGTCAAGGGTTCAATCAAGTCATAGGACTGAACGGTCACTACATCGACTGTAGCAGGAACTGTCCGGTATTGTGACAATTGCATGCCGGATAAGACAAGAGCTGAAAAGTCATCCACTGTCAGTTCTTGGTCCTCAAAAACCAGACTCAATTCTTCTAAGACGTGGAGGAAGGTCTTCCAGACCTGGTCATAGCGCTCCTGCTCTTCCAAAGCTAGATCCTTGATCAAAGCTTGTAGATTCTGAGAAAGCTGAGCCTCTTGCAGAAACTCTGTAAAGGCCGTTAAGAGACGGTTCACCTTTTGTTTGCGCTGTGAAAAGAAAGGAGCTAAAAGTTCTACGACGCGTTCCCGGAGGGCATTGAGCTCCTCTAGATTGAACTTGCCCTGACGATTGCTAGTAAAAGGCTTGTGAAATTTTGTAGCACCCTTTACTTCCGCAAAGCGAAGGTATTGCTCAAAAGCATCGACTTCTGCTTGCGTCAGATCACTATACAGACCCGTTTTTAACAGATTGATGACGTCTTCTGTCTGGTAATTGAACTGCTTGATCCGCCCTAGCGATTCAATGACCTGAATCAAGGGATGGTGGACCATGGCCTCACTTCGTCCCAAGTAAAAGGGAATCTGATACTGGTCAAAAATGGTCTTGAGCTGTAGTTGATAAGCTTCTACATCGCCTAACAAGACCCGAATATCCCGATAGCGTGCCCCATCATGAAGACGCTGACGGATGGATTTGGCGACAAATTCCAACTCTTCCTTTTGCGTGTTGGTTTGCCAGAGTTGGAGCGCTGTTCGATCGTCCTCCTTGAGCTCATTTTCCACTTGTGAAAAATCGTAGCGCGCTTCTAGCATGCGGGTAATGCGACTAAAAGAGTCTTCGATCGCTTGCCCACAATACTGAGGCTGTACCTCAAAAGTCTTTGCCAGCTGGAGGAGAAAGTCAACACTGGCCTGGTAAAGATTGCCCTCTCTAAAGCTTGCTCGATAAGCTTTTTCACTGGCATAGACCCCAATGACAATCTCCACTCCTTTACGGTGAAGCAGACCAATCAGGACCTCTTCTTCCGCAGAAAAACGCGTGAAGCCATCGACGACGATCGCCACATCCTTTAATTGCTCTTCCAAGTGCCCTTCTTCGACCTGATTGAGGAAAAAGGCCATCTTGGACTGGGATTCATACCGGTGCTGGACCAGCATCTCAGAGACCGCTTCAAAAATTGCCAAGAGGTCCTCTCTTTTTTCAGCTTCCTCAAGCAACTCTAAATCGGTAAAATCCATCTGGGCCGTCTGCAATTCATGATAGAGCTGGACCAGTTGCTGGATAAACTGAGGATCCTTGCGCAGGGCCCCGTAAACTTTGAGATCCTGCTCCTTCATCTGGAACAGAGCTTTAAAAAATAGCATACCTAGACCGATGTCATCCAAGGGTTGCTCCTCAAAAACCTGATTCAGGATGAAATAACGGGCCATTTGGGCAAAGCGCGTGACGGTAATGGCAAAAGAAGCCTGACCTTCTAAATAGGACAAGACCTTGGCTTCTTTTTCAAAGGAAAGAGAGTTGGGTGCAATGTAAAACACACGCTTGCCCTGTTCTACTAACCCTACGGCTTCTTGTGTCAGGACCTGGGTCAAGGGGGTCCGAACATCCGTATAGAGTAATTTCATCCGATCCGTTCTCCTTTTGGCATTTTCTTAAGAGCTTGTTATCTTCTTATTATATCATTTTCACAGGAGGGACTAAAGCAAGAAGTTATGCTCCTCTAGGCCCAATTTTAGGACATTTGTGCTACAATAAAAGTTGAAGAGACAGAAAGGATACCACCTATGACCAGCATTTATGATTTTTCTTTAGAAAACCAGAATGGGGAGGAGATTCCCCTTTCTCACTACCAAGGTAAGGTCCTCATCGTAGTCAATACAGCAACAGGCTGTGGCTTGACCCCGCAATACCAAGGACTGCAAGATCTCTACCTGCGCTACCAGGAAAAGGGGCTGGAAATCCTAGACATTCCCTGTAACCAATTCATGGGGCAGGCACCAGGAACGGCAGAAGAAATCAATAGCTTCTGTAGCCTCAACTACCAGACCACCTTCCCACGATTCGCTAAAGCCAAGGTCAATGGTAAAGAAGCCCTTCCTCTTTATGACTGGCTCAAAAGCCAAGCAGCTGGGCCACTGGGCAAACGCATCGAATGGAACTTCGCAAAATTTGTCATCGACCGACAAGGCCAAGTTGCCCAACGCTTCTCCTCCAAAACAGAGCCAGCTGCCATGGAAGACTTGATCCAAGACTTACTTGAGAAATAAGCAAAAAGCCTGAAAGTGTAGTCAGGATTTTTGATGAATGGCTATTTATTTTCGAGACTTTCCGCTGTGAGAAAAGTGCCTGAAACAATAACGTTTCAGGCACTCAGGAATTTTGAGAGTAAAACAGTTTGGGAAACTGTTTTAGCCTGAGCCCAGAAATTAAAGAGCGAAGGGGCTCAATAATTAGTCATGGAACTTCTTCGAAGTTCGCTGACGTCCGTACTCACCTAAGGAAAGTTTCTAAGAAGTCATTATCCATAAGCCAAAAAAGCCTGAGCTAACGCTCAAGCTTTTTCTATTATTAATCAATTTCAAGTCCACCGGTGTAGAGGCGGTAATAGGTGCCACGTTCTGCCATCAAGGAAGCATGGTTGCCTCGCTCGATGATGCGTCCGTGGTCCATCACCATGATGACATCGGAATTGACAATTGTCGATAGACGGTGGGCGATAACGAAGACAGTCCGGCCTTCCATCAAGCGGTCCATCCCTTCTTGCACCATCTTCTCTGTCCGCGAGTCAATCGAAGACGTCGCTTCGTCCAGAATCAAAACAGGCGCATTGGCAAGGGCTGCACGGGCAATGGCGATCAATTGTCGTTGACCATTTGATAGACCAGCCCCATCATCCGTCAAGACTGTCTCATAGCCCTGATCCAAGTGCTTAACAAAGGAATCCACATTGGCAATCCGAGCTGCTTCAAGGATTTCTTCCCGTGTTGCATCAGCACGGCCATAAGCGATGTTTTCCGCAATCGTACCAGTGAATAAGTGGGTATCTTGAAGAACGATTCCGAGAGAACGACGAAGAGAATCTTTCTCGATCAATTTAATATCGATTCCATCATAAGTAATCATTCCTGACTGGATGTCATAGAAGCGGTTGATCAAGTTGGTGATGGTTGTCTTTCCTGCACCAGTCGCTCCGACAAAGGCCACTTTTTGCCCCTTATCCGCGTACAAGTTGATGCCATGAAGGATTTGTTTCTTCCCATCATATGAGAAATCAACATCATCAAAGACCACGTTTCCGACCATCTTGACAAGCTGGTAATCTCCATTTGGACGTGGGTGTTTCCAAGCCCATTTGTTGGTTTTCTGATCGGTTTCGACCATTTCTCCATCGACCAGTTCATAATTGACCAGCGTCACTTTTCCTTGGTCGACTTCTTCTTCTTCATCTAAAAGATCAAAGACACGATCTCCACCAGCCAAGGCCATGAGGACAAAGTTCAATTGTTGAGAGACCTGGGCAATGGGACCTGTGAAGGAACGGTTCAATTGTAAGAAGGCCATGAGACCACCAATGGTTAAACCACCGACGCCGTTTAGCGCAAAGAGTCCCCCGATCAAGGCTGTTAGAACAAAGGAAACATTTCCCAAGTTCCCAAGAATCGGCATGAGGACATTGGCATAGCGGTTGGCCTGGTAAGAAGATTCAAAGAGTTGGTCATTGATCCGATCAAAATCTTCAATGCTTTCTCTTTCATGCACAAAGGCCTTGACCACTTTTTGACCAGACATCATTTCTTCAATAAAGCCGTTCTCAATCCCCAAGTTCTTTTGTTGGGCCCCAAAGTAACGACCTGATTTACCAGAAACATCCTTGATGATAAAGACCATGACGATAACCATGAAAAGAACAATCAAGAACAGGAGTGGACTAACCGTCAGCATGGTAATCGTTACCCCAAGGATGGTAATCGCTGAGGATAAGAGTTGAGGAATAGATTGTTCAATCGCTTGGCGAAGGGCATCAATATCATTGGTATAGATGGACATGATGTCCCCGTGTTGATGGGTATCAAAGTAACGAACTGGCAGTTTTTGCATACGGGCAAACAACTGATTTCGAAGACTTCTAAGCGAGTCTTGAGAGACCGTCGCCATAATCAAGGTAAAGCCATAGTTGGCAAGTACCCCGATCAAACAGATCAAACCAACCTGTGTCAAGAAGGACAAGAGCGGTCCAAAGTCATGGCTGTTGGACGAAAGCATAGGCTCCACATAGACGTCGACCAAAGACTGAATCGAAGCTGTCACATTGACCGTCGCAAGAGACGATAGAACGATCAAGATAGAGGAGATAATCAAGGACAACTTGTAGTTTTTCCAAAGGAAGTCGAGCAGGCGAAGGATTGAGCCTAGATTTGCTTTTTTCTTAGTTTTCATCTGCTTCTCCTTTCCCTTGTGTTTGCATTTCATATACTTCTTGGTAGATGGCATTGGTCGCAAGCAATTCCTCGTGACGACCGATGGCATCAATCTGACCATCATTCATCACGATGATGCGATCCGCATCTTGAATAGAGGAAATCCGTTGACCAATGATGATTTTAGTGGTCTCTTTTAAGCTAGTGGCCAACCCTTGACGAATCAAACTATCGGTCTTGGTATCAACCGCCGAAGTCGAATCATCCAAGATCAAGATCTTCGGATTCATAAGAAGGGCACGCGCAATACAGAGACGTTGGCGTTGACCACCAGAGACGTTGGATCCCCCACGCTCAATCATGGTATCATAACCCTCTTTGAAATCTTGAATAAATTCATCGGCTTGGGCAATCTTACAAGCTGCGATGATCTCTTCATCCGTCGCATCTTTCTTACCCCAGCGCATATTCTCTTTAATAGTACCAGAGAAAAGGACATTGGTTTGAAGAACCATCGCCACTTGCTTACGAAGGGAATCAAGGTCGTATTCTTTCACATCGTGACCTGCTACTGTCACTTGACCAGACTCGACATCATAGAGACGAGGAATCAACTGTACTAGGCTCGATTTCCCTGATCCTGTTCCTCCCAAGATGCCAACGACTTCCCCTGAACGAATGGAAAGATTAATGCCTTGCAAGACATGGGTCTTGTCGCCATTTTCATCAGTATAGGCAAAAGTCACATCCTCAAAGTTGATCGATCCATCGGCAACTTCTTTGATCCCATTTTCCGGAGAGACAATGGTCGCTTTGGTCGTCAAGACTTCATTGATCCGCTCGACCGAGGCCATGGAAATCGACAACATGACAAAGATCATCATAAACATCATGAGCGACATGAGAATGGTCATGGTGTAGCTAAACATAGAGGTCAAATTCCCAGTAGAGAGTTGGCCACCAACGATCAGATGTGCCCCAATCCAAGAGATCGAAAGGAAAGAAGCATACATGGAAAGCATCATAGCTGGGCTACTCAAGACAACGACACGGATAGCCTTCATAAACATGTTATAAATCCGGCGTGAAGCTTTTTTGAATTTAACGGTTTCATCTGCTTCCTTAACGTAGGACTTCACCACTCGCATATTGGTGATGTTTTCTTGAATGCTGTTGTTGAGATTGTCATAAGCTTCAAATACTTCTGTGAAGAGCGGATACACAATCTTCATGATGATGCTTAAGACAGCTGCCAAAAAGATGGTCACATAGACAAAGATCATGGCCATTTCCGGATTGATCAAGAAACAAGCCACAATGGCAAAGATCAAATTGAGCGGTGCCCGTACACAGATCCGGATCACCATTTGATAGGCATTTTGCACATTGGTCACGTCCGTCATCATCCGAGTGACTAACCCACCTGATGAGAACTGATCAATATTCTCAAATGAGAAGGTTTGAACCTTTTTGAAAATGGCCCGACGAAGGTTTTTAGCAAAACCAGCCGATGCATAGGCGCCATAACGGGCAGACTGCATCCCACAAAAGAGGGAGCAAAAGGCACAGACCAGCATGAGCCCACCGTAAAACAAAATATTGTTCATGTTTCTTTGTTGAACACCCTGGTCCAAAAGACTCGCCATGACAAAGGGAATCGAAATCTCAAACATGACTTCAAAGACCATGAACAAGGAAGCCAAAATCGAGGGCTTCTTAAATTCTTTGATCTCGGAAATTAAGGATCGAATCATTATTACCTCCAATGTTATTCATACTTTTTCCTGCGGTAGAAGCAAAGCTTCTTTCCATCGAAAATAGGTCAAAACACACAAAATTCCCTGAGGGAAAGACCCTAGGGATTACGCATTTTTTATAGTCTTCATTGTAACCTAAATTGCAAAAAAATGCAAGATTTTTAGACAGCATCCGTTTTTCTGTTTATCCAGTACAAAAGAGGCTGGGACAAAAGTCCTAGCCTCTCAATTGTTTTTGGATTGTCGAGCAAGACGCAGTGGCTGAGTGGGCTATACTACGCTGATTTTATCAGCTTTTACAGCCCTACTCAACTGTGCGGAGGTGGGACGACGAAATCGAATTCTAACGAATGACCGATTTCTGTCCCACTCTCTTTTCTATTTATTCTGCTAAGAGCACTTCTTTGATGGTTTGTTTTTGGAGTTTTCTGTTGGATAGATAAAAGAGGCTTTCATAAACCACCGCAAAACCAAGCAAGGTCCAAAAGCACACATTCCCATCAAAGTGATGCTCAATCTTTTCAGGAACCGTATCTTTGATCACACCGATCAAAATCTCCATGATACCGTATTGGTAAACCGTCCCAAGAACAAATCCTAGATAAGCCCAGAAACGATAGGGAGCGAGAATATGACTTTGGCATTCACGATCGGTGTAGCCAAAAGCCTTCATAAGAGCCAAGGTTTCGCGGCTTTCTGAGACCACAATCCCCAATGACAAAAAGAGAATCGAGAAAGAGAGGATTAAGCCAATCATGATCATCATGGTTTGGATGATATCATCTGTGTAATCCCTGAGGCCAAAGGACAATTGAACCATGGCCGCAAAACACATGGAGCCAAAGACCACAAAAAACAAGATCGATTTTCTCCCCCAAATCAGTGATGAGGACAGCTCTTTTAAGAAGCCATTCTCTTTCTTAGGAACCCTCTTTCTCCTTTTGACCTTGATAGGACTTGGGGACTTTTTCAATAATCGAAGAGCCGGGGTTTGGAGTTGTCTTCTAGCATAACCAATCGCGAGAACCATAAAGAAGGTCGTTGGTAGCATTACCAAAGCAAGCAAGAGCTGCCAGTGAAAATGAATGGTGATTTCTGGCAGAATCCCCTTCTCATTTCGAAAGTCATAAAAATGACCCATCATAAGAAAAGAAGCGAAATAGCCAAGAAGCGCTCCAGCTCCAAAACTAAGTCCAAAGGCCCAAAATCGTTTAGCCAACTGGCCATTGCTGTATCCCAAAGCCTTTAATATCCCTAATTGTTCCTTGTGGTCATCGACAAATTGTTTGATATAAAAACACATGAGAAGGATCGACGTCAAGGACAAGAC
>JAWGXY010000013.1:0-25662 GCA_032572035.1 Streptococcus parasanguinis
CAATATTCATCTTTTGATGGATGCTCCTCGTAATAATAGGGACTGTCTTTCAATTTTATATTGGAACGCAAAATATGGTGGGCTCCAACCTGAATGCGTCTGAGATTTAAAGAACCTCCATACTCCTTCTTCTTTTGATCTTCCTCAGGCGTTACTGATTTCCAGTGAGCGATGACACCTGCACCATCTGCAATCATCTCATAGTCATCAATTTTTGCTTTTCCACTATATTGACTAAATTGACGATAATACTGCTTCTCATATGTATGATAAGAAAACCAGATGACTCCAATAGATGTGAGGAGAACCAGCAAAGAATATATGACTTTTTTCTTTGTAATTTTCACGATTTAAACAGATCCTTTCTTGAAGGTTTTATTTTCACTTTGTAATCCACCACTGGTGAAAAAAATAGTATATTACCAAAAAACATGAAGAGCGATAAAAATATCAATAAAGCTACATGAAGGATAAAATTTGGAGCAATATTACTAAATATTGCACAAGATGAAAATACAACCAATCCAGCAAAAATAGTTGGAGCCATCATTGATAATAATCGATGCTTTCTATCATTTGTGACGAGGTATACCTTTATAGGGTGGTTGCTATTTACAATGTTGGGCATTGGTTTCCGAATGCTTGTCCATATCCGAATTCCTATTACAAGGCTATATACTAGAAGCAAGATTCCCAGATTTAGCGCATGCGAAGAAAAATAGAGATACTTTTCAAATAGGAAAGGCTTTGGACAAAAGCATGGCAGTTGCACCCCCACCAAAAGCTGAAGCAAGACCTTTCTTCTGAGTATCTTTTTTATTGAGAGCTTTAGAAAGATCCGAAGGAGCTAGAGACTGCACTTCTTCCTTGTTTAAAGGATAAGCTATATGAGGGATGAAGCTTAAAATCCATGGAAAAAAATAGCTGATGAGAAATGGACGATCGGCATCGAGTAAATAAGACTCTCCGTCCATTTGTAAGATCCGGTAACGAAGATTGATTTTTGATAATTGTTCTATTTTTGCTTTTTTTAGCATACAAGACCTCTTCTAATTTTCCTTGTAAGCAGATTGATTCTCATCCACTGCTTCCAGCCTATCAAATTCAATCCGCCCCTTTCTATAGGCATATTCCAGTGGAATACTACCTGACTCTATCCAAATATAAAGATAAGCCAACATGCCATTGATATAAAGAAAACAAGCTTCAGTTCCATCATGAGTATTCATATAGAATCCAAACATCATAAAGATCGGAATTAGAAAAAGATAAGCATGAAATTGTCGCTGCTTCTTTACATTTCGAAAGACAATCTTATACTTTGGACGATTGGGTGTGAGTCGACTGGCAATTTCATTTCGAGATTTCCAAAGGATTCCCCTATAAATGACAAAAGCTACCAGAATTGAAATTAGAAATAACAAGATTTTTAAATAGAGATTCTGACTAATGCTATAATATCTAAAAATTCCAGCCCCTATTCTATATAGAGCCGAACTAAGTGCAACACTAATACTTATCGCTATCGAACGTCTACCTTCTGGAGCCATTTTAATCTTTTTGTCAAAGTTCCTATTTGAAGCCTCTAACTCTATGATATCCAACTTGAACTCCTTAGGAGCAAATCCCCAATAGTAACTTTTAGAAGTCAACGAATTTGAATCTAAAACATACCTTTTCTCATCCATTTCAAGGATGCCAAAATAATAGACATCCAAAGCTCTAAACTTAACTTCCATTTATTTTATTCAATCACTTTCTGAATTAATGGTATTTGCTAATTATGTAACTTCTACGATATTATAAAACTTCTACTGTTCTTCTATTTTTTCAAGAACAATTTGACCTTGCTTATAGGGATAAGCAATTGGGTAACTTCCTAGAGTAAATATGAAAAAGAATAAGGATACGATTCCATTGATTACCAAAAAAGCTCCTTCTGTTCCATTATTCAAACCAAGAAAGAAAAGTAAACAAATGAAAATTGCTGCAACTAAAGGATATACTCCTCCATTACTTTTCTTAATAGTTGTAAAGGTAACTGTGTATTTATGGCTGTTTTTAGGAATCCATTTATCTGCTTTTTTATGGGCCACCTTTAATGAAATCAGAATGGCAAAATAAGAAATCAGCATAGAAATTACAAAGAGTAATAACTTTAATAATAATTGTTCACTAAGATTGTTTTGAATAAAAAGCCGCTTTAAAACATCGTAACCAACTTTAACAATTGGTTGGACAATAATGGCTACCATTATCGTACTGACAGGTGTTGTGGGTTTGATTTCGAACTGGGTATTATTCTTTTCAATCTCCACCATGTCCACTGTAATCGTATCTGTTTTAATTCCCCAATAATAACTCTTAGGACTCATTGTACTCGTATCCATGATATACTTTTTCGATTCTTGATCTGTACTCACAATCTGAAAACAGGTCATATTTGAATTTTTAAATTTTAGTTCCATTTGTTTACTCATTTTTATTTTTAATATTTCCAACGTAACTTTTTCTTTTCATATTGTTTCTTTCCCACTTTACTCTGAATGATTAGCAGACCAAACCTGCAGTTCATTGTAGGATTTTATTTGTGTTTTCTCACCGGTCTTTGGATCGGTCGCATAGACCTCTAACACATCCTGCCCCTTTGGTGCAAACCAATGAAGTATTTTATCAAACCACTCTTTACTATTATATTGTTTCGGCCTCATATACAAGCGCTCTAACTGATTTATGTCCTTTGCTAAGTCAGGGTATTCCTCAGCAATATTTGTATTAGATAAGTCTATCTTTTCTCCATTCTTCGATACTCCCTTTTCAATATATCCTGGCATTAAGACAAGATTATATTTCTCAAGCAATATCTTTTCTAAATCTTTTAAAGTATCGCCGTATGCTAAATCTAAATTACCATAAGGTGGAAATATCTGTTTTAAATCACCAAATTTTTTCGCGTCATCTAATTGTCCTGTAGAAATATTTAATATCATCTCTTCATTTGCCCCATCAACTTTTAATTTTTTTGTTAAGGCAACATAATCTTGATCATTTATGAAATATAAATTACGAAAATGTAAATCTTGACTCCTTGAAATCTGATAATCTTTGTTATTTCCTAAAAGGTCAAATACATCTATTTCTTTTGTCTTATAATCTTTTGTCTTATAATCTTTCGTATTAATATCATACGCTATAACTTTAAAGTACTCTTTTGCATTATCTGCTTTATTTCCACTTTTAGTTTTATCAGCTAATTGATGTGAAGTAAAATCAATAACATAATTTTGTCCATACTTCCAACTGCTATTCTTTCAGGTTTATTTGAAGCAACAAATACAAATTTATCATCATCAATAACATGGATGATTGGTTTTTCTGGTTTATTATCTATATATTTCTGCTTGGTTTCTTGCTGATTCGTTTTTCCATGCTTTTGAACTTGCTTCCACATGTAGAAAGATCCTATACTCACTAAAAGGACTAGCACTCCTATTATTTTCTTTTTCACTCGTTTCATTTCAACCTCCACGCTCTTAGTTAACTCCTACCATGATACCGAAATTTTGCGACTGGGGCAACTTCCTCACTAGTTGGAAATAGTTGCAAGAAAAAACCACCTCTCGGTGGTTCTTACTTCTTCTTTTGTGGAAAGAGAGGGAGGCCTAACGTAGCGATTTTTTCAGCTGGGATCTTCATGCCATCCTTGATCCACTTGGAGATGACAGAGACAATAGCTGAGCTCCAGAAAGAATTGAGGTAGCTGCCAGCGCCATTTGAGGAGCTGCCATTTCGTTTCTCTAAAAAGTCATAGACTGCCTTGGTCAAGAGTCGCTCAAAATTGTAATCAATGGCCAGGCTGATAATCTTAGCTTCTTTCTTAACTTCCTTAAAAAGATAGACCCAGACTTGGTAGAGATCTGTCTTGAGGTTGTAGCCATCTAAAGACTTGGTAATCTTTGCGATACTAGATTGAAAGATAGACTCTAGAATCTCTTCTTTTGATCCATAATTGCGGTAAAAGGCCGCGCGAGAGACCCCAGCACGCTGAACCAGCTCAGAGATGGTGATCTTTTTCAGATCTTTTTTCTCCAATAGTTGCAGGAGAGAGATTTCGATGGATTCTCGTGTAATCGCATTGTTTTCTTGGTTAAATCGTTTGAGATTTTCCAAGGATTTCTCGGATATTTTTCTTTCTGCCATAACATTTACTTTCTATCTGTCTCACCTGATGATATCTGCTTGGATAGCATTGCACTTCATGATATAATTGTAAAAGAAGACAATCTACTTGTCAATGTACATTTTTATACAATTATGAGGTATGAACTGATGAAATGGAAAATTATTGCGGATTCAGGCTGTGACTACCGCTCTTTGGACAACCTGGCACCAGATACGGAGTTTGTCAGTGTCCCACTGACCATCCAAGTGGGTGATACCATCTATACAGATGATGCCCAACTCAATATTGATCAGATGATGGAGGAGATGTATGCGACTGCGACTGCATCTAAGTCTGCCTGCCCAAGTCCGGATGATTATATGAAGTCTTTTGAAGGGGCGGATAATATCTTCGTTGTTACCATCACAGGGACCCTTTCTGGTAGTTACAATAGTGCTGAGGTGGCCAAGAAAATTTATCTGGAAGAGTATCCAAATACCAATATCCACGTCATTAACAGCTTATCAGCTGGGGGTGAGGTGGACCTAATCGTTCGCAAGCTCAATCAGTTGGTCGCTGAAGGTCTCGATTTTGATCAAGTGGTCGATGTGATCACGACCTACCAGTCTAAGACAAAGTTGCTCTTTGTTTTGGCCAAGGTTGATAATCTAGTCAAAAATGGGCGTCTCAGCAAATTGATCGGGACTGTTGTCGGACTCCTCAATATCCGTATGGTCGGGGAAGCTAGTAAGACGGGTACCCTCGAGTTGCTTCAAAAAGCACGGGGCCAAAAGAAAGCGATCAAGGCGGCTTTTGATGAACTGATCAAGGCGGGGTATGCTGGCGGTCATATCACCATCGCCCACCGCAACAATGAAAAATTTATCGAGCAATTCTCTGCATTGATTCGAGAAAAATTTGCCCATGCAATGATTGAAGTCCTTCCTACTTCTGGACTTTGTAGTTTCTACGCCGAAGAAGGCGGCCTCCTCATGGGCTATGAAATTTAATCACCACTAAAAAGAGGCTAGGACAAAAGTCCTAGCCTCTCAATTGTTTTTGAATTGTCGAGCAAGACGCAGTGGTTGAGTGGGCTCTACTACGCTGATTTCATCAGCTTTACAGCCCTACTCAACTGTGCGGAGGGTGGGACGACGAAATCGAATTCTAACGAATGACTGATTTCTGTCCCACTCTCTCTTTTTATTGTCCGATCTCTTGGTAGAGGGTACGGATTTTTTTGCGGTAGATGCTATAGCTGATCCCAGCTCCAATTAGCAGTATGACACTATAAAGGATCACGGCTAGCAGGGTGCTGACGGAATGATAGGTCCAAATGAAGCTGACAATAATCAAGAGGAACATCACAAAGAGAAAGACAATCAAGAGAATAGACTGAAGGACTGCATTCCCACGATGACGGGTCATCAACTCTGTGATATTGGTCCAATTGGTGCTAAAGTTCTGAAAATCTTTGGCATAGTCTCGGATGCAGATCGGAATGGTCGTTACAACCCAGATCAGCAACATGGCAAGGATAGCCAAGGGATGGACGCCAAAATAGAGACAAACGCCAACCAGAAGAATGACAGGAAGGATAGATTGCACCAGATAAAGCAACCAAAACTTCATGAAGAGATAGCGTTTGAAATCAATAGGGAGCGATCTCAAGTACTCAAAGTTTTCGCGCTCTAGCGAAATACCAATACTGGTCAAGCCTCCAAAACTATTAAAAACACCGATCAAGATGGCAACAAGGGTCAGTGGCACCAGATACTGGGGCGTCAAGTAAGGACTGAGTCCTCCTATATTTTTCGATGCTCCTGCTGCTCCACTGAGGAGGAAAATATAAGGCAGAATACTCATCATCAAGAGGACTTGCACCATAAGGGTTCCATCGCTCAAGAGTCTGCGATGATACTGAATGACAAATCGTCTAAAGGAGTCTTTCTGACCAACATGGAGCACTTTCACGCGCTCTTTAACGGTTTGGTTGGTCGCAACTGCAAGGGCCGCATCATAGAACTGCGGAATCACGATTTTACGAACCAGGCCAATCAAGACCAGAAGGACCAGGATCCAGCCCAAGAGGCCAAGGATCGCTTCTCCATCAAAAGGATGGAGGATAAACTGATGAAAGGCCGTAAAAGGTGGAAATAGAATGGGAATATCTGCGCCCCCCGACACTTCTACCCGATGGGTTTGGACTAGATTCAGATAGAGATAAGCTCCTAGACTCAGAAGAGAACCAATTCCGACCATGATGTTGGAGACCAAGGTCGTGTGTTTTTTGAAAAAGAGGGTCTTAGTGATCAGATGGGATAGGATGATCGTTGCTAAAAAGAGAACGCCTAAGAGAATTAAGGCACAAAAGAGGCCTAGCAGGATCCCTAACGGATTGAAGCCGCCTGCTTGGACAGGCAGGATCAGAAAATAGCTGACCAAGGGAAGGATAGCCATGAGAAGGGTCAGGATGACCGAGATGCTCTTTCCAGCAATGACTTCCGCATCTGAGAAGGCATAGGGCCGGTAAAACTGGAGGTCCTTGCTTTCATAAAAGACATTATAAAAGCTCATAAAGCCTTGGGAAATGGTCATCAAGGAAAAAAGGGCGACCATATTGACAAAGAAGGCTGGCTGATGGACAAAATCATAGATGCTAAAAAGCAAGCCAAATATGAGGAAATAGACCAGGCCTAAAAAGAGATAGTTGAGCACTGATTTACGGGCAACATTGAGTTTGACATCCGGTTTTTTGGCCTGTTTGGCACGTAATTTTGCGATCTGAGCGGGCTGACTGGCATAGATGATATTAACATTGACCAGCTGCTGGATAATCTTAAGACGCATGATCGCCACCTTCTTCCTTCCGACCCGCTAGGCTGAGATAGATACTTTCCAGACTTTGTTCGGGATGTTGTCCCTTCAATTCCTCAATCGTCCCATAGAAAATGAGATTTCCTTTTTTGAGAATGGCGATCTTATCACAGAGTTGTTCGGCCACTTCTAAGACGTGGGTAGAGAAAATAACCGTCTTGCCCCGATCCGCATGCTGGCGCATCATTTGTTTTAAATCGTAAGAAGCCTGTGGGTCCAAACCGGTCATCGGTTCGTCCAAGACCCAGATATCCGGATCTGACAAGAGGGCTGCAATGACGAAGACCTTCTGGCGCATCCCATGTGAAAAGGATTCAATCACTTCATAGCGGTGGCTCTGAAAATCAAAGATCCTGAGAAGCTCTTCCAAGCGTTGGTCACAGTCTTTCTGACTCATATCATAAGAGGTCGCAACCAACTCCCAGAATTCATTGGCTGTGAGACGCAAGAAAAGATCTGGCGAATCCGCCACATAACCGATCTTCTTCTTGATCGCCAGCCGATGGCTATAGAGGTCCTGACCATCCACTTCAATGGATCCAGTGGTTGGGGTGATGACACTGACCAGGCTCTTAATCGTCGTTGACTTACCGGCTCCGTTGTGGCCAATCAGGCCGACAATTTGCCCATCCTCGATGGTCAGATCCAAGTGGTTGAGGGCAATGTGCCCATCGTAATCTTTGGTAACTCCGTGAAATGTAATCATGTTAACTCCCTAATTGATCCTCATTGGGACCGTTTTTTCTTATTCTGTTGATAAGCGATCATCGAAATGGTAGAGCAATTCTAACAGATAGTTTGGAATGGTCTCCAAGAAGTCTTCTTTATAGACCCGCTCTCCTCGCTTATGCAATTCTTTACCCCAAGGGCCTAGATTGACCGCTGGAACCTGAATTTGAGCAATTTTTTCCAGATCCAGATCATAGACCTGAGCTGGTGTAGCTAGGCTATCTAAGACGACTTGATAAGAGGCCACATCCTTTTCCAAGGCACAATAACTGGTGTCGTTAATCCCCATAAAGTATTCTTCGACTTTTAAGTGGTAACCTCTTTGGTCCAGATACTCTCGGTAATCAGTGATGAGGGACACGATATTGAAATCGGTATTGTCTAAAAAGCGGCAATTCATGGAAGGATAATAGGGGGGCGCAAAACCGATGACCACCATAGGATCCTTATCTCCGAGAAACTCAAGGAGTCGCTGGATTTGCTGAATTGCAAGGCTCTGGTAGCTGGTTCCATTACGAAAATCTTGCTCCGCTTTTTTATTAGAAGCTTCTCTAAAGGCTTGGTAGCCCTCTAAGGCTTGGCAACGTTCCTCTAGTTCTTGATAGGTGATGACTCTTGGCCTTGCAATCATATGGTCTTGGCCTGCCTGATCCTGCAAGTGCTCGTACTTCTTGTAAAAGGCGTCCAAGGCCTCCTGACTAAGTTCATAGATTCGTTGCAAGAGCTCTTGGGGTGTTTTCTTCAAATGCAACACACTGAAATAACCAGCCGCATACAGCACGGTCGATACATCGTACTGCTCCTTCAAATCTCTGAGATAGGACCAAGAAGGAAGGGGAGACGTCTCTCCCAAGGCCTGATCTGCCAGATGGGGATGAAGATCTAGCTGGCTTGCGATGGCTACTAGGAGCGACAAGGCATTGATCCCTTTAAGAGGCTCCTTCATATGGGACAAGACGCCTTGCGCCACAACGACTGGCATGAGTTTGCCGACTGTGCCAATGTGAAGGACCTTTTCTTTTCCTACTTCCGATTCAAAGGGCTCTGAATCCACTGCTAATACATAATTCAGATCAAACTTTTCCTGCAAATCTGTGAGGAGGCCCAATGCTCCCCGCATCCCACGTGAATAGGATTCCTCATCTCCAACAGAGAGATAGAGCAGATTGACCTGACCTTCCACGGGATCTGCTGCATAGGCTTCCAGAACCCCCAATTGAAGGGCTAGGGCTGCTTTCATATCGCAAGACCCTCTGCCAAATTTCCACTCTCCAGAAGCTAAATCTTCCTGCATATCAGGTCGACTGTCCAGTCCTTTCAAGGCTTCTGCTACTTGATCAGAATCGAGCGCGATCTCCGACAAATTTCCATAGTCTTCTAAATCGACTGTATCATGGTGGTGGAAAAGGATAACTGTTTTTTTCTTGCCCTTATCGACCAAGGCCCAATTGACCGACCGATGCAAGTGATCCTGAGGCACCTGATAGCGCCCAAAGTGGTCCGGATGTTCCTTGAAATAGGGGATCTGGCCAATCCGTTGATCCAGGTAAGCTTCGATTCCTTGCTCGGTCTCCGTGTTGGTGAAGCTTGGAATCGCCAAGGCTTCGGTAAAAATCGTTTCGATGCTCTCTCTATTGGTGGTTTTCACTTTCAAACCAATCCTCCTTTGATATGATCAAACTATAAAATGAATAGAAATATATGTATCAGACTGATATTTCTACGTAAATAAAATGCTACTTTTTATATTCTCACTTCATTTCTTTCATGTATGCGATTTCTTTTCTAGAAAGGGCTTGCTTACAGCGCAAAAGTTTGTCGCATCCAACTATTTTTGGTAAAATAGGAACATTCACATGAAAGAAGAAATAACAATGGAAAATCAAACCTTAATGCAATATTTTGAGTGGTATTTGCCCGCTGATGGGAACCACTGGACGCGTCTTGCTGAAGATGCGCAACACTTAGCAGACTTGGGTATTCGTAAAGTCTGGATGCCACCTGCCTTTAAAGCTACATCTAACAATGACGTTGGGTACGGAGTCTATGACCTCTTTGATTTGGGCGAGTTCGATCAAAAAGGAACGGTTCGTACCAAATACGGTTTCAAAGACGATTATCTTCAAGCCATTCAAGCCCTCAAAGATGCAGGGATTCAACCAATGGCCGATGTCGTTCTTAACCACAAAGCTGCTGCAGATGGTTTAGAAGAATTCGAGGTCGTTGAGGTCGATCCGATGGATCGAAACAAGATCCTTACCGAACCTTTCACCATTCAAGGATGGACCAAATTCATCTTTGATGGCCGAAATGGCGCCTATAATGACTTCCACTGGCATTGGTACCATTTCACCGGTACGGACTACGATGCTTCACGTAATAAAAGTGGGATCTACCAAATCCAAGGGGACAACAAAGGTTGGGCCCATGGAGATCTGGTTGACAAGGAAAACGGAAACTACGATTACCTCATGTACGCCGATATCGATTTCAAACATCCCGAGGTTGTAGAAAATCTCGACCAATGGGCTGAATGGTTTATCGAAACAACAGGGGTTGAGGGATTCCGTCTGGATGCAGTCAAACACATTGACTCCTTCTTTATGAAGAATTTCATCCACAATATCACCAAAAAATATGGTGAAGATTTCTACGTCTTTGGTGAATTTTGGAACGGGGACACAGAAACCAACGATGAGTACTTGGAAAGCATTGACTACTTATACGACTTGATCGATGTGGCCCTCCACCAAAATCTCTTCCGAGCTAGTCAAGAAGGTGAAAATTTCGACCTTCGAACTATTTTTGACGGAACACTAGCGCTCAATCATCCTGAACAGGCCGTAACCTTTGTGGACAACCATGATACCCAACGAGGGCAAGCCTTGGAATCTACCATCCAAGAATGGTTTAAGCCTGCAGCCTATGCCTTGATCTTACTTCGTGAAGCTGGTTTGCCTTGTGTCTTCTATGGAGACTACTACGGTATCGAGGGCCAATTTGCGCAAGAAAGTTTCCAAGGGGTCCTCGATCGACTCTTATGGGTTCGTAAAGATCTGGCCTATGGGGAAGAAACGGACTACTTCGATGATCCTAATTGCATCGGTTGGACACGTTCAGGTTCAGAAGAATCAGCACCAATCGCCTGCTTGATTTCCAATAACCAAGCTGCTACAAAAGTCATGGAGATCGGCTCATCCTACGCAGGCCTCACCTACTATGATGTACTAGAAAATTGTAGCGAAACCGTCCAAGTCCAAGAAGACGGTACTGCTGAATTCCCAGTGGCAGAACGTTCCGTCAGTGTCTGGGTAGCCCAAGATACAGAGGGGCAATAACCTTTATATGTAATTTTCTCCTAGGATCTACACCTTCCTAGGAGAATTTTTTCCTGTAAAAATTTTATAGGAAATACAGCTTCATTTTAGCACTATAAGAAAGCGCTGTCAATGGGTATCGCGTCTATTTGAAAGAAATAAAGAGCATCAAAAAAACTCGTTTTCCGGTTTGGAAAACGAGTCTTCTTTTTAGCTCAATTCTGCAATGATTTCTTTCAATTGGGCTTTCGTATGAACTCCAGCCACTTGTTTGACAACTTGTCCATCTTTTTTAAAGAGAAGAGTTGGAATCGACATGATACCGAATTGACGCGCTGTATTTGGATTTTCATCGACATCCATCTTACAGATTTTCAAATCATCTTCATGTACTTCTTCTGCCAACTGATCCAAGATTGGAGCTTGCATGCGGCATGGACCGCACCAAGTTGCCCAAAAGTCAATCAAGACAAGGCCTTGGCTGGTTTCTTGTTCAAAAGTTGCATCTGTGATTATGTGTGCCATATTTCCTCCTTTTTCAGTAGTGACTACTGATTCTGCATTTCTACTTTTATTTTACACTAAAAGATGCCATTTTAGAAATATTTGCTACGGGGACTCCTTAGGCATCTTCTTTCTTCTTGCGCCAAAAGACGAGGCTAGAAGCTGTCAGGGTAAACAGACCTAAGAGACCTAGAGCATGATCTTTGCTACCTGTTTGTGGAAGCGTATGGTCCGCATGCCCTCCTTCTACTGCAGGAGTTGGAGCTTGAGGATCTTCTGCCAATCCTGGTGAAACAAATTGAGGTCCATAGGATACTGCTACTGTATGATGAGAGTTCTCTTGTGTAGCTGATCCTGTCTTCATCTCCTCTACCTTGTCAGGAGTATTTGGGCTTGGTTGGACAAGATGTTCTGGGGTTGGAAGCCTATATTCTTCCTTGTAGTGAACTTCTGGAGCAACTAGAGAAGCTCCTTCAACTTCTGGCAGGTTTGCATAGTCTGTATCGCTTGCACTTGGTAGATAGCTTGCCTTTTGGGCGCGAGTCTTTTCGACAATTGGAATCGCAGCCTGGATAGAATCTGTCTTAAAGGTTACTTCATATGGATGCTCCACCGTTAGGTCAGACGGGTCATAGGTGTTAAAGACTAGGGCTAACTTATGACCTTTTTTAACCGTATAGAGATTTGGTTGGAGATAAACTGTGTAATCATGGTATTCCCCAACTTTTGGCTCAATGCTTGCGCGAGAGCTTGCTGAATCGTAGCCAGACTCAGGATTGGCAAGGTTGATCCAGCCTTTTGCGATCACCTTGTACTTGGTCTTGATGGTTTCGTATTCGGCTACAGATAAGTTGCTTAAATTGCTTCCCATCCAGAAACCGTCTGCTGTTTTATCTTGCTTGACGCTACCATTTCCTACCACGTCAAAGTCCTCATCTGCCACGTCTACCAAGAGGGCATTGAGTTGGAAATTCTTTCCTTGACCTTTGGCAAGAGCTGCCTTGAAATGAACGGGAATGTGGCCCTTGATCGTAGTGTCCTCAGTGACATCAGAAACAAAGGTCAGATTAGCCTTAGAAGAGGCTTTGCTGACAGTTTCATTACGGTTAGCGATCTCAACACCTGCAGCCGCATAATCACTAGAAATGGTTTCTTCTAGACGTTTCGAGCTTGCATTCAAGAAGAGACGTTGACTGCTCTTCCAGTTATCATAGCTGGTCCACTTGCTTGGATCATAGTTGTTTTGAGCTAGGACCGCTGGCAAGCTTTCGACGTGATTGTCCACTCCGTAGAGGTAATGGGTCAGCCAGGTATTGAGCAGGTCATAAAAGTCCTGACCATTGGCGGTGATGCCGTATCCCCGTGACATAGCCGCTGGATAGACGTGATCTCCTTGGTGGAGATAGAGCTTGACATCTTGGCCTGCTTTCTTGAGGGCATCGTACATGAGTTCAAAGTGTTTGGTCTTGACATTGTCATCATTCAAGCCATGGACGATCAGGGCGCTGGTCTTGAGATTTTCCGGATGAAGGGTATAATCCCGCTCCTTCCAGACATCACTGTAGTTACGATCATGGGCGTACTGGTCCTTGTTCAATTGGTTGATGTAGTTGGAATAGTTTTGCCAAATCCCTGCCCAGTCGTCTTGGTCCAGCATCCGCGTGCTAACGTAGAGGGATAGCCATGAAAGATCACTATAAGGCGCATTGCCAAACTGGGTTCCTTGGCTATTGAAATAATCATACCAAGAGGCAATCCCTGCTGCTGGAACGATGGTCTTTAGGCCTTCTACGCCTGTCGCTGCCACACCAAAGGTCGTGGTTCCAGCCCAGGAGAGACCGGTCATAGCGACATTGCCTGTTGCCCAGTCTGCCTTGATTTCAACATTGCTAGTCTTATCGGTGTAGGCCTTGCGTTTGCCATTGACCCACTCGATGATATTCTTGAAGGCATTGATTTCGAGATCAGAACCTGTGGTGTTAAATCCTTCTGATCCCTTGGTACCAAGTCCCGCACTCGAGATAAAGGCATAGCCTCTGACCAAGAAATAGTCGTACCAGTTCAGATCTTCGTAGTCATAGATATACTCGTAGGGACTGTAGTAATACCAATCCGATGCCTTGGCTTTTTTGGCTGCTTCTACTGTTGTTTCACTGCTTACTGGCTGTCTCTTTGCAGGTTGGCTGTGCAGTTTCTTCATGTCATAGCTACCGTCCGTTGGAAGCCCCAAACTTTCGAGGGTCACGTAGTTTTCATCAAGCGTCCCCGCTACGTAAGGGCGCGCTTCCAGAATAGTGGCTGCCTTAAAATCACCTTGCGCTACGGCTTTTGGTAATTGAACAATGGCTTTGACTAAGTCAGGCTTGCCATCTGCGTCGGTGTCGTAGTCCGTTTCGACATAGACAGGGAAGCGTACAATTTGGCTGTCTTCATATTTGTAGTCTTGGTCTGCTTTTTCTCCCGTCGTATAAGGGAAAATCGGCTGGGCACGACCATTTAAAAAGAGCGGGCTTTTCTTTTCAGCACGATAGGCATCGTAGAGTTTCTTAGCTGTTTCATACATCTTGGCCAATTCTGGCTGACTAACCTTACGAGTCAGATCATCAGATTTTTCAATCAAGCCTAAACTCTTGGCAAAGCGTTCGCGATCTGCTTGACTTTTGCCCAATTGGCTAGGATCTGTTGCTGCCCATTGAAGCAAGCCATTAACAGCATCTTGGACCGTCAACTCTTTAGAGGCCTGATCCGCTGCAAGGGTGCTACCTGTGACCTTTGCCAAATCCTGACTTGTTGCCGAAGCTTCTGAACTAGGAGCAGATTGAGGTGCAGCTTCCCTGTTCGTTGCTGCTGGACTTGCTACTGGGACCGTAGGCTCACTTTGTCTTGTGTGTTCTTCTGTAGCAGGGGCTACTTGATTGGCACCTGCCGTCCGATCTAGTGATGCCTCATTCGAGCTTGCAGCTTCTTCACTAGTGGCAGTGCTTGCTTCACTTGTTGTCGGTCTTGCTTCAGTAGATGGAGCATGGACCACTTCTGTCGATGGAGCTAGCTCTTCCGTTTGCTCGTCTGCTGCTGCTACTTGATGCAAGACCATCGGCGCGATCAGTAAGCTCGATGCGACAATGGAAACCATTGTTTTCTTTTTCATGTCAATCTCCTCACTTTTTGTAATCAACACTCCTATTATACTATGTAAGCGTTTTTATATCAAACAGATGTTCATCTGATCCAAAAAAAACCGAGGCATCAGCCTCGATTATCGATCCTTATTTGACGTGTTTCTTAAGATCTTCTTGTGCTTTTTTGTTTGACTCTGCTTGTTCTTTTTGCCATTTTTCAAGGGCTTTGTTGTAGTCAGCAGTTGTCACAGCTTTATCTTGGAGTTTCATTCCTTTGTAGATCACATGGTCTTTTCCTTTACCACCAGTCCATGCAAATGGAGCTGAGAATGGTTCGATACGTGTCAAGAATGGACGTCCAGTTGATGAAGAAGTTGGCATCACAAGGGCACTATCTGTCAACCAAGCTTGCGCTGCCGCATATTTTTCATAGCGTTTGTTGACGTCTTGTGTTTCTGCACCAGCATCTTTAATCATCTTTTCAAAGTCGTACAGACCAACTTTTTTAGCTGCTTCATTGTTTTCACTTGGGTCAAATCCAAGGAAAGTCTTAGTATTTTCACCAGATGAAGCTTTCAAGATATCCATGTAAGTTGATGGGTCTTGGTAGTCAGGGCTCCATCCAACATTATCAGAGAGATCCCAGTCTTCGCCAGCCGCATTTGGCGCAAAGAGGGTCACATTTTGAAGGTCTTCTTTCGAAAGCATTTGGATATCGATGACGATATTTTCTTTACCAAGTGCTTCTTCAACTGATTGTTTGAAGGATTGTACCCGTTGAACTCTTGATGGTGTGGTTTGGTCCACAGGCATATCGATGTGAATTGGGAATTTCACACCTTCTGCTTCCAAGGCAGTCTTCGCTTTTGCAAACTCTTCCCTCGCTTTCTTAGCATCGAAGAGACCATTTTGACCATCGTCTAGTTTAGTAGATTTCCACTCATCTCCGTAGGTATCCAATTGAGTTTTCACCATTTCACCAAAGGTCTTGCCATTAGCTTGGACAAATGTTGGTGGAATGTAGAGGTTACGGATGATCTTGCTTGCTCCGTCTTTTCCGTTCAATTGAGCAGCATACGCTTCACGGTTGAAGGCAAAGCTGATCGCTTGACGGAAGTCCTTGTTCAAGAGAGCTTTCTTAGTAGATTGTTTTTCTTCATCGGTCTTCTTAGCTGTGTGTTTGTAGGATTGACGGTCGATGTTGGTACCAATAACATAAGAAGCAGCATCTTGAGGAGTGTAGGTAATTTCGTCTTTGAATTCTTTGGCTTGCTCTGAGTAACCAGATCCAGTTGGGAAGAGTTTTGCCAAGCTAAGAGCATTTTCACCGAATGATTTGGCCAATTTACTTTGGTCTTGTCCATCGTAGAATTCCAATTTCACATCTGAGATGTAGACCTTGTCTTTATCCCAGTAGTTTTCATTCTTGGTCATTTCGATAGAAGATTTTGAAGTAAAGCTCTTCAAGATGTAAGGACCATTGTAAAGAAGGGAGCTGGTGTCACTTGCTTGAGCGAATTTATCCCCTTTTGATTTCACGAATTTTTCGTTGACAGGGAAAGTGATCCCAAGAGTCAATTTAGAGTTCCAGTAAGATTCTGGTTGGTTCAAAGTGATTTGAAGGGTATGATCATCAACTGCTTTTACTCCTACAGCTGAGAAATCTTTATTTTTACCGCTGACGTAGTCATTCAAGCCTTTGATAGAATCTTGGATGATGTAGAGCATTTCTGATTTGTTATCAGCCGCATATTTGATCCCTGTGACGAAATCTTTAGCTGTTACATCCGCATACTCTTCGCCTTCTGAATCATACCATTTAGCATCGTCACGAAGTTTATAAGTATAAGTCAAGCCATCTTGCGAAACTGTCCAATCTTTTGCAAGAGATGGAATCAAGTTCCCGTATTTATCATTTTCAAACAAACCATCAATCAAGTTTCCAGTGATATCGTGGGTTGCTGCTTTACCAGATGTGATATAGTTTAGGTTTTCTGGCTCAGTCTCATAGACATATGAGAATTTTTGACCGTTGCTTGAGCTAGATGATTTAGAACCACCCGAACAAGCTGCTAGGATACCTGCTGAAAGGAGGGCAACTCCCGCAAGTGCAATGACATTTCTTTTTTTCATGTAAAACTCCTTAAGAAATTTTAAGTTTATTTTAAGATTATACCACAAAGATTTTCAGAAGAAAAGGAATTTTCAGAAAATTTTAGTTTTAGTTTAAGAAAAAACTACTCCGGAGAGTAGTTCCAATTTTTAATCTACTAAGTCGCTCTTGAGGTAGGCATCGACCATGCGCTCTGTTGCTACTACAGAATCCAAGTGAGTCCGCTCATAAGAGTGGCTAGATTCGATTCCTGCTCCGAGAAGAGCATGTTTGACTTCTGCTCCTGCGCTCATGGCTGCAGAGGCATCTGATCCATAGAAAGGATAGATATCCAACTTATAAGGGATTTCTTGGGCTTTTGCCAAGGCTACCAAATGCTGACGGAATTCGTAGTGATATGGTCCTGAAGCGTCTTTGACACAGATGGATACCGTGTATTCATCCGTCGCTTGGTCATCTCCCATAGCCCCCATATCCACTGCCAAGTATTCGACCACTTCAGCTGGAATACTAGAATTAGCCCCGTGCCCCACTTCTTCAAAGACTGAAAAGGCAAAGGTGGTCGTTACTGGCAATTGGATCTGTTCTTCCTTGTACACGCGCAGAAGATTCAAGAGAATCGCCGCACTCACCTTGTCATCTAGATGACGAGATTTGATAAAGCCAGTATCTGTCACAATGGTTCGGGGATCAAAGCTGACAAAATCACCCACTTCAATGCCAAGGGCACGAGTTTCTTTTTCATTGGTTACTTTTTCATCCAGACGGACTTCCATATTGTCCTGGGTCCGCTCGACAGTCCCCGCCTCCTTGTAGACGTGGCAAGAAGTCTGATGGACCAAAATCGTACCCGAATGGGTCTTTCCGGTATTAGCCACATGGACCGTACAATTTTCCCCTTCAATCATATTCCAAGGGAAACCACCGATACGGTCCAGCTTGAGGCGGCCATCTGGTTTCACCGCGCGGACAATAGCCCCCAAGGTATCCACATGGGCTGTGACGTAGCGTTGCTTGTCTGTGATCACACCAGGAATGGTCACATTCACGCCACCCTTAGCAGTCCGAGTTACTTCGTACCCAAAGCCTTCAATGGTTTTGACCAAATAGTCTGCGATCTCACGTGTAAAACCGGTCGGTGAAGGAATGGCTGTCAATTCCTGTAAATAAGTCACTGTCTGATTCATAATGCCTCCAAATATGTTTTTCTTTATTCTAGCATGAAATAGTTGGAATAGCTAGAGGAGAGGTTACAGAGTGGAGTTTTTCAACTCTTCCCGCACTTGCATTAAGAGAAGGCCTAGTTTGTTCTTCCCAGTGCCATCTCCCCCATCAGCCCAGTAGGCGTCGTTTCGCGTATGTTCGATGATGTTGGCATCTCCTGTCGCCAGCAATTCCCTTACGATTTCTGGATTTTGGCTAAATTTCATCCGAAGAGCCTGGAGCATTACCTCATCTTTGACCTCTTCCCAATCTGATCTCAAGGGATTTTGACGATTGCGTCCCTCCAAAGCAGCATCCATTGGAGATGCTATCTGACGAATTTTCTCTTGAATTTGGGGTACTAAAAACTTTTGTGCTTGAAAATAATGCTCTGATGTTGGCCAGATTCTGCTACCATCTGAAAAAGGGTAGGGAGCAAAATTGGACATAAAACCATACTCATCATTTACTTTATAAAATTTAATTTCTTTCACCTTTATCCTCGATTCCAAAATCTCCCAATGATTTTTGCTTTTCTTTTAATAACTGTGTCACATAATCAGGCTCTACCTTGAGGAATAGCTTCAAGGTATCATGAATTCGCCAATAATTATCCTCAGGTTTGTCCATAATAGTTGAAAGGAAGTGTTTCAGGTATGGGATGTATTCAGAAAAGCCATTATCTTCAACTAGATAGTAAAAATATGAAAGATCATAATAACCTTTTTCCGCCTGCTCTATAATTTTGCAGACATAAGGGAATATGTCTTGCCTTGCTGTATCGCCATCACCTCTATCTGACTGATTGGCCCAATAGCTAGTAAGAGCATCTAATATAATTCGATTTGTATCATCATAACTATATAGCCGATGAGGAATATAGCCTTCCAATTTACCTTCAACAAACATCTGAGTCAGAATATTAAAGCCTTCCTTTATTCCCCAAATAGTCAACAATCGAGAGGATTTATAGCGCAAAAAATCATCATCACTATCTAATAAAGAAGTCAGTTTTTCAATTGTTTCTTCCGGAATATCTTCCAAGTCTACTTCTTCGAGTAGATCTGTATAATCCACATCGTTTGGAACTGTGTAAAATAAATCTTCTAATTCTTTATTGTTCATCGCTTTTCCATTATTTGGGGAATTACTTCAACGTCAATCCTCTATCATTAGCGGAAAAATATCGTCCCCTCTGTACATTTTATCTTCCATTTCTTTCCACTCAATCACTAGTTTATACAGTTCATCAGTTGAAATAAAACATGGCGCACCTAATATTTCTTCCTCAAATTGGAAGTAAACTTCTGTTATTTCTTTTCCAATTTCGATTCCCAACATATTACCATCAAAAGCATACTCTTCCATCTTCCCAGTAATTACACTCTCCAAAGCTTCTCGAACATGCAGATAAAAATTATGAACCTCAGAATTTAAAAAGTCTGACAGCGTTTGAAATTTTTGATCTATAAATTTCAAAACTAACAATATATCATTTTCTTCATTTCCAAAAACCACAACTGAATATATTCTCTTCATTAATCTTACCTCTAAATTCATTTTATTCCCTTGGAAATGCTGAGATAATTTTTCCATCAGATTCTCTTATATACATTCCAATCTTTAATCCATTACTACTTTTTCCAATGTACTTATTGCCCTGAGCTAAAACTTTATTAGAATATGCCTCATTAATGGTATTGGAATTCTGTCAATATTTTGCGATTCATTTAGTCCACTTAAAGTGAAAACAGGAACTTGCCTACAACTAACAGTGTATAAACAAGTTCCTTACAAGCTATTTCAATGGCGATACATAATCATCTGGAAGCTTGCCTCTCCAGTCAATCCATTTTTGTTCAGCAAGCGGAATTAACGTCTCAAGCTCCTCCTGAGTAAATAATTCCCAACTTTTAGGACTAGCTATTAAAGGAGTTAAGCCTTTTAATATAAATTGTTTCTCACTAGCTTTCTTTTCTTCTTCCGTTGGTGGCCAACGATCGTTCTCCGCTTTAAAATCAATTTCACGTGCCGTCCTCTTGCCTAATAAATATTCATTAAAATCAGAAGGATTAATTTCAAAGACACGACGAACTGAAGCTACTCCAAACTCTCCAAAAGTGTAATATTTCCCTTCATGTCTTCGAAAATCATATCCCTTCGGTGATTCAATCTTATCAAAGGTATCAAATTCTTCCCATGTTATTTTAGTTAAACTCATTTTAATCGCCTCCTAATTTTCTAATTGTAAATTCTCCCCACGGAACTTCGTCAATGACTGCTTCTGGCATATTTCCTGGGAAGGTCTGTCCTCCTGGTTTCCAAAAATCTTCAAAAGCAGATGCTTCATTTTCGCTTGGAATTCTTGTATGAGATTGATGAAATGCTTCTAATTTTAAAATTTGATGCATTTACTATGATTCCAAGTTTTCTATTTGATTTAAAAGCTCCCATAATCTATTATTGTAGGCTTCAATTTCTTCATTAATTTTTAGTCGTTCCAAATAATCATTCTTCCAAACAAAAAAGTCTGATAGACCTCCTCTTGGAGGATAAAGGATATCTTTAATTTCTCTTATTGTAGGGAGTGAGTCACCATTTTCCAATGCACATTCTAATCCTTGTAAAAATGAAATTTGTACATGAATTGTCCCATCATTGTACTGATTTAATAGTGGTAATATTAATTTGATATTATCTAATAATTCTTTTCGTTTCATTTCTTTCCTCACTAATTTAATGGTTTTGAGCTAATAACCTCTACACCTTCTATTTTCCACGGAGTTTCAATAAAAATTTGTTCATATTCCAAACCACCTTGATAGATGCCTCCTTGACTCGCAACAGGTCCTCTATATATTGTTGTGCCAGCTGGTATTTTTATTTCGTAAACTGTATTTAAAGGAGAACTGCCAGTGTAGTTTCCTGAACGATCTGTCCAAATTGGTTTTACTGCCGTATTTATTCTAACTTCTATCTCAGAATGTGGGGCTGATTCTGTAAACCATTGCCCTAGCGGATTGCTTTGGTCGCCAGCTCGATATAATATTTTGGGAGACTTCAAAACTTCAACATCATACCGTCCCCCATAAAAATTAACATTAGGCTGACCTCTTAAATCATTTAGTGGACCAGGATTTGTATATGAATTATATTCATAAGTTTGCAAATCGGGATATTTAGATTGAATATTATTTACTACTGGTCCCTCAACATCTAAATTCTTAGGTGCAGGCTGAGACTTGACTACCGGCTGAAGCCTCGTGGTTGAAAAGTCTTTAAACCCTGAACTCTCCCTCGCAAGCCTGCTTTCTTCTATATTTCGTAAAATATGTTCACGCTCATAAGGTCTCGTGGTTTCTGTTATAGTTTTACCATTGATATCTACCTTATGGTTCACCTCAGGAATTACTGGTTTCCTATTGAAGACAGGAATCTTCCCTTTTACCTTACTATATACATCCAAGAACGTTGTATAGGGTTTATTGTAGTACTGATTATATCCAACATAAGTGGTTACCTTAAGGTAGCTCCTTAAAACTTTGTCCTATTTTTAATTTTCTACTATGTAAACTTGAAAACTCTTGACCTTACTGCCAACAACATGCTTTTCAACATCGCATTCCCACCAAGGAAGAATATCTTCTTCCAAAATTTCTAAAAATAAGTCTTTAGATGATAAGTCATCTTTTAAGAAGCTATCATAATTTTCAAGAATAAAGTTGTATTCTTCAGCTTTTATCCATGATAAGTCTGTCAGCCAATCTGTAATAGATGACCAATTATTGGCATCAGGAAGTCCGACATTTTTTTCAAGAAAACGAAATAGTTCTTCTTTGTTTTGGATCTGCTTTCCATCAAAATTTGCTACAAAGCCACTGAAAGGCAATCGATCTTGCATTTCAAGTTTCGTAATGTAATGAATTCTATTTTTCAGGATTTCAAACCTCTATTCTATTTTTTTAAAATGTTTTATAATGGTCTTCTGTTTTGAGTAAAATCTATTTTTGAATATCGATTTGAAAAAATAGGTTGATTCAAACTAAACTTGCTGGTTGCTGAGGAGGCCACATAACCTCCTACGATGTTCCCGATAAAGTTTGCAGTTTGAGCATCTTCTTCACTTCCACCTAGGAGTTTGGTCCCATGATAGACAACCTGACCACTTGTATAGAGATTTATTTCTCTTAGAATACAATATAATTATACAAAGTCTAATTGAATAGTTTGATTGCTCTCCATTTTTTTAGCTGTATTAATAATATTTTCTATTTCTCTTTGAGTTATCGGAAGATTCTCATGAGGAGGCTCCCATTGTGTCATACTATCTTTATAAACAACAAATTTTTTATTGATCAGCAATTCTCCTTGTGCTTTTATGAGGAAACCATTCTCTAAATCAAAAGTAATTGTTGATCTTGTTCCTGTAATTTTCATTTCTACCTCTCGAATATAATTTTTTCTACCCCTGTTTTAGGATCTATTGTTGTAACCTTAGTAACATTTGGATTGGCCTTCAATCTTGGTAGTTCGATGTTTTCCCAAATATTTCCTGGTCGTAGTTCGCTACCAACTACAGCTCTTATTTCACCAGATACTTGCTCTGCGTAAACATTCGAAGCTTCCTCCCAAGCTGTTACACTTGAAGGAGTATTAAAATCCCATTCAGGCATTACAATGTTCGTATCATCAATCGTAGATTCTAATGTAACTCCTCCTTTATTTTTTGCTATTTTTTTCGCAACATCCATTCCTCCAATGCCATCTGTTCGTCCTGACCAGAAAAAAGCCGTATCTGGATCAGTTTTCAATCTACCTCTTATTAACTCAACATCAAAGTCAGTTTGAGTAAAATCTATTTTTGAATATCTATTTGAAAAAACAGGAATTACTGGTTTCCTATTGAAGACAGGAATCTTCCCTTTTACCTTACTAAATACATCCGAGAACGTTGTATAGGGTTTATTGTAGTACTGATTGTATCCTACATAAGAGGTATACAGGGTACTTGCCAGTTGGAATCTCTCAGTAACAGTTCTCACCTTTTTGATATTTTTTGCCCGATTGATTTCTTCCTGTGTAGCAGGTTTGCCTGTAAAAGGATCAATACCTTCTTCAATTATATAATAATCATATTTAGTTTGAAAAGCAGGATCTCGCCAACTAAGCATTTTTTGACTATCTAAAAGGAAATAGCGGTCTAGTAGGTAATCATAATTAGCTCGTTCTGTTTCAGATTTAAATAGTTGTGCATATGGATTCACATGAGCCATGGAGATCAATGTTTTAAGTTCTGGGTAGGCCTCTTCTAACGCTTCTTGATCCATTGCATCGATACGTTTCTTAAATTTCGGGTCCACCTTGGCTAATTCTGAAGGTAATAATCCTAAGTGATCATCCTTTACTTCATTATACCGCTTCCATAACAATTTGAGATCGTTCATATCCCATTTGGCAAGGATCGCATCACCTTGCCCCATATTCGTATACCTTTTATAGGCTTGAATCACATCTCCATACTCTTCCTCCAGTTCAGCACGTGACATTTTTGAGAGTTTTTCTTCTAATGTTTCAACTTTCGGATTCTTCACTTTGTTCAGAATGGCTTGACGTTTTTGCCATCCTAAAGAGGTTGTTTGCTTCCACGATAGATCAGATCCACTACTTGGAGGCAAGTAGGTTCCACTCGCAGCATCTTCTGTCGCTAGCAATTCTTTTGTTTAAATTAACACGCCTACAGAATCATCCTAATATCAAATTTTTTTGAGAAATACATGGACAAACTTCTTTCAAATTAATAAACTGACTTCATCATATGCTATAATTTAGTTATATTTTACAAAAATGAAAGTTTCTAACTAATGCCCCTATTTGCTCATTAATGTAACTGGGCTGTTATGTCATTATCAGTTTTATGTTATAGCTTTATCAAGGAGTTTCGTCTATGTTTCAATACCTTAAGCCTTTGCGCTGGTATCTTTTCTTTAATTTTCTCTTTAGTGGACTGTCCAATATTTGTACGGCTCTTCTTCCATACTTTACACAAGAATTAATTCGTGGCCACTATCAAATAGCTTTGTCAGGTTATTGTATCGCAGTTATAGGTTACTTGACTTGCAACTACATCCAAATGCGACTTGACTGGAAACAGGCCATTCTCTTTTCGACAAATCTAAAGAACGATTGGTTTCAATCTCTTTTAGGACTTGCCCACCATGATTTCAAGCAGAAAACAGTCGCAGAATACATTTCTTATCAATCTAATGATCTTGATTCACTGGAAAAAGATTATCTACCTCCACTGATGAGTTTTTTTAAGCAGATTCTACGAATTTTGATTTATACCATCATTATTACCAGAACGATCAATCCTATAGTGGCACTGATCCTACTGATTTCAACAGCCATCAGTATTCAAATTCCAAAGATCGTTGGTCAATTGACTGCGAAGCGTAGACAAACCTATCTTGAAAAGCAAGGTGATTATTATCGGACCTTGGAGGATCTATTCCGAGGACATCACCTAGTTAACAAACTTACTCTACCTCATTTTATAGAGCAACAAAGAAGTTCTCTCAAAAATTTGCAGGATAAGTATCTTGGGTATGGTTTGACTAAAATTACAGGTATTCTCTTGACGGGTATTTCTTTTGAATTCATTAGCCTTATTCTCTTTTCCTATCTAGCTTACTCTCTATATCATCATCAAATTGGTATCCCTGAGGTGGTTGCAAGTTTTGGTTATATTACAGCCTTCTCAGAACCAATTCAAGAAATCCTTTACGATCTGCAAATGTTAGAGTCGGTAAAACCTGTAATTAAAAGCTTTCAAACTATTGTTAAGCATCCATCTTCAATTCAGTCACCACAGCCTTCCTTTAAAACGATCACATTGAAGAATCTTTCTAAACAACTTGGGGAATCAACATTGAAGATTTCTTTTGCCACCATTCACAAAGGAGATAAGATTGCTCTCATAGGAGAGAACGGATCAGGTAAGAGTAGCCTACTCAATATTTTAAATGGTACGGATGAGGATTTCCAAGGCGAGATCTTGCTGAATGATCTTCCTCTAAATCAGCTTTGGGGAAGATTTGGCCTGATCTTGCAACAAGAGCATAGCTTCATCTCTAGTTATGAAAATAATGTTACGCTATTCAATACTTTCCACGCAGAGTTTAAGGATGCGGAATTCGAAGCAACACCTCCTCAATCCCTGTCAGGTGGTCAACAACAACGTATGTACCTCAATCGAGAAAAAAACCGCCAGAGTCCATTAGTTATTATGGATGAACCTTTTTCAGCCTTGGATGCTCATCAGTTCGAGGCAGAATTGAAAAAAGTACTAGACTTACCGTGTGCTGTCATCATTACTTTACACCGACAGAATGAAGCACTGAAGAACTTTGACCAAGTCTGGGAAATTAGATCTGGAGAACTAATCATTCAAAAAAATGAGTAGACTTGCTTTCTCACGAAGATTTGTTTTACCATGATCAATACATCATCAGGCACAGATAGATTGAGGTCATCTTAACCTCAAAAAGAGAGTGGGACAGAAATCGGTAATTCGTTAGAATTCGATTTCGTCGTCCCACCTCCGCACAGTTGAGTAGGGCTGTAAAAGCTGATGAAATC
>JAWGXY010000014.1:0-24354 GCA_032572035.1 Streptococcus parasanguinis
CTACGCTGATTTCATCAGCTTTTACAGCCCTACTCAACTGTGCGGAGGTGGGACGACGAAATCGAATTCTAACGAATTACCGATTTCTGTCCCACTCTCGCTTTTTGTATTTCTATGCTTTTAATTGTAAGAGTTCTTCAATTTCAGCAAGGGTACTGGCTTGAGAGATGGCTCCGCGGAGTTTGGCTGCACCTGAGGTACCACGGAGGTAGTGAGGAGCGAGGCCACGGAATTCACGAACGGCAATGTGCTCACCTTTGAGATCGATCAAGCGTTTCAAGTGTTCGTAAGCGATCTTCATCTTGTCTTCAAAAGTCAAATCAGGCAGGATTTCTCCTGTTTCAAAGTAGTGATTGATTTGGTTGAAGAGATAAGGATTGCCCATAGCAGCGCGACCAATCATGACCGCATCAGCACCGACTTCTTCGATCCGTTGTTTGGCGTCTTGAACCGTACGGATATCTCCGTTTGCGATAAATGGAATCTTAGTTAGGGCCTGTGCAACCTTGTGAAGGGTCTCAAGATCCGCATGCCCTGTATACATTTGCTCCCGAGTCCGTCCGTGCATGGCAAGGGCAGAGACACCCGCAGCTTCGGCAGCGAGCGCATTTTCAACTGCTAGAGAAGGGTCTGACCAACCTGTCCGCATTTTGACAGTCAGAGGGATATCAAGGACGGATTGAACCTTGTTAATGATAGAGTAGATCTTATCGGGATCTTTGAGCCACATGGCACCCGCCTCGTTCTTGACGATTTTATTCACCGGGCAACCCATGTTGATATCGACGATATCGGTCTTGGTATTTTCTTGGATAAATTCAGCTGCGCGTGCCAGGCTATCTTCGTCACTTCCAAAGAGTTGGATCGATACAGGGTTTTCCCCTTCATCGATATGGAGCATGTGAAGCGTCTTTTCATTGTTGTACTGGATTCCCTTGTCAGAGACCATTTCCATCACAACGAGCCCTGCCCCCAGTTCTTTGGCAATGGTCCGGAAAGCTGAGTTGGTCACTCCGGCCATTGGGGCTAGGACGGTACGGTTAGGGATTTCGACATCCCCGATCATAAATGGCGTATTAAGATTTGTCACGAATGAGTTCCTCCAAGTCATTTTCGTCAAAGTGGTAGTGTGTTTGGCAGAATTGGCAGGTAATCTCTGCACCGTGATCTTCATCTTTCATCTCTTCTAGATCACTAGCTGGCAGACTTGCTAAAGCGTTCAAAAAGCGCTCACGGCTGCAGTCGCACTGGAAGCGAAGTTCTTCTTCAGAGAGGCGTTTGAAAGGTTCATCCCCATAGATAGCAGAAAGAAGAGCTTCAATATGATCTTCAGATTCCAAAAGTGTTGAAATAGCAGGCATTTCTTGGATCCGTTTTTCAAAGCGCGCGATTTCTTCTTCCTTGGCATTTGGCAAGACCTGAAGCAAGAAACCACCGGCAACCTTGACCTTGTCTTCTTCATCAAGGAGGACATTGAGCCCAACCGCAGATGGCGTTTGTTGGCTTTCAGTCAAGTAATAAGCTAGGTCTTCACCGATTTCTCCAGTGACGAGAGGTGTCATGGAATGATAAGGATTGCCTGTGCCGTAGTCGGTAATCACTAGGAATTCCCCGTTTCCGACAAATGGTCCGACCACGACTTCACCGGTCGCTGTTTTCTTGATATCCACACCAGGATTTTGCACGTAGCCTTTGACGTTTCCTTGAGTATCTGCCACAGTGATGATAGCACCAAGTGAGCTAGTGCCCAGGATTTTCACTGTTATCTTGGTGTTTCCCTTTTCATTGGCTGCGAGAATTTGACTAGCGATCAGGGTGCGCCCAAGGGCCACTGTTGAACTTGCTTGTGTCTGATGGTATTCTTGGGCTGCTCGCACGGTCTCTGTACTGTCTAGTACAAAGGCACGGAAAGAGCCACTTTCTGAGATAGTTTTGATAATTTTGTCCATACCTTTTATTTTAACACAAAATAGAAAAACAGGCGCAGGCCTGCGCTTGTTTTTTGGGGTTAGGAAGAATTTTAAGACCAAAAATAGTATAATAAAACAAAGGAGGCTAGCATGAACCAATCTTTGAAAGCGGCAGTCTATGGTTTGGCGGTAGCTGATGCATTAGGGGTTCCGTATGAATTTTTAACCCGAGGCAGTTTTAAAGCGATTGAGATGGTGGGCTATGGAAGCCAACAGTAACTGGCTGGAACTTGTTCAGATGATACTAGCCTTGTATTCGCGGCCTATGATTCTTTTTGGGAAAAAGGGAAGATTTCCTCTGCTATATGCAGGAGAGGTTTGAAATTTGCTTGTTAGAGGATGATTTTACAGCAAATGACTTGCTATTTTAAACTTGTAGGAGGACCATGCTTAATCTTTTTAGGTTATCATCTAAAACTCTACCTCGGTTACAAAACAAAAACGCAGAGACATCTTCTGCGTTTTCTTACTTTATAGGTCCATTTCTGGGAAAAGTTTAGCTAGTATTTTCGGAGTAATGCTTTGTCCCGGCCCCTCAGCACAATAGGTGTGCATATACATAGAAGGATTGAAGTTGAGCTCGATGCAGGTACAGTTGGGATTTTCCTTTGTGGAAATAGCAGAGCTGTCAGGGATGATGAGATCAACGCCACAGGCCCAGGCTCCCATAGCCTTTGCCATGTCCGCAGCGAGTTCCTTATAAGATGGGTGCATGCTGTCTGTGACATCAATCGAGTCTCCGCCAGTAGAAATGTTGGAATTGCGCCGCAAGTCAACCTTGACTCCAGCAGGCAGGATATCATCTGGTCCATAGCCTTGCTGGTCCAGCATGAGCAGTTCAATGTCCCCCAGTTCAATGATTTCAAGCGGTGAACGATGATCTCGGCCCCGCAGAGGATTGTCATTTTTGATGGCAATCAATTCTCTCACGGTATGCTGACCGTCTCCGACGACATTGGCCGCCACTCGCAAGAGGACTGCTTGGCATTGTCCGTCTAAGACAAAGAAGCGGTACTCCGTTCCAGCGATAAATTCCTCCACTAAGACGGCGACATCTTCTGAAAAAGCAATCTCCAGAGCCTTGTGATAAGCTTCCAGGCTAGCTGGCTCTTGGAAGATAGAGATGCCCAGTCCGAAGTTAGTTGACTTGGGTTTGACAACAATTTCTCGGTTCTTAATCAAAGGGTAGTAGGCCAGTCCCTCTTCTAGAGAAGAAAATTCTGCTCCAGCCGGAACGGGAAAGTCAGCTGCTGCCAAAATCTTTTTGGTGACTGTTTTATTGGCCATGGCCAAAGGGATGACATAGTTATCCTTGGAGGTCATATTGCCGTTCTTGACATATTCTACATGACTACCATGCCAAAGCTTGAGAAATTGGTCCTTTTCATCTAAAATTTCGACATTTAGCCCCTTTTGAATAGCATCAAAGAGTAGCATCTGGGTGGACAGTTCCATATTTTCGTAGCCTTTGAGGGCATAAGGAGCAGTCCAGGCATAGCGGTGGTATTCTTCTGCTTTTTCTAGACCAAAAGCTGTTAAGGAATCTTGCTGGATATGGGGCAGGAGCTGTCCTGACAGTGTCAGCTGAGGATGTAAGAGAGCCTCTCTCATCTGGTCCAGCAAAGTTTGATAGTAAGTTGGCAGTTCAAAATGCTGGATGAGCCCTTCCATGGCTTGGAGAATGGCTGAGCTGTCTGCCTCATCTGGCAGGGCAGTCAGCGGGTGGCTACAAGCAATTTTCTGGTTCAAATCATGAGCATCTTTTAATACTGCATCAACATTTTCTACATCATCTAGCCAGAGCAGGCCCAGTAAAAAGAGATGGACAGTATCTAAGGTCTCTTGGCTAATGCCCAAATGGTCAAAAGGATTGAGATCGAAGCAGCGGAATTCCAGATAGGTGATACCCTGCTCCAGATAGGCGCGATTGTGCTTCTGTCCACGGAAGCGAACGGCTGAGTAAAATTCTTTTTCAGCACTGAGCTCGCCAGACTGAACGTAGTTGTCAATATCGGTTACATATTGCTCCAAAGAAGTGTAGGACACCTGAATATTCTCGTCATTGACATAGCCATAGTTGCTGTTGCGAAAAGAGCGGATAGGCTGCGGGTATTCCTGACTGTAGAAGCCGGCTTCTGCCAGAGGAGCAGCACCGTAGAGATAGGTTAAGAGCCATCGGAAACGCAGAAAGTTTCGAGCCAGTTTGAGATAGAGGTCATTTTTAAAGTCCTTGAGTAAATGATAGGAGCTGACTTGAAAGAGAGCAGCGACCAGATCTTTCCCTAGCTCCATGTTGTAGTGGATACCAGAGATGGCCTGTAGTTTTTTGCCATATTTTTTCGCTAAACCCTCTCGGTAGTGGCGTTCGTATTCGTTTTCCAGACGGGCGATGATAATATCTTCTTCAGTCAGCTGCGGTGGCATGGACAGAGGCCACAGGCATTCACTCTGGTCAATTGAGCGGCCTGCCACATCGCTGATAGCTCCCAGTAAGCGCCGCGCTTCCTTAGTAGAGTGAGCAATAGGTGTAATTAGTTCCAGTTGTTGTTCGCTGAAGTCTGTTTGGATGGTCGGGTGGAAATTGCGGGAACCAAGCTGACTCGGATGAGCAGTTTGAGCTAAGTGTCCATCAGTTGTCACTCGCAGATTTTCCCTCTCCAGACCAAAGGTCGCTTGGAGAATAGGGCTTGATGTATCCAGTTTCTGCAGTAATTGATTAATCGTCATCGTTTCACCGTCCTATGGTAGTTATTTTAGTCTATTACAAACGGAAAAAGAAAGCAAATTTCCGCTACGATTTTACAAAAATTCCGAACTTTTATTTTAAATTAAGTACTAAAATTCAGAAAATACATAATTTGTAAAAATGTAATTCGTCTACATAAGAGAAAAAACAAATGAAATGATGAACCCTCCTTGAAAAATTGTCAAATTTTTCATATAATGAGGTATAAAACATAATCGCAGGTGAGATTCCTGCCTGCTTTTCAAGAAAGGACGAGCTATATAGCTCAGACAAAGATATGACATCAGTAGTTGTAGTAGGAACCCAATGGGGTGATGAAGGAAAAGGGAAGATTACAGACTTCCTATCAGCCAATGCAGAAGTCATTGCTCGCTACCAAGGTGGGGACAATGCCGGTCACACCATCGTGATTGATGGCAAAAAGTTCAAGTTGCACTTGATTCCTTCTGGTATCTTCTTCCCTGAAAAGATCTCTGTGATTGGAAATGGGGTGGTTGTCAACCCGAAATCATTGGTCAAAGAGTTGGCTTATCTCCATGAAGAAGGGGTATCAACAGACAGCCTTCGCATTTCTGACCGTGCCCATGTCATCCTTCCTTACCACATCGAATTGGACCGTCTCCAAGAAGAGTCAAAAGGGGACAACAAAATCGGAACGACCATCAAAGGGATTGGACCAGCTTACATGGACAAGGCTGCGCGTGTGGGAATCCGGATCGCGGATCTTTTGGACCGCGACGTCTTTGCAGAACGCCTGCGCATCAACTTGGAAGAAAAGAACCGTCAATTTACCAAACTCTATGAAGCAGAGGCTCTTTCCTTTGACGATATCTTCGAAGAATACTATGAATATGGTCAACAAATCAAACAATATGTAACCGATACTTCTGTCATCTTGAACGATGCTTTGGATAACGGCAAGCGCGTGCTCTTTGAAGGAGCCCAAGGGGTTATGTTGGATATCGACCAAGGAACTTATCCATTTGTTACTTCATCAAACCCAGTTGCTGGTGGGGTGACCATCGGATCAGGTGTCGGCCCAAGTAAGATTGATAAGGTTGTCGGTGTATGTAAAGCCTATACCAGCCGTGTCGGTGACGGACCATTCCCTACAGAACTCTTTGATGAAGTGGGGGACCGGATCCGTGAAGTGGGGCATGAGTATGGGACAACAACCGGTCGTCCTCGTCGTGTTGGTTGGTTTGACTCAGTTGTCATGCGCCATAGCCGTCGTGTCTCAGGAATTACCAATCTTAGCTTGAACTCCATCGACGTTTTATCAGGCTTGGATACAGTGAAAATCTGTGTGGCTTACGACTTGGATGGCGAACGCATTGATCACTATCCAGCAAGCTTGGAGCAACTCAAACGTTGCAAACCAATCTATGAAGAATTGCCAGGTTGGTCAGAAGACATCACCGGTGTTCGCCACTTGGACGAGCTTCCAGAAAATGCCCGCAACTATGTGCGCCGGATCGGCGAATTGGTTGGTGTGCGCATTTCAACCTTCTCAGTCGGACCAGATCGTGACCAAACCAATATCCTTGAAAGTGTCTGGTCAAGTAAATAATTTAAAAGAGGCTGGGACAAAAATCCTAGCCTCTCAATTATTTTTGGATTGTCAAGCAAGACGCAGTGGTTGAGTGGACTCTACTATGCTGATTTCATCAGCTTTTACAGCCCTACTCAACTGTGCGGAGGTGGGACGACGAAATCGAATTCTAACGAATTACCGATTTCTGTCCCACTCTCTTTTGCTACTTAAGCTTACTTTAAGACCTCTGAGATATACTAAGATCATAAACAAAGACCTCCCAACTTTGTTTAGCACTCTTTAACTTTTTTCATAATATCTCCCTATAAGAAGTCACCCATTGGTGGCTTTTTTTGTAGCTTCATCATATAATAGAACAAGAACATAAAAAGTAAGTGAGTGTACAAGTGAGAGACTATACCCTAGAAGAGAAAGAAGCTTTTATGCGAGAGGCCTTAAAAGAGGCAGAGATTGCCTTAGCCCATGAGGAAATACCCATTGGCTGTGTCATTGTCAAAGACGGTGAGATCATTGGACGTGGCCACAACGCACGAGAGGAATTGCAGCGAGCGGTCATGCATGCGGAGGTGATAGCGATCGAAGAAGCCAATCAGCATGAAGAGAGCTGGCGTTTGCTGGATACGACTCTTTTTGTGACCATTGAACCTTGCGTCATGTGTAGCGGTGCCATTGGACTGGCCCGGATCCCTCAGGTGATTTACGGAGCGACCAATCAAAAGTTTGGCGGAGCAGGGAGTCTCTATGATATTTTGGCAGATGAGCGCCTCAATCACCGGGTGGAAGTAGAAACAGGAATCTTGGAAGCAGAATGTGCAACCATCATGCAGACCTTCTTCCGCCAAGGCCGAGAACGAAAAAAACAAGCCAAGCTCGCAGCCAAGGCCGAAACACAAGAATAAAAACCGGACCTTTGCAAATCGAACAAATTATGATATAATACCTATCGGAGCAACAGTTCTGCGTGAAGCGGGTCAGGGGAGGAATCCAGCAGCCCTAAGCGAAGTGAACTGTGTGCTCTTTTTCTATAGCTCTTAGTGAGGTAAGTCTGTAAAGCGTGACCGAGCTTAGAGATATTGATCCTGAGGAGCGAAGCGACGTGAGGACTATAGCGTAAAATGAAATTAGCCCGTAAGGCGCGATCGAGCTTAGAGATATTGACCCTGAGGAGCAAAGCGACGTGAGGGCTATCATTCACCAGAGTCATGTAGAAATGACTTTCATATCCAAAGAATAAAAGAAAAAAAATAGAGTTTCGTGAGAAGCTTCTTTTTTTGATTTTTTAGCCCAAAATAGTACAAATATGCAAACGATTGCTATTGCGTCGTTGCTTGATTTGTGAAAATAAAAAAATTAGCAAATGAAAACGTTTTATAGATTGGTTTCCCTTGATTTAATCCGTGTAAAGCGATATCATAGAGAAGAACAAAATTTGGAGGAATAACATGTCTCATATTAAATTTGACTACTCAAAAGTTTTGGGTAAATTTGTTGCCCCACATGAAGTGGAATACATGCAACCACAAGTGACTGCAGCTGATGAATTGATCCGTAAAGGAACAGGTGCTGGTAGTGACTTCCTAGGTTGGTTGGACCTTCCTGAAAATTATGACCGTGAAGAATTTGACCGAATCTTGAAAGCTGCTGAACAAATCAAAGCAGACAGCGATGTTTTGGTCGTGATCGGTATCGGTGGATCATACCTTGGAGCGAAAGCTGCCATTGACTTCTTGAACCACCACTTTGCAAACTTGCAAACAAAAGAAGAACGCAAAGCGCCACAAATCCTTTACGCTGGAAACTCCATCTCATCTACTTACCTTGCTGACTTGGTAGAGTATGTTTCAGATAAAGATTTCTCAGTCAACGTGATTTCTAAATCCGGTACTACAACTGAACCAGCGATCGCTTTCCGTGTCTTCAAAGAACTCTTGGTGAAGAAATATGGTCAAGAAGAAGCCAATAAACGGATCTACGCGACAACTGACCGTGCCAAAGGTGCTGTAAAAGTGGAAGCAGATGCCAATGGTTGGGAAACATTTGTTGTTCCAGATGATATCGGTGGACGCTTCTCAGTCTTGACACCAGTTGGATTGCTTCCAATTGCTGCATCAGGTGCTGATATCAAAGCCCTTATGGAAGGTGCGAATGCAGCCCGTAAAGAATACACTTCAGACAAACTTTCTGAAAACGAAGCGTACCAATACGCAGCTGTACGTAATATCCTTTACCGTAAAGGTTATGCAACCGAAATCTTGGTAAACTACGAGCCATCCCTTCAATACTTCTCAGAATGGTGGAAACAATTGGCTGGTGAGTCAGAAGGAAAAGACCAAAAAGGTATTTACCCAACTTCAGCTAACTTCTCAACAGACTTGCACTCATTGGGTCAGTTTATCCAAGAAGGAACTCGTATCATGTTTGAAACAGTTGTCCGTGTGGACAAACCACGTAAGAACGTGATCATCCCTACATTGGAAGAAGACCTTGATGGACTTGGTTACCTCCAAGGAAAAGACGTTGACTTCGTAAACAAAAAAGCAACTGACGGTGTTCTTCTTGCCCACACTGACGGTGACGTGCCAAACATGTACGTAACTCTTCCTGAGCAAGATGCCTTCACTCTTGGTTATGCCATCTACTTCTTCGAATTGGCAATCGCCCTTTCAGGTTACTTGAATGCGATCAACCCATTTGACCAACCAGGTGTTGAAGCTTACAAGAAAAATATGTTTGCCCTTCTTGGTAAACCAGGATTTGAAGAACTTGGAGCAGAACTCAACGCTCGTCTTTAATCAATAGACAAAACGATCTCGTAAGAGGTCGTTTTTTTACTTGCTAAACAAACTCATATTTTTGTCCCCTGGAATCAATTATAAAAACACGATCTAGTTATGTTTCTCAATCATATGGTTAACTGATTGCTATTGTCCCCCTTCGCAAGAAATTTTAATAGAAATTTCTAAAAGGTCCGATCTATCTCCGATCTTTTTCAGTCTTAACAGACAGGAGTTGGTCCTTGCTTGGTTTTATGTTATAGTAGAAGAGAAGAATAAAAAGGAGAATTCGAAATGTCCGAGAAAGATCAAGAACAATTTATGAAACAGACGCCCTTAGAGGGTGCGCCTCAATTTGATGTGGCTGCGCCAGCCTTTGTCCCAAAAGAAGAAGCCGAAGACTTGGTCGTTCCAGAAGTTAGTGGCCTTTCAGTGACGGAGACGGAAGCAATGAAAGAAGAAGCAGACGAGCCAGCTGTTTCAGAAACAGTGGAGCCTCCAAAGGTGGATGAAGCAACTGTTGGAGAACATCCGGATGTAGTTGCTGCTCCCCAACCGACTCCTCCATTCCAGCCTGCGCCTCAAGCTCCTCAAAATATGGCAGCTGAACCAGTTGGTCCGCAAACAGTGCCTGTTCCTGAGACACCTATTCCACAAGCTCCTCTTTCTCCTGTTGGAAGACCGATGGATACTGCAGACAAGAAGGCGATTCGTTTTGCCCTTGGGATTTTAGTTGGGCTTCTTATCGGTGGTGTCAGTGGCTATTTGATTGGTCATGCTAACCCTAGTACATCACTATCTAGAAAGCATACTTCTTGGTCAGGCAACCAGTCCGGTTCTTCTTCCAATATCGATTTGGAGCAATTGACTTCTGAAGATGCGGAAGCTGATTTTAGCTGGGAACAATCTGATATCGAGCAACTTCAGTTTTTAACAGGAAGTGATGCTGGGGAGACTCCTGAGGAAATGATTGAAGCTTATGGGAAAGCTAGCTCCGTTCAATTTGAAAGTGGAGAATTGAAATTATTTTGGGATGATAACTCTTATAATAAAGAGGTCAAAGCGACTTACTCTAAGAAAGGGAAAGAATTCCAGCTTGTCAAATTTGAATTTAATCAATTTGGGAAAAATCTTACGGTTGAGGACAACTTTGCAGATGGATTCAAAGTTGGAAATAGTGAGACCGGTGCTGGAGGGACCTCTTACAAAGAGCTTTTAGAAAAATACGGTGATGCAGTCAATCTGACGGTGAGTTCATCTGATGATTCAGACGAGATAGAATTGGTCATGGACTTCCAAAAGAAAAACGGGGACTATGTAGATTTGACCTTTATTCGCCAAGAAAATGGAGATTTCCTCTTGAGTAGTAAAGACAGCTAATAAATCACTGAATAAAAGAAAGAGGCAAGCGCCTCTTTTTTGGGATAAGACGAAACAAATACGCTAATTTTCTATACAATAGAAAGAGTTTGAATAGAAAGAGCATGAAGGATGGAAGAAATGAAACAGTGGATAGAACATCATAAGCGGATCCTCCAAAAAGCTGCAAGTGCTTTGCTGGCTTTTATGGTTGGTGCTTGCTTGGTGTTTATGATTCATCCAGTGAAAACCTTGCCCAAAGATCGCTTGTTGAGTTTGTCTCGCATGCAAGCAGACAGCCAGCAATTTGTTGCGTCTTCTTCCAAAGAGCCGGCTTTAGAAGACTTGTTGTCATTGGAGCTTGTAAGGGAAGAAGGAAAGACACAAAAAAATTGGGTGACTTTGTCTGCATTCGTCAAAAAATTTGGAAAAGCAGCGAGTTTTACACAAGAAGATACGAGTTTTGGAGCGCAAGTCCAGCTAGGCTATGGGACTCCTGTGCAGGGGATTCATCCTTATACCATAGGATTTCAAAAGCAGGATGATACCTTTTATTTGAGCTCGATTCAAGGCTTTGCGCCCCAATCGGCTCACTATCAGAGCAAAAAGAACGTAAAACTGGCAGATTTTACAGGCTATCAGACGCTAGATGGAAAAAAGGAAAAGGGGACAGCAGTAGAAGATGTCTTGAAAAAATCAGGTCTTCCCAATTCTCTTAGTTTGACCTCTGCAAAGGACAAGCAAGTCCTAGCCCTGTCTTATCAGGTGACAGATGGACTGGTCTCTTTAACCTTTGAACGTGACCAGAGTGGTCAATATCGTTTGACGAAGAAGGGGTGAAGCAGATGATCGAGTGGATGAAAAAGAATCGAAAAGAACTCTTGCTGCCGTTTTTGTGTTTTGTTTTAGGAGTGTTACTTGCGATTGCAAGCATCCAGGTGCAAGAGCAAGGAACCGATACCAAGGAGGACCAAACACTGACTCATTTCCAGCCAAAGGATTACAAGAATTTGGTCAGCAAGGAACAAGAAATCAAACAGTTTAAATGGACCATCGAAGCTGTGGCGAATTTAAAAGTTCGTCTCAAGCAGAGTCAGCAACCAGGAACCCGCTTGGAGACAGTTGTGGCTAAATGGGGAAAAGCTCAAAAAGTTCGCTACACTAAGACAGCTCAAGGGGATAAAACCGTTCTTGTCTTGACTTATGCGGCTAAGCAAACCGATCAGGGCAAGAAAAGTGTAACCTTGTGGTTTGAACAGGAAAAAGACCAGGGGTATCGCTTGACGATGGTGGATGCGACGAATTTGTTGGACGCAAAAGAGAAGACAAGCAGTGAGAAAGAAATCACTACTGAAAAAGAGAAAAAAGGGACAGAATTCGCCCAGCTCATTAAACAACTAGGAAATCCTCAACGCTTGGTCTGGGGGGAAATGCCAGATGGCGGAATGGGCTATCGCGCGACTTACCAGGTACCAGGAAGGCCAGAAGTGGTGATGGAATTCAAGAAAAAAGCCAAGAAATTGGTGTTGGTATAAGAAGGGAGACATCATTGGACGATCAACGGACAGACATCAAGGCAGCTTCCTCTCACCAGGGTGGGAGCCGCTTGATTTCAGAAGAAGATCTAGCTTCTTTAGGGATGGAAAATCATCAAGAAATGAGAAGCCATTCAGATACTATAGGTTCTTCACCTTCTTCTAAAGAAGAAGGGACCGGTTCGCTTTTAGGATTTTTTGGATGCTTAGCCTTGTTAGTAGCTTTTGTATTCGTACTTCAAAACACAGGCAACAAGGATCTTTCTTCATCTTCCTCAAGCAATGGAGCTGACAGTTTTTCACGGAATAGTATCAGAAAAGAATATCTAAATAGTGAAAATAGTTCTTATGTCGCATCTGCTAAGGAAGTTCAATTTGAGACAACCTATGAAAAAGCCATGTCTCTCATTCCTGATTTTGCAGTGGATGACAAAAAGACATCTTTTGGGACGGTAGATCCACAAGATGTCGTTGCAGCATTAGGTAAAGCAAGGAGTGGGGAAGCAACGTATAGTGATAGCAGTTCCAGTCCCTTTTTGCTGACATTAGATTACCAATCAAAGGATGCAGATGGGAAGGTTCTTCTTGAAAAAACAGGTGCCTTTTACAGGATCTCTCTTTTAAGTTTGAAACACTTAAAAAGTGACCGATTTGCGAATAAGAATGGGAGCTTGAGAAGGACGATTTTGCCACTATCAAGGTCGGAATGCCTTATTTAGACCTACTCAATACGGTAGGGATTCCAGATGAAATAGATGTATCTGGGCTTTTAGGTTACGGGGAAGCGCCTTCCTTTACCTATCGATTATCGGATTCTCAAACGGTTCAAATCCATTTTGATAGCCGGCAAACCATCAAGGATATCAAATCGAAAGAGGTAGCGACCACACCAGCTTCCTCTACATCTACAGCACAGTAAAAAAATCAGCCGAAGCATTTTAAATAAAAGGAGAGGACAATGGGAAATAAAGACTGGTCGCATCTACGAAATGAGCACCAGAATCGGTTTTCGAAAGGCCAGCCGAAAGAAGCACCCTTAGAAAAAGGAAGTCCTGAGAAGCTAGAAGATACGCTCGCAAAAGAGCCAGAAGTGCTAGAAGTCCCTGCTTTTCAGGAAGAGGTGAAACAAGAAGAGGAACCAAAAGACAAACCAGCGATTGGTGTGGAGGAGGAATCGTATGATCCAAAGGAAGGCTCATTTGCTACACCTGAAGACGAATCAGCTCAGGTCGTTCTTGCTACACCACTAACAGAAGAAACAAGGTCAGAAACACCAGCACAAGATACAATAGGGCAGTCTCCTTCAGCTGAGAAAAAAGTAGAGCACCAGGGTGGGAGCCGCTTGATTTCAGAAGCCGATCTGGCTTCAATAGGGGGAAGCAGGCATCCAGAACCAAGGCAAACGGTACTAGATTCCCAATCGGATAGGGCGAAGAACTATGCTCCTTCCTCTAAGAGTGAAGGGTCTTCGCTGGCAGCCTTTTTTGGTTTATTGGCCATGCTGGGATTATTTGCCTATCTGGCTTCAGGAGGTATCCATAGCGAGGAACATCCTTCTTCTACTACTAGTGAATACGGAAGCACTGGCCTGTCTTATGGGACCAGAAAGGAAACCTTGAAGAGTGGTACGAGTACCCTGATTGCTCCGGAGGGGGAATTTCAGTTTCAAGTGACCTATGAGAAGGCCATTTCCCTGATTCCTGGTTTAAGTGAGGGGGATCAAGGACGTTACTCTTCAACTTCTCTGTCTCCACAGGATGTGGTAGCTGTACTGGGGAAGGCTAGTAGTGGGGAAGAAACCTACCAAGAAGGTGGTGTCAGTCCTTTTATGACGCAATTGGATTATGGATCTGAAGGGTCCCCTTCTTCCGTAACCGTTTTACTTTCAAAAATTGGTGTTGACCGTTTATCTTCTCTTGATTTTGAAAACTTAAACAGTGACCGGTTGGCCAATAAAAACGGCAGTTTGAACAAAGAAGATTTTGCCAATATTACAGTCGGAACCAGCTATACAGATCTTGTGAATACAGTAGGAATTCCTAGCAGTGTTTCTTGGTCGAGTATGCTGGGTTCAGAGTCCTTCTTAACCTTTTACTATAAGCTTTCTGATTCGCGCTCCGTCATTATTCACTTTGGAAGTAATCGTACCATCAGTGAAATCAAGGGTCTAGAAGATCCAGCGACATCAACTTCCACGTCGCCTTAGGTGTTCATCTCACTAGGATTGTGGTATAATATGGATACCTTTAATTGAAATGAATGGAGAATCTCATGACTGCACAAAAAATGTCTGCTCAAGAAATTATCGCTTTTATTGGAAATGCAGAGAAGAAAACAAATGTGAAAGTAACCTTTGAAGGGGAATTGGCCACAGCTGTTCCTGCTTCTGTTACGAAACTTGGCAATGTGTTGTTCGGTGACTGGAAAGATATCGAGCCCCTTCTTGCCAACTTGACAGAGAACAAGGATTATGTGGTCGAACAAGATGGCCGTAATTCAGCTGTTCCCTTGCTGGATAAGCGCTATCTAAATGCGCGTATCGAACCAGGTGCTATTATCCGTGACCAAGTGACCATCGAAGACAATGCTGTCGTGATGATGGGTGCTGTCATCAATATTGGTGCTGAAATCGGTGCAGGAACTATGATTGATATGGGGGCTATCCTTGGTGGCCGTGCAACAGTTGGTAAAAACAGCCACATCGGTGCAGGTGCCGTTCTTGCGGGTGTCATTGAGCCAGCTTCTGCTGAGCCGGTTCGGATTGGTGACAATGTCTTGGTCGGTGCCAATGCAGTTGTGATTGAAGGGGTTCAAGTAGGGAACGGTTCAGTCGTTGCCGCTGGGGCGATCGTTACTCAAGATGTCCCTGAAAATGTGGTTGTAGCTGGTGTTCCAGCTCGTATCATCAAGGAAATTGATGAAAAAACACAACAAAAAACAGCATTGGAAGACGCCTTGCGTAATTTATAAGATATGAAATATAGAGGCCGTAAGGCCTCTATTCTAATCTAATAGAAAGAAGACAACTATGACATTGGACTTAATCAAAATCAGACGAGATCTTCATCAAATTCCTGAAATTGGCCTGGAAGAATTTGAAACCCAAGCCTACCTCTTAGAGCGAATCGCAGAGATCACAGCGGGCAAGGACTTTGTCGAGCAACGGACTTGGCGGACCGGGATTCTGGTTTATCTCCATGGGGCTGCACCTGAAAAAACTATCGGCTGGCGGACAGATATCGATGGCTTACCGATTGTGGAACAAACGGGCCTTGATTTTGCCTCCAAGCACGAAGGACGGATGCATGCTTGTGGTCATGATATGCACATGACGACAGCTCTTGGGCTTTTGGATCAACTGGTCCAAGTACAACCAAAAAATAACCTGCTCTTTCTCTTCCAACCTGCTGAAGAAAACGAAGCTGGTGGGATGCTCATGTATAAGGACAATGCTTTTGGCGACTGGCTCCCTGATGAATTTTATGGTCTGCATGTACGCCCTGATTTGAAGGTGGGGGACATTGCGACCAATACGGGTACCCTTTTTGCGGGGACCTGTGAAGTCAAGATCACCTTTACAGGAAAGGGAGGGCATGCGGCCTTTCCACATGAGGCCAATGACGCTCTTGTAGCAGCCTCTTACTTCATTACCCAAGTCCAATCGGTCGTGAGTCGAAATGTCGATCCGATTGAAGGTGCTGTGGTGACCTTTGGTTCCATGCATGCAGGAACAACCAATAATGTGATTGCTGAGACAGCCTTCCTTCATGGGACCATTCGGACCTTGACCATGGAGATGAACCTCCTGACTCAAAAACGGGTCAAAGCCATTGCAGAAGGAGTTGCAGCAGCCTTTGATGTAAAATTGGACTTGGAACTCAAGCAAGGAGGTTACCTGCCTGTGGAAAACCAACCAGAATTGGCCAAAGAACTCATGGACTTTTTCACAGCTGAGGAAGATGTGAACCTGATTGATATCCTGCCTGCGATGACAGGAGAAGACTTCGGCTTTCTCTTGAGCAAGGTCCCTGGGGTCATGTTCTGGCTAGGAATTGATACCCCTTATGCCCTGCACCATCCGAAGATGAGCCCAAATGAGGCTGCCCTTCCCTTTGCTGTGGAAAACATTGGCAAATTTTTGAAAATGAAAGCCAACCAATAAAGGAATGATTCAACTCCGCCTGGAGTTGGATTTTTATTTTCTCGTGTGCAAACTGTTCGGATGTTTCATAAAAAATGATACAATTAAAGCTATACAAAAGGAGTAGGGAATGAAGAAAACACTACGAAAAGAAACCATAGCAGCCATGAAAGAGCTGCCAGAATCCGTGAAAACTCAAGCAGATGAACAGCTCACTCAACGTATCTTGGAGCTTCCAGCCTTTCAGGAGGCAAAGACCCTTGCGACCTATCTGTCCTTTGACCACGAATTTTCCACAGCTGGCTTGATCCAAGCTGCTCTTCAACTTGGAAAACTCGTCTGTGTTCCCCGTACCTATCCACAAGGTCGGATGGAATTTGTGAAATACGATCCTGACATTTTGGGAAAAACGCGCTTTGGTTTGCTGGAGCCTAATGAAAGGGGGCAGGTTGTGGATAAGTCAGAGATTGATGTAATCCATGTCCCGGGCTTGGTCTTCCAGTCAAAAGGCTACCGAATTGGCTATGGTGGTGGCTATTATGATCGTTATTTAGCCGATTATACTGGGAAAACGGTTAGTACGATTTATTCCATCCAGCAGAAGGAGTTTCAACCAGATGTTTTTGATCAGGCCGTTCAGGAGGTGCTAGTCTATGAAGTTACTCTTTGATCGTCGTTATCCTGTGACCAGCCTCTTGTTGCTCGTCACAACGGCAGTCTTTCTTTCCATGTTTATCCGATTTGGAAGCGACTACCAAACGGGTGCTGCTATTTACTATAGCGGTGGTATTATTGGAGAGACTGTGAAAGTCGATCCTAGCCAGTTATGGCGAATCGTGACAGCTACTTTTGTTCATATCGGCCTAGAACATTTTGTGCTTAATATGATCACCCTCTATTACTTGGGACGTTTGGCAGAAGATCTCTTTGGTTCCAAGGCTTTCTTAGCTCTTTATCTCTTATCAGGCATGATGGGCAATGTCTTTGTTGCTATTTTTACGCCAGATGTGATTGCAGCAGGCGCTTCTACAGCTCTCTTTGGACTTTTTGGGACCATTGGCGCTCTGCGCTTTATTGTCCAAAGTCCCTATATTCGCCACTTGAGTCAGTCCTATACCAGCTTGATTGTGGTCAATCTGATCTTTAGTTTTATGCCAGACATCAGTATGGCGGGCCACATTGGTGGCTTAGTAGCTGGGGTCATGTTGGCTTATGTCTTTCCAGTAAGAGGAGAGGCTCGCTTTATGAACCGAACCTATCAGATTAGTGCAGCCTTATCTTATCTCCTGCTTTTCCTTTATTTCTTAGGTAAAATCTTAAATCTATTTTAAGAAGTCCTTCTCACAGAGAAGGGCTTTTTTTCTAAAAAATGTAGCGAAATCGTAAACTAACAGAAAATTGTTTGAAATGCAAAGAATTGTATATATTTATCATAATATACTTGCAGGAGCCGAGTGAACCCACTATTGATAGGTCCATAGAGAAGGTAATCAAGGGTAAAAAGGTATAAAAACGCAAATTAGAAAGTGCTTGCAAAAGAGGTGAAAAAAAGATAGACTTAAGGTATAAAAAATCGGGGATGTTACCTTTTTCTATAAAGGAACATTCAAACATAAAGGAGATTTGCCATGAAGAAATGGTTGTTTAAACTAGCTTTGATAGCGATGACGTTCTTACTCCTACCAATTCAAGCCGTTCAGGCCTGCTGTGGATTTATCATTGGTCGCCAGTTGACCAAGGATGGGACCACTCTCTTTGGTCGGACAGAGGACTACCCTTATTATCCAAATGGTGGAAAACACAACAAAAACTATGTTGTGGTCGATGCCAAGACCTATAACGAGGGAGATCAGATCGAGGATGAATCCAACGGATTCACCTACCCGCATGCTGCCAGTGAAATGAAATATACAGCGACCTATGACTCTGCTCGTGGAGATGGTAGTAACGGCGCTTTTGGGGAACACGGTTTTAATGAAGCCGGTGTATCTATGACTGCGACAGTAACAGCTATCCCGAATAAGAAAGTCTTGAAGACCGACCCATTGACAGGAAACGGAATTCCAGAAGCTGCTATGTTGGACGTAGTTTTACCACGCGTTAAGTCTGCTCGTGAAGGGGTTGAATTCCTAGCTAAAGTCATTGAAGAAAAAGGATCAGCAGAAGGGAATGTTGTCGTTTTTGCAGACCAAAAAGAAACTTGGTATATGGAAATCCTTTCTGGTCACCAATATGTAGCGGTAAAAGTCCCAGAAGACAAATATGCAGTCTTTGCAAATACCTACTACTTAGGTCATGTTGATTTGAATGACAAGGAAAATGTCATCGCCTCTAAAGATGTAGAAAAAGTAGCCAAGGAATCTGGCAACTACAAGACCGATAAAGATGGCAACTTCCATATTGCTAAATCTTATGGACCAGAAAAATATGCTGAAGGAGACCGTTCACGTACATACGCAGGAATCACTCTTTTGGATCCAAATTCAAAAGTGACTTATGAAGATGATGAATACGAACTCTTCCGCTCACCAACAGATCCAAACAAGAAATTTACTTTGGAAGATGCCTTTGCCCTCCAACGCAACCGTTTTGAACATTTGAATGGTCGTTTTGTTCCAGACGATCAAATTGGTGTCAAGAAACAAGGGGATAATGGTAGCAATGATGCTGTTCGTAAAGACCAATACAAGTATGCTTTAGGAAACGAAAACGTCATCGATGCCCATGTCTACCAAATCAATCCAAACCTTCCAAAATCATTTGGTGGGACAGTGTGGCTCGGCATGGGGCCTTCACGGAATACCCCTTATGTTCCATTCTATGGAAATGTAAAAGATACTTATAAGGCTTTCAAACCTCAAACTGCTACCTATGATCCAAATTCATGGTATTGGACAGTATGGCATATTGACCAGATGGCAATCAATAATCAAGACCTCTTTGGAAAATCGATTCAAAATCACTGGAAAGCTCTCGAAGAACAATTGATCATTGAACAGAAGGTTAGTGATAGCAAATATGCAGCCTTGAAAGCTGATGAAGCTGCAGCAAAAGCAGTTGAAGATAAAGTGACTGAGGATGCTTTAGCTCGGTCTGAACGTCTCTTCAAACAATTCAAGCAATATGAGTCTGAATTATCTGCAACTCTTAAAGAAGCAGGTCGTACAGATGATCCATACCGTGCATCTTTACCAGATGACTACAAGGATCCAACAGAATCAAGTACCGAGCCAAGCAAGGAAGAAACAAAGCCAAGCACAGAGTCAAGTACAGAACCAAGCAAGGAAGAAACGAAGCCAAGCACCGAAGCAAGTACAGAACCAAGCAAGGAAGAAACGAAACCAAGCACCGAAGCAAGTACCGAGCCAAGTAAGGAAGAAACGAAACCAAGCACCGAAGCAAGTACAGAACCAAGCAAGGAGGAAACGAAACCAAGCACCGAAGCAAGTACCGAGCCAAGCAAGGAAGAAACGAAACCAAGCACCGAAGTAAGTACAGAACTAAGCAAGGAAGAAACGAAACCAAGCACCGAATCAAGTACCGAGCCAAGCAAGGAAGAAACGAAACCAAGCACTGAGGCAAGTACGGAACCAAACAAGGAGGAAACAACACCAAGTAGTACAACTACTATTGTTCCTACAAACAGTAACAGTGTTAGTACCGTTGGTCGTCCAGTTTTACCAACAAATTCGTATATTTTAGTAGACCAGGCAACAGGAATCGTCTTGCAAAACCCTGATTTTGCTCAAGGTGGCTATAGTCTCCTTGTCGAAGTTTTGAAAGATGTTAAAGAACTAGCTGGTAAAGATTACAAGGCATATAATATTCAATTATCGAACCAAAATAATCCTATACATCAAATTAGTCCAACGGTTGTGACCATTCCAGTCAATGGGCAAAAAGAAGTAGAAGCAGTTTATGGTATCGGTGAAAATGGTCAATTGGAATCCTTCCAATTCCAACTAAATGAAGATAAGTCAGCCGTAACATTTACAACCTCTCATTTCTCAATTTATGGTGTAGTTTATAAATCTGTAGCAAAAATTGAAGAGAAGAAAGGTGAGAAAAAATTACCATCAACCGGTCAAAGTATTTCCATTGCGACTATGGTAGGCGGAGTTCTTTTGATAGTTTTTGGATTTGGCTACTACATCGAAAAACGTAGAACTCATTAAACGATACAGTTTATAATATATAACAAAAAAAGGAAGTGAGAATGAAATCTCTCTTCCTTCTTTTTTAGTCTGCAGTTTGTTCAGATTCTTCTAATTGTTTTCCAAGATCAATGATATACTGTTTGAGGTCCTCTTTAACCTGTGGATGCTTCAAAGCATAATCAATCGATGTTTTCATGAAACCAAACTTGTCACCTACATCGTAGCGTTGGCCTTTAAATTCACGGGCAAAGACTCGTTGGGTCTTGTTGAGGGTGTCGATCGCATCTGTCAATTGAATTTCATTACCAGCACCTGGTTCTTGATTTGCAAGAATGTCAAAGATCTCTGGAGTCAGAAGATAGCGGCCAATGATGGCGAGATCACTCGGTGCATCTTCTGGAGCTGGTTTTTCGACAAAAGTTTCAACGCTATAAAGACCATTGATGCCCTCTCCTTGAGGTGCGATCACACCGTAAGAAGAAACCTCTTCGTGAGGGACTTCCATCACAGCGATAGTGGATGCATGGGTTTCATCGTAGTCGTTCATCAATTGTTTGGTCAATGGCAAGGCATCATCATTGGTGATGTCCATCAGGTCATCTCCCAACATGACAACAAAAGGTTCATTTCCAACAAAAGCTTTCGCCTGAAGAACAGCGTCTCCTAAACCTCGAGGGTGACTTTGGCGGATGAAATGAAGATTGATCGCTGTTGTATCATTGACCAACTTGAGTAAGTCAGTCTTGCCTTTTTGCTCGAGGTTGTATTCCAATTCGAAGTTAGAATCGAAATGGTCTTCGATCGAACGTTTGGCCTTCCCTGTTACGACAAGGATTTCCTCAATCCCAGATTTCAGAGCCTCTTCTACGATGAATTGGATCGTAGGTTTGTCAACGATTGGCAACATTTCCTTTGCCAAAGCTTTGGTAGCTGGGAGGAAGCGCGTCCCCAAACCAGCCGCAGGAATGACTGCTTTTCTAACTTTAGTCATATAGTTTCCTTTCTAAAAGGTAGGATTGATGATAGGGTGGTTGACTTATTTCCACTCATTTTCTTCTTTAAATTCATTGCTCATCATGTGGTGGATGGCTTCGCGGATATCTTTTCCTTCATAAATGACTTGGTAAATGGCTTGTGTAATCGGCATGTAGACATCCAATTCTTGGGCCAGCTCGTGGGCGACTTTGGTCGTAGAGATCCCTTCAATGATCATGCCCATGTTGGCTTCGATATCTTCCAATTTTTCGCCACGTCCGAGAGCATCCCCAGCTCGCCAGTTGCGAGAGTGAACAGAAGTTCCGGTAACGATCAAGTCACCGACCCCAGACAAACCACTATAGGTCAATGGGCTAGCTCCGAGCTTAACGCCAAGGCGCGTGATTTCAGCGAGACCGCGCGTGATGATGGCTGCTTTGGCATTGTCCCCATAACCAAGACCGTGCAGGGCTCCAGCTCCGACCGCGATGATATTTTTCAAGGCTCCAGCAGTTTCCACTCCGATGACATCTGTATTGGTATAGAGGCGGAAGTAGTGATTGCTAAAGAGTTCTTGAACATAGCGTGCAGCTTCTAAATCTTTTGAGGCTGCTGTAATGAGGGTGATGTCCCGTACGATGGTTTCTTCCGCGTGACTCGGTCCAGAAACGACCACTACTTCACTGCGAAGAGAGGCAGGGATTTCTTCTTCGAGGATTTGAGAAATCCGATCGTGTGTACCAGGTTCTAATCCTTTAGAAGCGTGCATGACTGTGACAGGGTGATCCAGTGTTTCAGCAACTTGTTTAGCGACCAAGCGGGTCACCTTTGTAGGAACGACAAAAAGGATAGCATCCACGCCGTCCAAAGCTGCTTTCAGATCGGTCGTAGCGGTAATTTGATCGCTAATAACGATGTCTTTGAAATAGCGTTGATTGGTATGAGCGGTATTGATTTCATCGATTTGTTCTTGGATATTTCCCCAGAGACGGACTTCATGGCCGTTATCATTGAGGACTTGTGAAAGGGCTGTTCCCCATGAACCAGGACCCAATACTGCAACGGTTTGTTTTTCCATTGTATCTTCCATTTCTATGTCTATTTTTCAACAAGGCTAGGAAATCTAGCGCTTGCACCTTCGAAACGGCCGAATGTGTGCCTTGAAGGACGATTCTATTTTCCTCTCTATTTTAACATAATATAGGTAAAAAAACTTGTATGATCATCAATTGTTTTGTGAGGAAGGTGAGGGTGATAAATAAAATCTATCACGGTTTTAAAAAATACATATTAGACACTATCACTAATGGGTGGTAAGATAAGTATTAGATAAAATGAAGGAGGAATGAATATGTGTAGAACAATTGTTGGAGTATCCGCTAATCTCTGTCCGGTTGATCCGGAAGGGAAAAACCTTCATTCCTCCGTGTCTAGTCAGTTTGCGGAAGGGATCCGTCAAGCAGGTGGACTTCCGATGGTTATTCCGATGGGGGATCCTTCGCTAGTCAAGGACTATGTTGAAACAATTGACAAATTGATCTTGAGCGGGGGCCAAAATGTGGATCCTAGTCTTTATGGAGAAGAAAAAACCATCGAAAGCGATGATTACAATATCGAACGGGACCAATTTGAGCTTGCCCTACTGAAGGAAGCAGTTCGCCAAAACAAACCGGTTCTAGGAATCTGCCGTGGGGTTCAGTTGATCAATGTCGCTTTTGGAGGAACACTCAACCAAGAGATCGAAGGTCATTGGCAAGGTCTTCCATTTGGGACTTCCCATTCTATCGAGACTAAAAAAGGTAGTGTGGTGGAGCAACTCTTTGGTCAGGCCAGTCGGATCAATTCCGTTCACCGTCAAAGTATCAAGGATCTTGCACCAAATTTCCGTGCGACCGCCTTTGATCCGCGCGATCACACCATCGAAGCGATTGAAGCAGTAGACGGCCATCGGATTATGGGCTTGCAATGGCATCCAGAATACTTGGTAAATGAAGAAAAAGGGAATTTAGAACTCTTCCGTTATTTATTACAGGAATTATAATGAAGTTAGAGATTGGACTTGAGCTGATCTCTTTTTTGTGTCTTAGAAAAGACGCAAAAATACCGGAAATAAGGTCAGAAAACAGTGTGGTCATCAATAAAAAAAACAGGTCTATCTAGCAATGCTAGATAAATACCTGTTTTAAGAACTTATTCGTGGCGTTTTTTAGCAACGAGCATGCTTCCAGCACTTGCAAGAGCAAGTCCTGTCATGAGAAGTCCAGCACTTACTGTCTCACCAGTAGCAGGAAGACTTTGTTTTTTACCTTCTTTTGATTGTTTACCAGAAGGTTGATTTCCTTTCGGTTTGTCGGTTGAAGGCGTTGGAGGTGTTGAAGGAGTAGTTGGTGGAGTTGGTGGGGTATATGGCGGAGTATATGGTGGAATTTTATTATTTACTACATTCCCTTTATCAACGACCAAATCTTTAGCTTGGGTAAAATCACTAGCTGAAACTGTGATAGGATTCGTTAACAATTGGTATCCAGTTGGAGCTGTCAATTCCTTGATGACATAATCTTTTGCTTCAAATCCAATGAAAGTTACGAGACCATTCGCATCTGAAGTCGCAGTCGCTTGACCTTCACCATAAGGGTTAGCGACTGGAGTTGTACCATCTGCCTCATAGAGTCCAAATACCGCTCCTAGAAGACCTTTACCTTCTTCACTTACCTTGTGCAATTGAATGTTGTAGAGTTTTAATTCAGGTTTGTCAACAGTCGGAGGAGTTGGTGGAATTGAAGTGAATGGTTTGTTAACGACATTTCCTTTATCCACTACACTATTTGAAACAACCAAATCACTAGCTAAGATTTTGATGACTTCATCTGATAACTGGTAGCCATCTGGAGCTGTAAGTTCTTTCACCACATAATCTTTTGCTTCTAATCCTGTAAAGGTTACAAGACCATTCGCATCAGAGGTAGCAGTTGCTTGACCTGCACCATAAGGGTTCGCTACAGGAGTCGTACCATCAGCTTCAAAGAGCCCGAATACAGCACCAACAAGAGCTTTCCCTTCTTGGTTCACTTTGTGCAATTGGATGCTGTAGAGTTTCAATTCTGGTTTGTCAACAGTCGGAGGAGTTGGTGGAATTGAAGTG
>JAWGXY010000015.1:0-24214 GCA_032572035.1 Streptococcus parasanguinis
TTCATCATAGCAATAACATTCCTTCCAACTTCTGAAATTTACAGTTCATTATACCATTTTTTAGGCGCTTGGAAAAGCTTTGAGCTGGGGAAGTTCTGATTCTTCTTTGATCTTGGATTCGATCTATAGTATAATGTTACAAGAAATTTCACGAAATAGAAAAAGAGGTTGCCGTGTTATATAAGACTATCCAACAGTACTGGGATAAACGCTATCAGGGCTATTCCCAGAAAAATAAAAAAGAAATTGAAAGTGTTCAGATTGAAAAATGGAAGTATGAACTCATCCGTTGGCTACCAAAAGAGCGAACGATTTCCATCTTAGATATCGGTACAGGACCCGGATTTTTCCCGATTGTCTTAAAACAAATGGGTTATACCAAGGTCACTGCAATTGACGCTTCAGAAAATATGCTAGAGATTGCGCAGGAGAATCTCCTCAAATATGGCGGAGAAACACCAGATACTGTCCGCTATCTACAAATGAATGCCCAGGAGTTGGACTTTGAGCCAGAATCTTTTGACGTCATTATGATGCGCAATGTTACGTGGAATTTAGAAAAGCCCGAGAAAGCTTATGAGTCCTGGCTACGCGCTCTTAGACCTGGCGGACAACTCCTCATTTATGATGCCAACTGGTACTCTTATCTCAACGATCCTGCTATTCGTTTACAATTTGAGAACAATCTCAAGATCGTTTCCAGCGAACAGTTAGAAGATTACTGGCACGGCGAAGGGGTCGATGAGGCCTTGATTGAAGAAATCGCCCGCCAATTGCCACTAACCAAGCGCCTTCGTCCTGGATGGGATTTGGAGTTTTTGAATCAATTTGAAGAGGTCGAAGCAACAGTTGACACTGAATTTGGACCAAAAATTTGGAGCCGAGAAGAAGAACTCAACTACGCAGCAACACCGATGTTTGCCCTTTATATCACAAAAAGAAGCTGATTCCTGTCTGGATCAGCTTCTTATTTGTATTCTTGTTGGATGGCAAAGTACTGTTTGAGAAGTCTTCCTAAGATCATCACGCCTCCGATAAAGAGGATGAGAAACAGGCTGGGAAAGGCCACGATCCATGGCGCTGTCTGCAAATAGCTTCTGCCAGTATTGATCATCGCGCCCCACTCTGCATCGGGCATCTGGGCGCCCAAACCGATAAAACTCATCCCTGCAATTTCCATAACAATGGTATTCAGGTCATACACCATGGTTGTTACGACTTGGGGAAAGACGCTAGGGAGATAGTAAAGTTTGATCTTACTCCAGAAGGTATTGCCAAACATATCTGCATAGCGGAAATACGGTTCTTCTTTGATATCCAGGAGAAGTGAGCGCACTAGGTAGGCATACTTTGTCCAGCTGGTCAAACAGATAGCCAGTAATGTCTGCTCTATTCCAAGACCTAAAAAACCAACGATCCCAATCACAAAGATAATGGGAGGAAAGGCTTGAAAAAGCGTAATGACTACTTGAACCAAGCGATCCACGATCCCACCAAACTTGACACTGAATACTCCCATTAAGCAACCAAAAAGGACGACCAAAAAGAGAGCGAGAAGGGATGGAAAGAGGGTATGGGCCCCTCCGACAAACACTCGGACCAAGAGATCGCGCCCCAACTCATCTCTCCCAAAGAGAGCTTGATGAGAGGGGCTTGCCAAAACATGACCCAAATTGACCTGGTTAGCGCGGTCTGCTCCCAACCACTGCGCAAAGCCCAGAAAGACTAGAAAGGCGAGCAAGCCAAGGGATACCCACCGAATGTTCCGTTTGATCTGATCAGATGACATGGTTGGCTCCCTCCTTGCGATAGCGTTTTGGATTGATGAAGAGCTGGATAAATTCAGCAAAGGTATTGACTAGAAGAACACCAGCTGTAATGACCAGAACCGATCCCTGGATCAAAGGAAAATCCCGGTTGTGAACAGCTGTGATCAACATTTTCCCAATTCCTGGCCAAGAAAAGAGATACTCGATCACGGCCACACCTCCTAATAAGGAGGTTAAAGATAGGGTGATCAAGGTCAAGAGCAACGGAAATAATTGTGGAAAAATGGTTGTCCTGAGGATCTGCCCCCATCTCAAACCTCGCCCCATAGCCCCCAGCACTGCATCTGACTCAAGAATCTCTGTTAAGCCTTCTTGTAGCTGCGGGATGTAGCGGCTCGACATGGTCAAGGCTAAGGTCAAAGAAGGCAGTACTGCTCCTTGTAGATTGACCGTTGATTGGATTGGAAACAGATGCAAATATAGTGAAAACACCAGCATCAGGCCAATCCCTAGAACGAAATTGGGAATGGTATTGGCGAGAGCCGTAGCAAACGAGATGACCTTAGAAATCGGGCTCTTCTTATAAAAGACTGCCATAAAACTCAGCGGAATCGAGATCAAGATGGTCAAAAAGAGGGTAGAGCATGCTAGCACTAATGTATTAGGAAAATAAAAGGCCAATTCTTTTGCGACGGACGATCCGGAGTGGTAGGTCATTCCCAGATTTCCATGGAAGACTCCGAATAGCCACCGTCCATACTGCACCCAGAAGGGATCCTGAAAACCAAATTCCAGACGCTTGGCCTCAAGCAGTTCTTTTGTAAAAGGAATCCCCTGGGCAGCCAACATATTTTTAGCTGGATCTCCTGGCGCTAGATACATGAGTAAAAAGGAGATCAAACTGACGCCAAGTAAGATCAGTAGGAAACGGACCAGTAATTTACAGCTTATTCGAAACATCCGTTCACCCACCTTTCTTGTTGCCGATAAGTGGCCAATAATTCCTGAGTATAAGGATCTCGTGGGGTGCTCAAGCACTCACTGGTCCTTCCTAGCTCTCTGATCTGTCCTTCTTTTAGGACCATCAGCTGTTGACAAAATTGGCTGACCAAGGCTAGGTCATGGGAGATAAAGACAAAACTCATCTGAAATTGCTCCCTCAACTGCTGCAGCAAGCGCATCAGCTCTGCTTGGATGGTCATATCGAGGGCACTGGTCATCTCGTCGCAAACGAGGATTCTCGGTTTGATGAGTAAGGCACGCGCAATAGCTGCTCTCTGGCACTCCCCCCCACTTAAAAATTGAGGTCTTTGTTGGACTATCTGGCCATTTAGGTGAACGGCCTCTAACACAGCCTCAATCACTTTTTCTTTTTCAGCTTTTATTGAAGCCCGATCAAAATGATCACAGACTTCCATCAAGCTTGAATAAACCGAGCGAGCTGGATGAAAACTAGCATGTGGGTGTTGATCAATATACTGGATCGTTTGATAGAATTCTTTCGTTGAAAAGTCTTCATAGGGACGGCCCTGTAAATAGAGTTGCCCCTGATGAGGTTTGATAAAGCGACACAGTAGATGACTAAAACTGGTCTTTCCAGATCCAGATTCGCCTACAATGCCAAAGCTTTCACCTTCTTCTAACTCAAATGAAATCGGGCCTACTTGCATCCCCGATGCAGCATGACGGTGGGTGAAAATCAGATCTTTACAGGTCAAAATGGTCCCCATCTGTAGCTCCTTTCTGTAAACGAGGGGTTGCAGCAAGCAACTCTTTTGTATAGTCTTCTTTTGCGGACTCCAACAATTGGACCGTAGCTCCTTGCTCAATGACCTGTCCCCCACGGATCACAAGCATGTGATCACTCAAGGCAGCAGCAACTGCCATATCATGTGTCACTAATAGAAGAGACAAGCCTTCTTCTCTTTTTAAACGGGCCAATAAGTCTACAATCTCAAGCTTTGTGACCACGTCGAGCGCACTGGTTGGCTCATCAGCTAGCAAAATCTTCGGATAAGAGACCAGTGACAAAGCAATTGCGACCCGCTGCATCATGCCCCCACTTAGTTCAAAGGGATAAGCAGGCGCAATCTTTTTCGCTTCTAAACCAACCAGGTCCATACATTCTTTGAAAGAACGAATGTTAGGAGTCCGCCCTTTTAGACTTTTGACTAGGTCCTTGTAATGGTTTTCGATGGTTCGTCGATCATAAAAAAAGCGCCCAGCCTGCTGGCTGATCCAAGCTATCTCACGTCCCACAAAAGGGAAGGAAAAGGCCTGCTGGAGTTGTTCCTCTCCTTGCCAACGATACTGGCCTTTTGCAATCCAGAGATCTCGCAAAGGGAGTCCTAGCAAAACCTTTAGTAGGGTAGACTTCCCGCTGCCACTTTCTCCGACAATAGCCAGGCTCTGAAATTCTCCTAATTGAAAGGAGACATCTTCAAGAATGATCCGATCCTTGGATTGGACCGTTAGGTGTTGAAGTTCAAGCATACTTATTCCTTTGTTAATTGATTGGTTATATGGTAATAGTCTGAGGCACTCGATGCGAGCCCTGACACGCGGTCATTCATAATGACTGCCACCTTAAACGTCACCAAAAAGCTGATCGGTAGATCCTCTTGAATCTCCCTTTGAAGGTCCTTGCTCAGCTCTTGACGCTTCTCTTGATTGCCTTCTATCCCCAGAGTTTGAATGAGTTGGTCTACCTTGTCGCTCTTATATTTTCCAAGATTAACTGAACCGTCTGAAGCCAGTGAACTCTTAAAGAAGGGGTAGGGGTCGCCTACAGGAGTCGCCACCATGGTATAAGGCGTAAACGAATAATCTTCTGCTGCAGCAATCGAGCCCACTTCAACAGTCCGAATCTTCACATCGATCCCAATCTGCTTCAAGGCAGCTTGTGTCGCCTGAACTGCTAAAGGAATCTCTGGCAAACGCTCATAAGAGAGAGCTGTCAATGTAACCTTTTTACCATCTTTATAGCGAAACCCATCTGCTTTTTTCAAGTAGCCTGCTTGGTCCAAGAGCTTCTCAGCTTCCTTGGCATTCGCATTTGGAACAGGCTCTTCTAAAGCAAAAGGAAAGCGACTTGGAAACGGACCACTTGTAGCTTGGGAACCTTTTTGAAAGAGCGATTGACTATAGGTCTTTCGATCAATCACCAAATCAAGGGCTTTTCGTAGCGTCTTGTCTTTCATCCAAGGATCTCGGAAATTATAAACATAAGAAAGATAGCGCGAGCCATCAACTTCTGAAATCCGATAACCTGTTTTCTTACGATAAGAAGCTAGATTGAGCGCCGGCATCCCATAAGCCGCATCGATCTCACCAGCATCTAAGGCGAGACTCATCGAGGTCGCATCTGAAAAGGAGCGAATCTCCACCTTCGCTACTTTGGCTGCCCCATTCCAATAATGGCCAAAGGCCTTTAAACTAGCCCCATTTTCTGGACGAAAAGCCGTCAGCTGATACGGGCCTGTCGCAACAACCGATTTTCCAGTTGACTCCTTGGCCCCCACATGAAGGATGGTCGAATACGGATCTGCCAAGAGGTTCAAAAGAATCGGTTGGGGCTCTTTGGTTTTGATCCGAATGGTATGATCTGTCGTTGTCATTTGCTCGATCATTAATTCACCTGCCGCCCGCTGATTGGAAGTCAAAAGATGTTCCAAAGACTCCTTGACCGTCTTAGGAGTCATGAGGCTGCCATCATGAAATCGCACCCCTTGACGGATCGTGATTTCCCACTCCAGAGGAGACAACTGTTCACCCTTAGTTGCCAGCCAAGGCTGGATCTGAAGCTGATCATCCATTTTAAACAAGGTCTCTCCGACCCCGTAGCGCACCGTAAACCAGCCATTGTACTCTTTGACTGGATCAATATTGGCTGGAAATTGGGTATAGCCCATAGTTACTGTATCACGAGAAGAGACCGTTTTTTCCCGGCTCTCCTGAAAAGCCCTCAAGCCTAGCAAGCAAATTCCTGCTAAAAGGAGCGTCCAGCAGAGCTTGGCCCAAGATCCTTTTTTTCTTTTAAAAACCAGCATGTTCTGCTAGATACCCCTCTTCTTCTTTGGTCGATATTCTCCCTAAAATAGCATTACGATGCGGATAGCGTCCAAATTGTTGGAGAATCTCCGCATGCATCTTCTCATACTTCAAGCGTTTTTCGAGCCCCGGTTGATCAAACAAGCGCAAGGCTACTTCATGGACGACTAAGGATTCAGAATGCATAAAGGGCATATAGAAAAAACCTCTTTGTACAACTGGTAGATCCAAGGCTTGCTCTAACCCTTCTTGGGCCAAGACCAAGGCCAGGGAATCTGTCGCAAATGCTTGAGCCGTCCCTCGAAAAATGTTGCGAGGAATCTGGTCCAAGAGCAAAATCTCTGCTAAACGCCCTTCTGCTGTAGTGCGCCAGCCAAACAATTCCCCACGACTAGCCTTCCAATAGAGTCCCTCAAAGCGCTCCCGCATTTCTTGGTCCAAGGCATCCGATTTTTTAAACCAATCCTCTGGCTTCAACTCTTCAAACCAAAATCGTACTACTTCATTCATGCCTTATTCCGCCATAATTTTTTCTTTGGTTTTTTCATCCAAAGAGTCATTCATCCGACCATACTTGTAACCAGCCAAATCCAAGGCTACATAAGTAAAGCCAATTCCCTTCATAAAGTCATTGATCTTGTCATGCATTTGGATCGCTTCAAGAAGATGGTCCTCTTCTACTTCGATACGGGCCAAGTCCCCATGCACGCGCACGCGGGCTTGCTCAAAACCAAGTCCTACAAGGAACTCTTCCCCCTCAAAGACGCGTTGGACATTTTCCAAAGTGATTTTTACCCCGTATGGGAAGCGTGAGGCTACACTACAAGACGGAACCTTGTTCCAATTGGAGACGCCTCTTTCCTTAGCCAATTGACGAATTTCTGTCTTATAGAGACCCGCTTCTTGCAAGACACTACGTACTCCCGCTTCGTTTCTAGCCTTGATACCTGGACGGAAGTCGTCTATATCATCCATGATCATGCCGTCAACCAATTGCTCAAATCCCAATTCTGTGACAGAATCCTTAATGGTTTGGTACATCAATTGCTTGGTGTAATACCAAATATTAGGAGTGTTGGCAGCAATACGCGGATCACTCAATTCTCTCATCTCAAGCCCCAGTATTGGTGCCCCCAACTGATCCGCCAAATCAAGCGCTAAATTAAATTCCTCATCTGAGAAGAGTTCTGAATTCACCACTGCTGCAATCACATTGTCAGGCCCTAAGGTGTCCAAAGCAACCTTTAAGAGATAGGAACTATCAATCCCACCAGAATAGGTAATGGCCACTTTTCCGATTTCCCGCAAAATGTCTTGTAATTTTTCTTCTTTTTCTTTTCTGATTTGTGCTTCTGTTGCCATGTTAGAATGTTTCCCTTCCAATTAATTCTTCGATGCTTTCTGTATCCAAAATAACGATCTTTTGCTGTCGAATGTCTAAAACACCCTCCCGCTTTAATTCATTCAGAATGCGATTGACACTGTTTCGGGTTGAAATCCCACAAAAACCAGCAATATCTTCGTTGGTAATATTAAAGTCAATCAAGACACCATCGTCCTGCTCTACCCCAAATAAGCTGCACAGCTTTTGTAGGTGGAAACAAACCGCGCCTTTTTTCCCATTCATCATCATGTACTGCTGGGATTCCATACTTTCAGACAGTTTATTGCGATAATAATCCCGTACGTAGTCTTGCAGTTCCTTTTTCTCTTTGACAAAGGTCCAAAACTTAACCCGAGGAATCCGATAAAAGCTTGCCTCGGCTGTTTCCACGCGTACGTTAAAAGGCGAGTCCGTATAATTGGATACCTCGTCCCGTAACAGGGACACAATATCTGTCGCCTTTAAATAGGAAAAGTTAAATTCTCGACCATCACGCATGATGACACTGGTCTTTACGACCCCTTCTTTTAAAATATAGATGTAGTCCTCTTTAATCCCGCGATAAGAGAGGTAGCTGTGGTATTTTTTCTTGATAATGGGCGTTCGCCTCTCTTCCAAGAATTTCACTAAAAATGCTGAATCCACGCGCGATTTTCCTCCTTCTTCATTCCTTTGTAGAAGTCACACTAATGATACACCTGTTCTTAATTAGTATAGTTAACATTTGTTAACATCAATTAGTACACACCTCTTTTAAAAAAGAATTATACTATAAGTATCAGTATTAATAAAGGAGATCGCAAATAATGGTAGAAATTAAATTACCGTACGACAAAAAGACGATTGTTGCAAAGATTCCAGATGAAAACTTTGCAGGATTGTTAGAGTCTAAGGCGGAAAACTTCCATAACCCACTGTCTGAAGAAGAAACTGTTGAACGTTCAATGGATAACCCTATCGGCAGCCCAACTTTGGAAGAGCTTGCTAAAGGCAAAAAAGACATCGTGTTGATCAGCTCTGACCACACTCGTCCCGTTCCTTCTCACATCATCACCCCAATCATTTTGCGTCGTATTCGCTCAGTTAACCCTGATGCACGTGTGCGTATCTTGGTTGCTACTGGTTTCCACCGTCCTTCAACTCGCGAAGAATTGATCAACAAATACGGCCAAGAAATCGTTGACAATGAAGAAATCGTTATGCACATTTCAACAAATGACGACGACATGGTTAAAATCGGTCAACTTCCTTCAGGTGGGGATTGTATCATCAACAAGATCGCTGCTGAAGCTGACTTGTTGCTAGCAGAAGGATTCATCGAATCTCACTTCTTTGCTGGATTCTCAGGTGGACGTAAATCAGTCCTTCCAGGTATCGCTTCATACAAAACTATCATGGCGAACCACTCAGGTGACTTCATCAATTCTGATAAGGCACGTACTGGTAACCTTGACCACAACCCAATCCACGAAGATATGCTTTACGCTGCTCGTACTGCAAACTTGGCCTTCATCGTCAATGTTGTATTGGACGGCGAAAAACACATCATCGGATCTTTCGCTGGGGACATGGTTGAAGCCCACAAAGTTGGTTGTGACTTCGTTGCAGACTTGGCACGTGTGTCTAAGATCGAAAGCGACATCACAATTTCTACAAACGGTGGTTTCCCACTTGACCAAAACATCTACCAAGCTGTTAAAGGGATGACTGCAGCCGAAGCTTCTAACAAAGAAGGCGGAACAATCATCATGGTTGCTGGATGTGCAGACGGTCACGGTGGAGAAGGTTTCTATCGCAACCTTGCTGACGTAGAAGATCCAAAAGAATTCTTGGACCAAGCTATCAATACACCTCGTTTAGAGACTGTCCCAGACCAATGGACTTCTCAAATCTTGGCACGTATTTTGGTACACCACCATGTTATCTTTGTATCTGACCTTGTAGATCCTGCTTTGATTACAGGTATGCACATGGAACTTGCAACTTCATTTGACGAAGCACTTGAAAAAGCCTTTGCACGTGAAGGAAAAGATGCTAAAGTAACAGTTATCCGCGACGGACTTTCTGTCGTTGTTGAATAGAATCAAACATGGATTTTCAACCCAATCTAGAACAGACACTCCGTTCTTTGCAAGCAGGTCATCTCTCCGTTGAGGATGCGCTTGAGCAAATCAATGGAGTTAAAGAACTAGGGTATGCAGCAATTGATACTGACCGGCAACGTCGCAACGGCTTCCCTGAGGTCGTATACGGCGAAGGAAAGACAGTTGAGCAAATTGAAGGGATCCTGCAATTTCTTTCAGAAAAAGAATTGCCGATCCTCACAACAAGGGTCTCTCTCCAAAAGGGAGAGGCTCTTTCTCAGCGCTTTCCGACTGGCCACTATTATTCAGAAGCTCGCTGCTTCGTTCTCAACTCTAAAAAAGAAGAAGCCGATCCTGAACACTACATTGCGGTCGTCACAGCAGGGACAAGTGATGTTCCTGTTGCAGAAGAAGCTGCAGTCACTGCAGAAACCTTTGGCCATTCGGTTCGCCGAATCTATGATGTGGGAGTCGCCGGCATCCATCGCCTCTTCAACCGCTTAGAAGAGATCCAAAAAGCCAGTGTGATCATCGTGATCGCTGGTATGGAAGGAGCTCTTGTCAGCGTTGTTGGAGGTCTTGTGAATGTGCCTGTGATTGCCGTTCCGACTAGTGTTGGATACGGAAGCAACCTTCAAGGGCTAACGACCTTGATGAGTATGTTGACCTCTTGTGCTTCTGGAGTCACCGTCGTCAATATTGATAACGGATTTGGTGCAGCTTATTCAGCATGTATGATCAATCGACTCAACCACAATCGAAAGGAAAACTGATGACCAGTCTATTTTTAGAACCTTTTTCTGGAATAAGTGGCGATATGCTCAACGGTCTTCTTGTGGACCTTGGGGCAGATGTCGAACTTCTTCACACAGAACTCGAAAAACTGGGAGTGGATGGTTTTCACCTCCACGTTCATCGCGTCGCAAAAAGCGCAATTTGGGGAACTGATTTCGATGTTCACCTTCACCACGGGGAGAAAGATACGGGGATTGAAGGTGATTTTGATCATGATCACGATCATGAACATCATCACGATCATGAACACCATCACGATCATGAACATCATCACGATCATGAACATCATCACGATCATGAACACCATCACGATCACGAACACCATCACGATCACGAACATCATCATGATCACGAACATCATCATGATCACGAACATCATCATGACCATTCCCATGCGGATGCTCGCAGTTATGCGGATATCCACGGTTTAATTGCCGCTTCACAGTTGAGTCCTTTTGTGAAACAAAAAAGTCTGGAAGTTTTTCTTGATATCGCAAAGGCCGAAGCAGCTGTGCATAACATGCCTGTCGAACAGATTCATTTCCATGAAATTGGAGCAATTGACTCCATCGTCGACATCGTTAGCTTTTTCATCCTAGTGGAATCGCTCGGTATCGATACAGTTTACTCTACTCCTCTCACTGAGGGAAGTGGGACCATTTCAGTTGCCCATGGAGAAATGCCTGTTCCGGTTCCCGCTGTGATGCAGTTGAGAAAAGGAACGACTATTCCGATTACTCAAGACTTCGCAGTTAAAACGGAGTTGATTACTCCGACAGGGTTAGCCCTCCTTAAAGCATTGTCACCAATCTTTGAACCGATCCCATCCCACTTTGCCATCCAAAGTGTCGGCTATGGCTTTGGTAAAAGAGATACCGGAAAATTCAATGCTTTACGCGGTTCGCTATTGATGGAAGACTCCTCACATAGCACGACCATCGTCCATCACACCGATGATCGCATCGTTGAAATAACTACAACGATTGATGATCAAACACCAGAACAACTGGCTTATATTCTAAATCGGTTCTTGGATGCTGGCGCTTTGGATATCTACTATCGTAGCATCGTTATGAAAAAGAATCGTCCTGGTTTTGAGTTAACACTTTTGATTCAAACTAGCCAGCTAGAAGATTTTTCAACCCTCTTGTTCAAAGAAACCAGTACCATTGGTTTTCGATACCAACAAGTTGACCGCAAGGTCATGCAACGTCGATTTGAACAAATCGATACAGAATTTGGTACCGTTACGGTTAAAATCAATCAGTACGGATCCATCACTAAGAAGACTCTTGAATACGAAGACTGTCAGCGTATTGCTAAGGAGATGCAGTTGCCGATTCAAGAAGTTTATCACCAATTACAAAAATATATTTATTAATTTAGGAGACATTTATTAACATGACACATCAATTACTTGCAGAAGTTATGAGTACAGCTTTGATGATTATCTTCGGGGTTGGCGTACACTGTGACGACGTTTTGAAGAAAACAAAATATGCTGGAACTGGACACTTATTTGCGATTACTACATGGGCATTCGGTATCACTGTCTGCTTGTTTGTCTTTGGCGGCGTTTCAATGAACCCTGCAATGGCTTTGCTTAAAGTCCTTCTTGGTAAATTGACAATCGCTCAATTCTTCCCAATTGCAATCGCTGAAATGATCGGTGCCTTCCTTGGAGCTTTGATTGCTTACTTTATGTATGCTGACCACTTCAAGATTTCTGAAGGTCAAATTGATGGTGTTGCTATCCGTAACATCTTCTCTACAAACCCTAACTGCCGTAACCTTCCACGTAACTACTTCGTCGAAGCGTTCGCAACATTTATCTTCTTGACATCTATCATGGCTGCTGAACATGCCAACGAAGCAATGCTTCCATTCACTGTTGGTTTGATCGTTTGGGCTATCGGTATGGGTCTTGGTGGTACTACAGGTTTCGCGATGAACCAAGCGCGTGACCTTGGACCTCGTTTCGCTTACCAAATCTTGCCAATCAAAGATAAAGTAAACAACGACTGGCAATATGGTCTTCTTGTACCAGGTACTGCCCCATTTGTTGGTGCTGTCCTTGCCTTCTTCTTCATCCGTTACTTCCTTGGAATCATGTAATGAGTTGATCAAAGAATCATTCAAAAACAAGCATCGAAAGGTGCTTGTTTTTTGATTCCTTCATTTCCGAAGCCGTCCATAAAATGATATAATGGACAAAGCAAATCATGAAAGAAACAAGAGAAGGAAGAACGACATGACTCATTTTCACACCATTGTCATCGGTGGTGGCCCAGCAGGTATGATGGCGACCATTGCCAGCGCCTCTTATGGCCAACCTACGCTACTGATCGAAAAAAATAAAAAGCTAGGTAAGAAACTTGCAGGTACCGGAGGAGGCCGCTGTAATGTCACGAACAACGGTACCTTAGACGATTTGATGGCCGGTATCCCTGGAAATGGCCGTTTTCTTTACAGTGTGTTTTCCCAATTTGATAATCATGATATCATCCAATTTTTCACCGATAATGGCGTCAAACTAAAAGTCGAAGACCATGGTCGGGTCTTTCCTGTTAGTGATCAATCTCGCACCATTATTCAAGCCTTAGAAAATAAGATCCTCGAGCTTGGTGCTAGCATTGCCACCAACTGTGAAGTGGTCTCTGTCACCAAGCCAGAAGACGTCTTCATCGTCAAATCTGCTGAAAAAATATGGACAGCTGACAAGCTGATTGTCACAACTGGGGGCAAATCCTATCCTTCTACCGGCTCTACTGGCTACGGACACGAAATTGCCCGCCACTTCAAACACACCATCACCGATCTCGAAGCGGCAGAAAGTCCTCTTTTGACAGACTTCCCACACAAGGCCCTCCAAGGGATCTCTCTGACAGATGTGACCCTCAGCTACGGCAAACACATCATCACCCATGACCTGCTCTTTACGCATTTCGGTCTTTCTGGCCCTGCAGCCCTTCGGATGTCTAGCTTTGTTAAAGGTGGGGAAATCTTATCTCTGGACCTCCTTCCGACTACCTCTTCTCAAGCGTTAAAAGACTTTCTAGAAGAGCATCGAGAAAAGTCCATTAAAAATAGCCTCAAAACCCTTCTTCCTGAACGGTTAGCTGATTTCTTGGTGCAAGAATTCCCTGAAAAAGCCAAGCAACTCACTCCTACTCAGACAGAAGAGATCATTCAAAAAATCAAAGAGATGCCTATTCCTGTCACTGGGAAGATGTCTCTAGCTAAGTCCTTTGTAACCAAGGGTGGCGTCAGCCTCAAAGAAATCAATCCTAAAACCCTAGAAAGTAAGCTAGTTCCTGGGCTCCACTTTGCAGGAGAAGTCCTCGATATCAATGCCCATACAGGCGGTTTTAATATCACATCCGCCCTCTGTACCGGTTGGGTAGCAGGAAGCCCTCATTACTAAAAAACGAACTCGATTTGTTCGAGCTCGTCTTAGAATGATGACAAACTATTTTAAAGTAAAATAAGTTAAGTAATTCTACAAAGAAATATAAATGTGGTCCAATTCTTAGAATGAATCAAGAAAATGCCGAAACTTTCCGCTGTGAGAAAAGTGCCTGAAACTTTTTGTTTCAGGCACTCGGAATTATTGAGACCTTTGGCTCAATAATTAGTCATGGAACTTCTACGAAGTTCGCTGACGTCCGTACTCACTTAAGGAAAGTTTTTAAGAGGACTTTGTCTTCAATCTGAAACGAACTCGATTTTCCATCGAGTTCGTCTTTTTATTGTTCTTTGGTTAATGAAAAGCGGAAATCATTGTATTTAGTATAGTCAAATTCTGTATTGAGATCCGTTGTGAAAACAATCGGTGTATAGTGTCCTTCTTCTAAGACAAAACCAGGCTCAAATCGGAAGTTTGCTCCACCTAAGCCTGTGATCCCAGGGAGCAAGGCATCAGCCCCATCAAAGCCTTCAACATTCCAATAGTAGATATTTCCAGTTGCTTGGACGGCTCTTGCCGTATAGGTCGCCGTCCGAGTCGGTTCGCTGTCATTTTTGAAGCTTACCACTGTTGTCACATTTCCATTGGCATCCACTGTCATTTTAATCGCATCCGCTTGTGGACTAGATCCTACCCAAGTTCCCACTAGTTCTGCAGGGACAGTAGCTTGCGTCGTAGCAGACGCATTCTCGGTCTTACTAGAGTCTTTTGTACCTGTCGCGCTACTGGCTTGAGTTGAAGAGCTAGCTGTATCTTTTGCTTGAGCAGAAGATGCTGCACTCTTTTTGCTATTACTTTTGGTTTTTTTCTCTACCTTACTGGTAGATACTTTTGCGGAGGAGGAAGCTGTCTTTTTATCCTTAGCACCACAACCACCGAGAGCTAGACCAAGTGAAGCAGCCACCAGAACAGCGGCACTCCAACGGAAGATTGATTTTTTCATAAGATCACCTCTTTATCTTTCTGACTCCCATTATACTCCAATTGTTACAAAAATCAAGTTTTTTTTGTAACAATTGTAATTTTTTTGTAACATATTTTTACATTTAAAATACCAATCGTAATAGGGCGATCAAGACAATTCCAAACAAAACGGTTCCCATAAGGTTTTTGTAACGAAAGGCTACAAAGAGACTGGGAATGGTCACTACTAGGTCCAACCAGTGAAACTGCGGGAGGCTTCCAATTTTCCCATCTACTAAGCTTGATAAAACCAAGGCAAAGATAATGGAAATAGGCAGGTATTTGAGAAAGCGAGTTACAGGAGCCGGCAGTCCCTTGTATTTGACTAATAGGAAGGGCAAGATCCGAGGAATCCAGGTAACGAGGGCTGAAGCCAGAATGGCCATGAAGATATAATTATTCATGCGCATCACAGACCACCCCCACAAAACAGCCGATCAAGGTCGCAGCTAGCACAGCTAGCGGTTGCGAAACAAAAAAGAGTAAGAGAAAGAAACTCACTGCTACTGCTAACAGCACCGTGAGCATAGTCTTGATCTTTTCTGTCAGTTGCATTCCTTGAAACTGGGCTGCAAAAATCCCAATAAACATAGCCACCAAAGCAAAATCAAGCCCAAAAGCCTTTGGATCAGGTAGGAGAGATCCTAGAGCTGTTCCGATAACCGTCGCACTGATCCAGGCCACATAGCCTACTAGATTGTTCCCATGCATCCAAGGAACTGTAATGGTATCCGTCTTTAACTTCTCACTCAAGTAGACCCCATAACTCTCATCGGTCAGGAGGCTTCCAATCCCAATGGTATGAGCGAGACTCGCATCCTTAAAGTCAGACGAGGTATGCAGACTCATCAACATATTACGGAGATTGATCAAACACACCGTCAAAGCCATATTCAATATCGAAGAATGAGCCGCAATCAGAGAGATCATCGCAAACTGGGCCGCCCCAGCATAGACCAATACACTCATCAAGGCCATCTCCAAAGGAGAAAGATAGGGAGACGCCACCACACCACAAGCCAGGCCAATACTGATATAGCTCAAAGCCGTCGGTAGCGCGTCCCTCACCCCCTGCCAAAAATCTTTTTCCACTCTCTCACTCCTTTCTGAATCATTGACTTCTATTATAACACAAGAAAAAAGGTTGAAAAAGAAGATCTGGTATAGAAAGGATAATCCCTCATTATACTCCTATCTCTCCACTACTTATTCACTTTTAAATCCGACATTTCTAATGTCATCTTCTCTTCTTGTGTCATGGTCTCGACAATTTGTTTTTGCTCACTTGATATTGGCAAGGTCAAAATCGTAGCAGATTGATCCGGCAATACTCCACTGTCACTAATTTTATAGCCAATCCGTTGATTCTGATAAATGAATTGCCCATCATATTTCCAATTCAATGAAAAGTCAAAATCCTTATCAATTTGAAATCCAGCTTTGTTAATCAATAGAAAAACGGCATATTCTTGTTGATTGGATGAGAAAGTTGCTCCCGTATAGTTGATCGATAGGCTTCCTTGATTTCCTAGTTCTGGATGTTCCTTGGTTAATTTCTTCCCCAATTCAATTACATTTGTTTCTTTCCCTTCATACTGTGGGGGTAATACAAATTGCAAACCTGTCTCATTTTTAACAGATGAGGACTCTTTTGAAGTCTGATCTGTTTTACTCGGCGAAGAATCTTTTGATTCATGTCGAGACTGGGCGCATGCTGTTAATGATAGAAGCGCTACTAACAAAACGATCGTTTTTTTCATCATTTCTACTTCTTTATTCTTATCCATTTCATTCTAGTTACTTTTTTCGATGACTATCTCTTCTACACTATCAAGCCTTAAATTTCCTGTTTTTGCTCCTAAAAGAACTGGAACTTTACCAAATTCGAAGGTCAATAGAAAAGCTGTAAGAATACCGCCTATTACTAAAAAGATCCCTTCTTGACCATTATTATTAAATAAATACATAGCTAAACAGGCCAGTAAAACAAGATTTAATAGATGGGCATCAAAAATTTGCTTTCTTTCTGGTATCGGCTTGAAAGTCACCCTGTATCTCTTAGTAGCTGTAGGAAATAGATTCTTAACCTTTTTACGAGCCTTTTCTATAGAAAATCGAAAGAGCACAAAAGATATTAGCATGGCAACCACAAATAAGACTATCTTTAGGAAAATTTGCTGACTAATAGCATACTCACTGAATAGCTTTTTTAAGAGACTATAAACCACTCCAACAAATGGCTGGACTATGATAGCTGCTATCCCCCCATTTATTTTATTGATGGGTGTGCCTGGGATTTCAACTTTTTTATCTACTTCCATCATCTCAACAGTGATAGCTTCCGTTGGCAACCCCCAATAATAGAGTTTAGGCTTCATGGTACTAGCATCTAACAGAAATTTTTTACCATCGTACTCCACCAGTTGGTGACAGAAAATACTTGTTTCTTTATATTCTAACATCCTATTTACTTCCTACATGCTTTCAACATCGCATCCTAGACGGTACCAACCCGATCCAATCCAACTTTCTTCTCCAAATCTTCCAGATGAAGCTTTACTCAGCCAATTCACCACCTTGTCCGTTGTAGTATTGTTTAAACTCATCATAAGAACGAATTTCATGTTCTTGACCATCTATTGAGTACCGAGCTTCAATTTTTACACCAGGTAAGGTGTCCTGTCCCTTAGGTGCAAACCAATGAAGAAGAGTATCAAACCATTCCTTACTACTTAACAACTGTAATCTAGGTTCAATCCAGTACTTACCACTCAACATTTTCTCTTTGAACTCCGGATAATGTACAAATAAATTGATATCTGTATTTACATTCTTAGCCTGTTTCTGAAATTTAAATCCTGCTTGAAGTTCGAAACCGGTATTCTTATTAATCAACTCTTTTAAATTTGTACAGTATATAATATTTTCCTTAACTGTACTGCCCTCTGGGATAGCATAGTCACTGTAGTATTTCTGTTCATCTAACTTGTAATAAACATTTTTCCCATTTCCAATACTATGTTCCATTGCACTACGAGAATCAAAATAGATTAGATCTACAACACTTACTCCACTATTAACATTTATTTGATAATCATAAATAAAGGCTTTTGGTGCTGTCTTACGAATCTCATCTAAAGCATTTACGGTTGTTTCTTTAAAATGATTGTCAATCTCGTAATATCGGAATCCGACATACTCCCATTTTATTCTGTCATCGGTTTTTACATAGTCAAAACCAACCAGATACTTCCCATCAACCAAGGTCAGATCCTTACTCAAAACAAATTGATTTTTCTCACCAAATAGCTGAACATCCTTGAGATTCCCTTCATGAATGACTTTTGTTGAGCTAGGTCTCGTTTCGATAGGTTTTTTCTTAGTATCTGAAGGTTTAAAATAGAATACTAAACCGACTACAATAATTGCTAAACAAACCAGTTTCAAACTTAAAATTTTTTTCAATACGTCCACCTACTTTTTCAAAGGCCTCATGCCCATCAGAGATTTCCTTAATTACCGTTTTCCACTTCTTGAGATATGCTCTCCATCATATCAGGCCATTTGGATAATTGGTAATCAAATTTGAACATAAATATCACTATAAAACTAATCATCAAAAAGAGTGCTGCAATGGTTTCATTTCCGATGACAAACAAAAGAATAGCGGCTACAGTTAGGAGTCTAAAAAGATTGACCAGAAATGTAAAGTAGACCTTCCGTCTCTTTAATACCTTGATGAACTTCTTGCACTGATCCTCATCCAACTTGGATGGCTGTAATTTCAGACTCGCATGGTAATATCGAATGATCCACGCAGCAAGAAAGTAGGAGAAGACACCTAAAATCGGAATCATTCCAAGTCGGACCAACTGATTGTCAAATATTCCATACTCCGCTAATCCATCCGAAATCTTGTTAATAATAAATAATGTAATAGGGAGCAGTACATAAGACCAGTAGTTAGGAGAAGATGTCTCTTCTAGTATGACTTTTTCCTCCCAATCAAAATGGTAATTCTTGTTCTCCCATATCCCTAAATTAATCATTGTTTGCATAACAACCTCTTTTTCACTCTCCTTGTATGTTCTCTAAAAATTCTCTCAGTATCAAATTGAAATAGGGTTACCGTTATAATACTTTTGAATCTCATCAAACTCAGAGATTTTCGTATCTTTATTTTCAATACTCAGTTCTTTAGGCAAATAGGCGTAATCGTACACAGAGGAACCTAATTTAAGAAATTCTGTTTCTAGATCAATCAGTTCTTTCCCATTCGTAATCACACCATTCTCAGAATTGATCACTTTATACGCAAAACCTTCTTGTTTTGAAAAGAGTTTAAAAGCAGACGGATAGGATGCTTTTAAATTGATATTACCTTTGTAAGATTCATCCTTCCAAAAACCATTATCAAAGGGATAAACTCCATCAGCGTAGCCTTTACGGATAGAAATGGAGAGATACACTCTATTCTTCTCATTTAATTCTTCTTCCGTTGTTTCTTTATCAATTTTAAGGGTTTTAAGATTAAGCAAGAAATAACGTGGCTGAGTTCGCTTCATAATTTTAATGATAGCGTAGTCATTCCCATTCATTTTTCGAAGAGTCGGGAAAGGACCATAGAGCACAAAATCATCATTTTTTACATACTCCACCATCATCTTCCAAAGATCAACTTCCTTTCGTTTCGCCTTACTCCCTGTTAAATCATAGATTTCTAAATGGGCGTATTCATCTGACTTCATTTTTTTCGATGGAATAATATCTCTTACTCTGTTTCTTTGCCTAACCAAATAATTAGAGTTCACCCTAACCCAATCTGATGAATCGGGAGACTTCAAAGATTTCTTCCGTTCTTTTTCATCAAACTTCCATTCTACCACAAGCCCATTTTTATTATGGATAAATTGAAAGTCTTTAATGTCAGACTTCGCATTATAGACCGAAAATTCGTAGGACTCTTTATTCTTATCACTTTTTTCAATTTTCTTTTTCGATTCGCATCCTGCAACTAGTAGCAAACAGACAGCAAAGACAAGCATCGTACCAATTCTATATTTAGAGCTCTTCTCTTTCTTCATATCTATTCTCTTCCTCCTAGATCTTTCATTCCTTCTATCATACCGAATTTTCTTTCGACTCGCAAATCCGCTACTAGTTGGTGAGATCCCAGCAAAAAAAGCCATTGGACCTTACACATCCAATTGGCTCCTTTTTCTTATTCAATTCCTTCAAAGGCTAGGCTTGGTTTGGCATTGAGGTCCCAACCTGCGAAGTTTTCTTTGTTCCACTCGCTGACACTGGCATAGGCGATCATCCCTGCATTGTCCCCGCAGAGGCGCAGAGGCGGAATGATGACCTTGACATCGGTGATCTCAGAAGCCAAGCGTTCACGAAGACCTTGGTTGGCTGCGACCCCACCAGCAACGACTAGAGTCTTGACCGGATATTTCTCCAAAGCCTTCTTGGTCTTGGCCATGAGAATGTCTAGTACGGCTGCTTGGAAACTCGCTGACAAGTCTGCATTGGAGAGGCTTTCTCCTTTTTGCTGCGCATTATGGTGCAGATTGATAAAGGCCGATTTGAGCCCTGAAAAGGAGAATTCCAGATTGTCTTCCTTGATCATGGCTCGTGGGAAATCGTAGATATCAGATCCTTGGTGGGCCAGCTGATCAATCTCACGTCCTGCTGGATAGGTCAAGCCCATCACGCGCCCAACCTTGTCATAAGCCTCTCCGACAGCATCATCACGGGTCTCTCCGACGATCTTATAATCACCAGCTTCGCTGACATAGACTAGTTCTGTATGTCCTCCACTCACCAGCAAGGCCAAAAGCGGAAACTCTAAGGGCTCGACGCTTTGAGCGGCCATCAAATGCCCTGCCATATGATTGACAGGAATCAAAGGAAGTCCATGCGCCCAGGCAAAGGCCTTGGCTGCAGCTAGGCCGACTAAAAGAGCTCCAACTAGGCCTGGACCGTAGGTGACAGCCACAGCTGTGACATCTGCTTCTGTGATACCGGCTTCTTCCAGGGCTTCTTCAATACAAGTGGTGATGACTTCCACATGGTGACGAGAGGCTACCTCAGGTACCACCCCACCAAAACGCTTGTGACTTTCGATTTGACTGGCAATGACATTGGACAAGAGTTGGTCGTCATTTTTCAAGACAGCCACACTGGTCTCATCACAAGATGTCTCAAAAGCCAAAATATATCTATCTTTCATTCGGGTTCCTCTTCATGATCACAGCATCCTCTATGGGATCGTGATAGTAGTTTTTCCTCCGTGCAATTTCTTCAAAATGCATTTTTTTGTATAGGCCTTGGGCCGGTTGATTGGACACGCGCACTTCTAAGAAAATCTCTTTTTGGTCCGGCAACTGCGCAAGTAACTGCTGAGCTAGGCCTTGGCCTTGAAAGGCGCGCTTGACCGCAATCTGTAGGACCTCTGCTTCATAGAGAGTCTCTTGAATGGCGACAAACCCAAGGACTTGTCCTTCATCCACAGCTAGGAAATAGGAGGTCAATTCCTGCTCCAAATCGGCTTCAATCTGCTCCAACTTCCAGGGACTAGCTTCATAGACATCTTCCAGCACAGCGAGAATGGCGGCCGCATCCTGGACGCTCCCTTTCCTGATTGTTCCTTTCATCATAGGCGCTTGATGTAAGAGATCGTTGTTTCCGTGTGGTCTTTGAGCCAATTTTCCTCTGCTTCGACCCGCTTGAGATAACGAGGGACAAAATCATGGAGGCTAGCAGGCGCTTGTTTGAGACCGAGACGTCCGATTTTCACTGCATCTGGCAAGGTTTCATAGTAAGTAGCCCTTGGCAGGCTAGAGGCAATCTGCTCCTTAAAGGCCGTGACTTCTCCGACAAAGGTGACCTGCTCACCCGTCGCTGCACGCTCTAGGACTTCCTCAAATGGAAAATGCCCTTCTGGTGCGACCAGCTGATCATCTTGGTAAAAACCTGCATAAACGTTGTTTCGACGGGCATCCATGACAGGAACTACCAAACCTTCTAGATCATCTGGCACTAAGGCTAAGAGGCTCGAAACCCCGACCAATTCAATCCCTAAAGTATGAGCCAAGGTCTTTGCGGTTGCGACTGCAATGCGCAGCCCAGTGTAACTCCCAGGACCTTCTGCCACCACGATGCGGTCCAAGTCCTTGGGTGTCAAGTCGATCTGTTGCATCAAAAAATCGATGACCGGCATCAAGGTAATACTATGATTCTTTTTAATGGTTAATGTTGTTTCTGCAAGTAGAGTCTCATCTTCTAAAATCGCTACAGAAAGAGCCTTACTCGAGGTATCAAATGCTAATAATTTCATTTCCTACTCCTCTTGAACTGGATTATATTATACTACAAATTCCCTTCAAATCCCAGCGAAACTCTCCTCTAGAGCGCAGGATTTTCCTATCCAAAACCGCTCAAAAGCTTCTCTATTATAGGTCTTTGCCTCTCTGACTTTTCCAGTCTATCTTTTACTTACAGGCAAATTTATGATATAATGATAATTAATTGTATCGAATCAGGTCCACTGGTTGCGAGTAGGAAACTCTAGTGATTGCACTCCTCCGTAGCTAACAAATAGACCGAAATAATGAAAGGAAAATTACTTCATGATTTACAAAGTTTTTTATCAGGAAACAAAAGACCGCAACCCTCGTCGTGAAACAACGCATGCACTTTATCTCGATATTGATGCACCAAACGAACGCGAAGGACGCATCCAAGCACGTCAATTGGTTGAAGCAAACACAGATTTCAACATTGAATTTATCACACCACTTTCTGAGCAACACCTTGCTTACGAGAAAGAGTCAGGTGCTTTTGAACTAACGGAGTACTAATCCATGGCTTATACCTTAAAACCTGAAGAAGTTGGTGTATTTGCCATTGGTGGACTTGGAGAAATCGGAAAAAATACCTACGGGATCGAATACCAAGATGAAATCATCATTGTCGATGCCGGGATCAAATTTCCAGAAGATGACCTCCTTGGGATCGACTATGTAATCCCAGATTACTCTTATATCGTTGACAATATCGATCGCGTCAAAGCGGTCCTCATTACCCACGGGCACGAAGACCACATTGGTGGGATTCCTTTCCTTTTGAAGCAAGCCAATGTCCCTATCTATGCTGGACCTTTGGCGCTTGCCTTAATCCGTGGAAAATTAGAAGAGCATGGCCTTCTTCGTGATGCCAAACTCTACGAAATCAACCAAAACACTGAGCTTCAATTTAAAAATCTTAAAGCAACCTTCTTCCGTACGACTCACTCGATTCCAGAACCTTTGGGAATTGTGATTCACACCCCTCAAGGAAAGATTGTCTGTACCGGAGACTTCAAGTTTGACTTCACACCTGTTGGGGAACCAGCTGACCTCCATCGTATGGCGGCCCTTGGGGAAGAAGGCGTTCTCTGTCTGCTCTCAGACTCAACCAACGCGGAAATTCCAACCTTTACCAACTCTGAAAAAGTGGTTGGCCAATCCATCATGAAGATCATCGAAGGGATCCACGGGCGCATCATCTTTGCTTCCTTTGCTTCAAATATCTTCCGTCTCCAACAAGCTGCTGAGGCTGCTGTCAAGACCGGTCGCAAGATCGTCGTCTTTGGACGCTCGATGGAAAAAGCCATCGTCAACGGAATTGAGCTTGGCTACATCAAGGTCCCTGCTGGAACCATTATCGAGCCAAATGAGATCAAAGACTATGCGGCCAATGAGATCCTGATCATGTGTACAGGAAGCCAAGGGGAGCCAATGGCAGCCCTCTCTCGGATTGCCAACGGAACGCACCGCCAAGTGCAACTCCAACCAGGAGATACCGTGATCTTCTCTTCTAGTCCAATTCCTGGAAATACAACCAGTGTGAATAAATTGATCAATACGATTTCTGAAGCGGGTGTAGAGGTCATTCACGGAAAGATCAACAACATCCATACTTCTGGACACGGGGGGCAACAAGAACAAAAACTCATGCTCCGCTTGATCAAACCAAAATACTTCATGCCTGTCCATGGTGAATACCGGATGCAGAAGATCCACGCAGGACTTGCGCGTGATTGCGGAGTGGAAAAAGACAATATCTTCATCATGAGTAATGGTGATGTCCTCGCTCTTACAGCCAACTCTGCTCGGATCGCAGGAAGCTTCAATGCTCAAGATATCTATGTCGATGGAAACCGCATCGGTGAAATCGGGGCTGCTGTCCTTCGTGACCGGAGAGACCTTTCTGAAGACGGTGTTGTGCTTGCTGTTGCGACTGTTGACTTCAAATCGAAGATGATCCTGGCTGGACCAGACATCTTGAGCCGTGGTTTTATCTACATGCGTGAATCAGGAGATCTGATTCGTGAAAGCCAACGCATCCTCTTCAATGCAATTCGCATCGCCTTGAAGAACAAAGATGCCAATATCCAAACCGTCAATGGTGCGATTGTTAATGCCCTTCGCCCATTCTTATACGAGAGCACGGAACGTGAACCTATCATTATCCCAATGATTCTCACACCAGATGACGAAAATTAAAAAAACAACCAGTTGAGACCACTGTTTCGACTGGTTTTATAGTGACCTTTTGAGGATCAAAAAGAGAGTGGGACAGAAATCGGTAATTCGTTAGAATTCGATTTCGTCGTCCCACCTCCGCACAGTTGAGTAGGGCTGTAAAAGCTGATGAAATC
>JAWGXY010000016.1:0-24068 GCA_032572035.1 Streptococcus parasanguinis
TGAAGCAAGCTCAAAAATTGCAAAAGCAAATGGAGCAAAGCCAAGCAGAATTAGCTGCAACTCAATTTGTAGGGAAATCTGCTCAGGACTTGGTTGTTGCAACCCTGACAGGCGATAAGAAGGTCGTTTCCATCGATTTCAACGCCGCAGTGGTTGACCCAGAAGATACAGAAACGCTTTCTGATATGACGGTGCAAGCCATCAATGCCGCCATTGAAGAAATTGATGCTACAACTAAGAAAAAACTCGGTGCGTTCGCAGGGAAATTGCCATTTTAAGCAAAGAAAGTTTTCATCAACTAAAAAAAGGCTCAAAACTGAGCCTTTTTTAGATTGAAGACAAAGTCATATTAAAAACTTTCCTTAGGTGAGTACGGACGTCAGCGAACTTCTTCGAAGTTCCATGACTAATTATTGAGCCTAGTGTCTCAATAATTCCGAGTGCCTGAAACGTTATTGTTTCAGGCACTTTTCTCACAGCGGAAAGTTTTGGTATTTTCTTGGTTCATTTCAAAATTAGAACTCATTTAAAAGAGGCTTATTTTTGAGCCTCTTTTTTCTTTCTTTGATATACTAACGGTTTGTTTTCAGGTTAGTATCAGCAATTTTATTCTTTTCTTAGTTCAATGACTTGATCGTATCGACTTTCATTATCAATATGGTGAGCGATTTCTAACACCATCATCGGTAGTGAGAAAATCAAGTCTCGAACCATTTGACTATTTTCTACGTCAAGAGCTGCAGTTACCTCATCTGCTAATAAAATATCCTTTTTACGAAGTAGGAAGCGGGCTAGTTCAATCCGGACACGTTGTCCGCCTGAAATATTTTCTCCGTTATTAGTGATTACAAAATCAAGGCCATCAGTTAGTTCATGGTCGAGTTTGACCTGTCTTAAAACAGTCTCTAATTCTTGATCTGAAAACTCTTGTCCCAAACTGAGATTGTAGCGAATAGTATCATTAAAGAGGAAGGGATGCTGGCTGATAATGCCTACCTGACGAACAAAGTGGCTTGTTTTAACTCCATCCCTTGTACGACAAGTAATCGTTCCAGCATCCGGCTTTTCTTCTCCTGTGATCATTCTAAAGAGGGTTGATTTCCCACAGCCACTTGGCCCTTTGATGAGGACTTTTTCGCCTTGTCGAATGGCTAGATTAAGATCGCGAAGAATCTCTCTACCATTATAAGATTTACTTAAATGAGAAATTTCTAGTTCTTCTACTTGAGAGATCGAATGATTGTCCGTTTCACTATCATTTGCTCGATTTAAAATTCCGAAAATCTTTTCTGACGTTGTTTTGGCTCCTTGTACTTCAACCACATCATACATGATATTTTGGATAGGTCCTACCAGTTGACCAGCAGCAATATACATTGCAACCAGGCTAGCCACTGAAACATGATGCCCCTGCATGGCAAGGAAAAACCCCAATACCAAGGGGAGTACTTGGCTAAGAAAGACCATGAAACCATTACAAAAGAAAACAATATTATGGGTAAAAGCAAACTTTTGAATGGCTCGTTGATAACGAAGATTGATATTCCAGACGCGCTGAGAATTTTCAGGCAAGGCTTGATTCATCCGCAAGGTTTGAGCTCCTCGAATACTATCAGAGATTTGGTTATGAACGGCTGTCCTTCCCTGAGACATTTCATCCCCTGAATTCTTTAGCTTATTATTCATTAAGAATTGTGGAATGGGACGTAAGATCGTGAAGAAAACAAAGATAGAACCCAATAAAACATTTTGGGCAATGATATAGATCGCCGTAATCAGTGCTCCAAATCCCCAACATGAAATAGACATATAGCGTTCAAAAAAGTTATCTCCTAAAAATTCCATATCCTGTGTTAGCATGGTAATCTTTTCATCTTCACTATATTCCCTGTCTTCCATTAACTTCTGAAAAAGGGCCGTTCGGATATTCATGTGAATTTCACGTCGAAAGACATTATTTGCATGATTACAAAATAACATTAGACTATACAAAGCGAAATAGACAGAAAAACCAAAGAGAGCAAATTTCCAAATAGAGGAATAGGTAAGGTTATTTTGATCTATCGATAGTGCTTTGGCAACAACCAAGGGTTGCCCTAATGCGAGACCCCCATTTGCCAGTGCTCCAATAATGGTTAGGTATTTTGTTTTTTTATCAAGATATTTAAAGATATTAATCATAAATCTCTCCTAGAAAATAGAACCCTATGGTTGAGAAATATCAGATGTAATCATTAAATCTTATTACATATTATTCTTTGTGATATATTTTACATGCTCATTATACATCTAAAAATAAGGCCGGTCAATGAATATTCAAAAAATTAGAAATGATTTAATCTTTAATAACAAATATTTTAAGATAAGCCTTTGAAAATGATCTACTTGTCTGTCTGATGAAAATTTGCTTTAGTCAATCTTTACAGAAATGAAATAAAAAGCACCCCCAAAGAAAGATATGAAAATATCTAACTCTAGGAGTACTGCTCAGTTTTGAGCTTTTTTTATTCATCAAAAAATCCGGATAAGTCCAAGCCTCCGAAGGGGTTGGTGGAGAAGTTCTCTTGCTCTTCAAGGAGGGTACGGCCTTGATCAAATTCGAGGAATTGTTCGTAGACAAGAGCTGTCATGCGGGCGTCCTCTAAGCTATCGTGTGATTTTCCTGCGACTCCCAAAAATTCTGCAACGGTGTGGAGTTGGAGATTTTTAATGCCGTGGAGGTCAGATGGACGACGTTCGAAAGCCTCGTCAAAGACATCGACAGCGTACTGGTCTTCTAGATCCAGCCCATTTTCAAGTAGGATGGGAAGGTCGCTCTTTTTGGCATTGTATCCGATCAAGGGCTGATCTCCAACGAAGGCCTTGAATTCGCTGAGGACCTGTTCGAGTTGTGGGGCATTTTGGATCTTGTCCTGGGTAATGCCAGTCAGGCCGTTAATAAAGCTTTTTAGGGGCTTATCGGTGTAGACGTAGGAGTCGTAGTGATCGACTTCTTTACCGTCCGTAAAACGCACGGCAGACACCTGGATAATCTGATAGGCCCCTTCGTATTGGTTAAATTCGAGATCGAAGGCGATATAATCTTCTAATGCTTTCATGGGAAATCTCCTGTGCTAGAAAAGAAAAGGGACTGGTAGGATCCAGCCCCGGATTATCGACGGAAAACGCGTGCCCAGAAACCTTTGCTTTCTTGCTCTTGAACTTTTTCGTTGGCTTGTTCGAGTTCAAGTTTCAAGGTATCGCGGTCGTTCATTGCTTGTAAAGTCAATTGTTGTTGTTGGTCTAATTGCTTATCTTTTTCAGCAATTTGAACGTCTTTCACGCGCAACTGTTCATCTTTCTTAGCGAGTTGCTCGTCTTTGGCTTTGAGTTGTTCGTAGAGACGGACGATTTCAGCATTTTTTTCATCTACCAAAATTTCCATCAATTCGCGTTGCTTCACATCATCGCTGACTGGCTCATCTTCAAAAATAGTTTTTTTGTAGATTTCTTCGAGCTTGATCAAGCCACTACGGGTTACAACGGTAACCCCTTTTTCGTTTTTTTGGGTATCTTCTGGAGCCAGCGCCTTGACACGGTTATTGACCGCCTGGCGGCTGACTCCTAAAATTTCAGCAATTTCGCTGACAGTTTTTTCAATCGCCATAACTTCCTCTAATATCTTTTTCTATGAAATACTCTATTAGATAGTAACATAAGTAGGCTAAGCTGTCAAATGAAGCAAAGAAAGGCTAAGCCTTGATACCACGATTAGTGGGCCTCTGTCATTTCAGGAAGATGGAGGCTTGATTGTGCTAAGTCAATGGTGAGTTGGTAATCGGTTTGATCACGCACAGTGATTTCAAAGTCCGTCGTGTAGAGGACCAAGCGAAGGGTTGCGCCTTTTTCGAGCTTGTAGATGGTTGGTTGGAGTTCAAAGTCAAATTCCATCCACTCGCCTGGCGTTACGGCCTCAACTTCTAAGAGGTCATGCCGGTTTTGGAGGTTGAGATAACCTTTCGAAATGACTCGTTGGCCGGCTTCCTTAAATGGCAATTCAGTCAAGTTGTCTAGCATATGGTAGCGACCGTTATCCAGCGTACGGACCGATAAGACTGCAGGATAGGGTTGGAGGTATTTCTTGCTTCCAAGCTCTAAGAGTTGTGCTGAAAGCAGGCCTTTATTGGTGCTGGAGTGAAGTCGCAGGTGAAGGCGAGCTTTCCCGTTGAGGTGTAGGTCTTCTTCGATTGGCAGGTCAATGGTCACCTGTTGCGCCTTATCCTGGTAGAGGTCCGTTAAGAAGGTCGGATAAGCCTTTCCATAGCGCTCGTAATCTTTTGTCTCGTAGCGGTTTTGGATGACTTTTTCGTCATCTCCCAGGGAGAAGGTTCGCTGACTTGTTTGGTTGCCAAAATCATCCAAGGAAGTCCAACTTTGTTCTCCTGTATTGTCCTGCCAGATGACAGTAGGCAATTCATAGCTTGAATCGTAGCCCAGCAATTTTTTAGAGAGGAGGGCGTTCATGCTTTCTCGGAAGTCAATGGATTGCCAGTTGTTGAGGTAGACATGGGCACCATTGTGGTAGAAGAGGTGTTTCTTGATGCTTGCTGGAAGAGCCTGGAACATATTAAAGACGTGAAGGGGTTTGACGTTCCAGTCTTGGGAACCATGAGTGAAGACCACCTCAGCCTTCACCTGATCAGCATGTAAGAGATAATTGCGGTCGTGCCAGAACTGGTTGTAGTCCCCAGAAGCTCGGTCTAGCTCTTTTTTCACGATGTCTAGATCGGCTTGGTGGGCCGCATTGTGATGCAAATAGTCTCCACCCAGAAGGTTGCGCGAGTAAGTCAATTCGGCAAGGGAATCAAAGTCTTCACCTGGATAGCCTCCAGGACTTGTGACGAGGCCGTTTTCGCGGTAGTAGTTGTACCAAGAAGAGATCCCAGCCTCTGCAATGATGACTTCAAGACCGTCCACACCTGTGGTCGCAAGGCCGTTAGACATGGTTCCAAGGTAAGAGATCCCGGTGGTTGCGACCTTTCCATTAGACCAATCAGCTTTGACTTGACGTTTGCGTGTATGATCTGTAAAGGACCGGCAACGGCCATTGAGCCAATCGATGACATTCTTGTAGGCTTCGATTTGTTGGTAATTTCCATTGGTCATCAGCCCTTGCGAATCTTTTGTCCCCACTCCAGATACATAGAGATTAGCGTAGCCGCGTGGAAGCAAGTAGTCATTGAGGGTATAGCTGGAGTTGATATGGGTTAGGAGCTCTTCGGCCTCCTCTACCTCTTCAGCTTGACCGACAGGTTCGACTACTGTTAATTGAGGTTCTTCTAGTTGAATGGTATGAGGTTCTTTGACCTCGAGGTCGACATTCATATTGTAGAGGGCCTTGTCGCTGGCCTTATCGTTGGTCCCTTGGTGATAAGGACTTGCGGTCATAACAGCTGGAATCTTGCCTTCATAGCGAGGACGGATAATGCTGACCTTGACCAAGTCTGGCAGACCATCTTTGTCGGTATCGACCCGACTTTCCACATAGACGACCTCGCGGATGGCATCATGGCTCGTAAAGGTTGCGAGGCTCTTGCCGTTAAAATAGTGATACTGGTTATCTTCAGGAATCAAGCCATCGCTGACCAACTGATCGATGAGTAAATTTCCTTTTACTGTTCGAGTATTGAGAAGGTGATAGAGGTTTTCTACCAAGTTTCCATACTCAATCGGAAATTGGACTTCTTTCAAGAAGCTATCCGTATCTTCAAAATCAATAAAATAGCGGAAACCGAGTAATTGGAGGGCTACTGTGTAAAAAATGTTCGGAGACCATTCGCAGTCAGATTGGATATACGTTAAAAAGTCTGTTTTAGAATCCACCACTAGGTTAGAGAGGGGATAATCTGTATCTTTATAGGTGAAGTAAACCTTGCGGACAAACCATTCAAACAGTTCTTTTTCTGGGAGGTGGGTGGGAAGGTCAAACCCAATTTCTTTTAGTTCCTTAAGAATGTCTTTTTGGTCAACAGATAGATAGCTATATTGATTGTATTTCATAGACTGCTCCTTTTATCAGTTTCTTTTTTCTTTACTTCTTATATTATACTTGATAAAATAGTATTTGTCTAAAGACCTTTCGTCTATAAGGAGAAGGAATATTGAAAAAAATATCTTTTGAACAAGTTGCAAGAAGACGGACCTTATTGTTTGGGGTTCTTGCCGTCATTTTTGGGATTCTCATTTTTCGAAACGGCGTTGGTTTCACCAAATTTTCCTTGGATCTATTAGCCATTTACTTTTTAGTTGATGGACTAGGAAGCTTTCTTCTTCGCTTTTTGTTACGTAGCAAGTCTATTTCCTATAGCCACTCTATTTGGTTTATTTTTCTTTCACTTGCGTTGATCTGGTTGAATCGACTGAGTAGTCTGCCCGTAAACTTAGTTGTGATTTGTTTAGGGGCATATCAGTTGGGGAGTGCCATTGTCTATGGGATCACATTTTGGCTTTATAAGGCCAATCGGGTAAAAGGAGGCTGGCTCTATTTATGGGATGCGCTTTTAAACGGTGGGCTTGGTCTAGCAACTGTCTTGGAACCTGGTTCAGATGGGCACTTCCAATTTATCCTCTTGGGGGCTTATCTGGTCTTGTTGGGGATTTCTAATATTCGAGATGGTATTTTATTTGACAAAGACCAACAAGGCCAAGAGTTAAAACGTCGCTTTCGTATTAGCCTACCGGTTATCTTTGCAGCCTTTATCCCTGCTAAGGAGTTAAAACGGTTTAACCAGTTTCTTCAAAAAGGGAGCTCGGCGGGACACACAGGCCCTTATCGATTGGTGAAAAAAGAAGAAGAGGCAAGGGAATTAGAAATTTTGGTTCATACTTCTGACAGCAACTTATTTGGAGCGATTGGGCATGTAGATATTTGTTATCAGGGGAAGGTCATTTCTTACGGAAGTTACGATCCCTTTTCAGAGCGTCTATTTGGGACGATTGGGGATGGCGTACTGTTTAAAGTGGATAAGGAACCATACATCGAACTATGTAAAAAAGAGAGTCAAAAGACGCTGTTTGGCTACAGCCTATCCCTTACCGAAGAAGAGAATCAGGCAGTAGAGAAGCGTCTAGCTGAAATTGATCAGTTGTTAGAACCTTGGGATCCACCTAGGAGGTTACTGGAAGACGGTCAGCCGACCTACGCTTACAAATTGAAATATGATTTAGGGGCTGAGCTATATAAATTTACTTCTTCGCGTTTTAAATCTTACTTTGTTCTGTCTACTAATTGCTGCCTGTTAGCAGATTCCATTGTGGGACAGGCAGGAACGGCTGTATTAGATGTGCGTGGAGTGATTGCACCAGGGACCTATCAGGATTACTTAGAATACGAATTTGAAGCTCCAAACGGGCGGGTCCATACACGAACAGTATACTAAAAAAAGAAAGACAGATTTTTATTTTTGAAAAATCTGTCTTTTTTGCACAAGATTTCTTGTAAAAAGCCAGAAAATCTTTTACAATAAAAAGTGCTTGGAGGAAAGTATGACAGCAAATCAGATCGTAAGAGTGATCCCAGTCTTGAAAGTGAATAACCGAAATGTCAATCAACGCTTTTATGAAGAGACATTGGGAATGAAAGTATTAGTGGAAGAAGGAGCTCTCCTGTCTTTAGGAGATGCCTCAAAAGTAGAAAAAATCGTCTTAGAAGAGTCACCGAGTATGCGTTCGCGTAAGGTCGAAGGTCCAAAGAAATTGGGTCGCATCGTGGTGAAAGTGGCACAAGCTCAAGAAATTGATTATTTGTTGGCCCGCCAGCCAGAGACAAGCGCCCTTTACCAAGGAGCTAATGGTCGCGCCTTTGAAGTTGTGTCTCCTCAAGGAGATACCATTTTCGTGCATGCGGAAGAAAATCTTGAAAGCCTAGAACCTTTGGAGAAAGCGCCTCTTGTTGAGCTTCCAGAAGATTTCAAAGGTTTGACCAGCTTTGATGTGGACTTTCTTGAGGTCAATGTGGCCGATCTTGCTGAGGCTGAGAAGTTCTATAGCAACTTGCCAGCTTTGGCCCACTTTATCCATTTACAAGAAGCCCAAGGAAAAGATCTCCAAGTTGAGAACAAGGTTACTTGGGATTTGAGCATGATCAAGGTCGAATTGGCATCTTTTGATGTGGAAGACTTGAAAGAAAGCTTAGGAGAAACTGTCGATTTTGTGCACCGTAAGGGAACTTTCTTGATTGCCAAGGATCCAAGCCAGATCGAACTCTGGTTTGAAGCCAATCAAGATCAGGTCCATATTTCTTATGAAGAATAAGAATGGAGTGATGAGCGTGAATGCAATCATCGAAAAAATTACCGAACAAATCCAAGAAGGCATCTATCCAGGTGCCTCTCTTGCGCTTTACCGCGATGGTCAGTGGAGTGAGCACTATCTGGGACTAGCGGATCCTGAAAAAGGAGAGCCAGTAGTGGCTGACCTGGTCTATGATTTGGCTAGTGTCAGTAAGGTCGTTGGAGTTGCTACCATCTGTGCCTTTTTGTATGCGAAAGGGGAGCTTTCGCTTGATCGCCCCTTTAAAGAGCTTTACCCGCGTTTTGCTCATGAGAAGACGACCATCCGGGAACTCTTGACCCATACTTCTGGGCTCGATCCTTTTATCCCCAACCGGGATCAATTGGATGCGAGACAGTTGAAAACAGCTCTTGAAAATTTGCAGTTAAAAGAAGACAAGAGTTTTCATTACACCGACGTCAATTTTCTTCTGCTGGGCTTTTGGTTAGAAGACAGGTTTCGCCAGCCCTTGGATCGCTTATTTGAAGAGCTGATTTTTACACCTTGGAAGATGACGGAGACACGGTTTGGACCGGTCGAAAAGGCGGTGCCAACGGTCCGTGGAGTGGCTTCTGGAAGTGTTCATGATCCCAAAGCGAGAGTATTGGGTCGTCATGCGGGAAGTGCTGGACTTTTTTCAACTGTTGCTGATCTAGAGCGCTTCTTAGAGCGTTATCTGAAGGAGGATTTTGCGCGTGACTTGTCTCAGAATTTTGCGCGTGAAGAGGGCAAGACCCGCGCTCTCGGATGGAATCTAGAGGGGGACTGGTTAGATCATACGGGCTATACTGGAACCTTCATCATGTACAATCGAAAGAGGCAGGAAGCGGTGATCTTTTTGTCCAACCGGACCTATGAGAAGGACGAACGGGCCCAATGGATCCTCGACCGCAACTCTTTGATGGACTTGATCAAACAAGAATTTGAAAAATAGAAATGGAAGGCTAGGATGATGGATCCTGGCCTTTTACGGTCTGTCAGATAGAACTCAACTCCGTCTTAGGTTGGATTTCCTTCAAAAGCATCGCTTTTTTGGCTGATTTATATTAAAATAGTAATGACCTTAATAGAGCGAGATGAATATGAACAAAGAGATAGGCGTCGGAAGGGCGCATAGTAAAATTATCTTAATTGGAGAGCATGCGGTGGTCTATGGTTATCCGGCTATTGCGCTGCCACTCCATCATATCGAAGTGATCTGCCAGATCATCCCGGCAGACAGTCCATGGGTTTTGTTTGAAGACGACACCTTGTCCATGGCGGTTTTTGCGTCTCTTGAGCACCTCGGGATTAAAGAGGCCCGGATTCGCTGCCGGATTCAGTCCATGGTACCGGAAAAACGGGGGATGGGATCGTCTGCGGCGGTGAGTATCGCAGCTATTCGAGCAGTTTTTGACTATTATCAAGAGGAGCTGGATGATGAGACCTTAGAAATCCTGGTCAATCGAGCAGAAACCATTGCCCATATGAATCCAAGTGGGCTCGATGCCAAGACTTGTTTGAGCGATCAAGCCATTAAATTCATCCGGAATGTAGGCTTTTACCCGCTGGAGCTGGGAATAAAAGCGAGCTTGGTGATTGCGGATACGGGAATTCATGGCAATACCCGTGAGGCGATCCAAAAGGTGGAAGCCAAAGGGCAGGAAGTTTTGTCCCATTTCCATGAGATTGGTCAGTTGACCCAGCAGGTGGAAGAGGCTCTGAAAATGAATGATCTAACGAGCCTAGGACAGGCTCTGACTACTTGTCATGAGCACTTGAGAGCCGTCGGTGTCAGCTGTGTTGAAGCAGACCACCTGGTCGCCGTTGCCCTTGAAAATGGGGCCTTAGGTGCTAAAATGAGCGGAGGCGGTCTTGGTGGCTGTGTGATTGCCCTCGTCAAGGATTCTCGTGAAGCAGCAACCATTGCCCATGCATTAGAAAAAGAAGGAGCGCACCATACATGGATCGAAAACCTGTAACGGCTAAGTCCTATGCCAATATCGCGATTATCAAATACTGGGGAAAAGAAGATGTCAAACAGATGGTCCCTTCAACCAGTTCGATTTCGTTGACCTTAGAGAATATGTATACAGAGACCAGTCTCTCTCCCTTGCCAGCAGATGCGACTGCGCATGAATTTTACATCGATGGGGAATTTCAAAATCCAGCTGAGCAAGCCAAAATTGGAGCTGTGATTGATGGCTTGAAACCAGCAGATGAAGCGGGATTTGTTCGGGTGGATACCAGCAACAACATGCCAACCGCAGCAGGCTTGTCCTCTAGCTCAAGCGGGCTCTCTGCTCTCGTCAAGGCTTGCAATCAGTACTATGATTTGGGCTTGAGCCAGGAGGAATTAGCTCAAAAAGCCAAGTTTGCTTCGGGTTCCTCTTCACGGTCTTTCTTTGGCCCTTTAGCGGCCTGGGACAAAGAAAGTGGAGAGATTTATAAGGTTAAAACAGACCTGAAACTGGCTATGATCATGCTGGTTCTCAATGACAAGCAAAAGCCCGTTTCCAGCCGGGAAGGGATGAAACGCTGCATGGAGACTTCGACTAATTTCAAAGAATGGATCGAAGAGTCTAGACAAGATTACAAGGATATGCTGGACTATCTAGCTGGCAATAATTTTGAACATGTCGGTCAGCTGACAGAGCGCAATGCCCTTGCTATGCATGCGACGACTAGAACAGCCACTCCAGCCTTTAGCTACTTGACAGAAGAAAGCTACAAAGCTATGGACTTTGTCCGTGAGCTTCGCGCTGCAGGCCATGCTTGTTACTTCACCATGGATGCAGGGCCAAACGTTAAGGTTCTCTGTTTAGAAGAAGACTTGGATCAGCTGGTGCCTTTATTTGACGACCGCTATCGGACCATCGTATCTAAAACAAAGGATCCTCAAGATGAAGACTAAGTATCAGGTACAGACCGGAGGCAAGCTCTATCTAGCTGGAGAATACGCGGTGCTAACGCCTGGCTATGGGGCAGTGATTCAGTTTATCCCCATTTATCTATCAGCTACCATCCAAGAAGCAACAGCCTACCAGCTAGCCTCAGACCTTTTTGGTTACAAGGTAGATTTGACCCCAAATAAGGACTACGCCTTGATTCAAGAGACTATTCAGCTTATGGAAGAGTGGCTGAAAGATCAGGGGATAGCCCCTAAACCCTTTGATCTTCACCTTAGAGGAACACTGGGCGAAGAGGGGAAAAAGTATGGGATTGGTTCCAGCGGAAGTGTGGTCTTGCTCGTGATCAAGGCCATGGCTGCTCTGTATGAGTTAGACTTAAATCCAGATCTGCTCTTTCGACTAGCAGCAGTGGTCTTGGTGCAAAGAGGGGACAATGGTTCCATGGGCGATTTGGCTTGTATCGCTTACGAGGACTTGATTTATTACCAATCCTTTGATCGGGCTTGGTTGCATGAAGTCTTGACTTCTCAGCCTCTTTCACAAGTTTTAGACCTGGATTGGGACTACCAGATCTGCTCGATCCAGCCAGCCATCTCTTATGATTTTCTGGTTGGTTGGACCAAGGAACCAGCGATTTCAAGTGATTTGATCCGTCAGGTCAAGGGAGCGATCAAGGAAGAATTTCTTCAGGAGAGCCAGAGCGCAGTGAAGAATCTTGAAAAAGGCCTCCGTGAAGGGAACCAAAAGGACATTGAGACCAGTATCAAACGCGCCGATAAGAACCTAAAGTCTTTGAACCCTTTGATCTATACCCCAGCTCTAAAAGAGCTACAAGAATCGACAGAGGGCCTTTTTGCCTGTGCCAAATCCAGTGGTGCTGGAGGAGGCGACTGTGGGATCGCCCTTAGTTTTGATCCAGTTGAGACTCAGATCTTGATAAAGCGCTGGAAGAAAAAGAATATTGAAGTCATTTACCAAGAAAGGATGGGAGATTCGTGAGCGAAAATCGAAAAGACCAGCATATTCGTTATGCCTTGGAGCAAAGCTCCTCCTATAATAGCTTTGATGAGATCGAGCTGATTCACCGATCCCTCCCCCTTGTGGATCTAGCGGAGATTGATTTGACAACCCATTTCGCAGGGCGTGATTGGGAGTTTCCTTTTTACATCAATGCCATGACAGGCGGGAGTAAACGAGCCAAAGAGATCAATCAAAAGTTGGCAGCAGTAGCCGAAGCCTGTGGGCTTCTCTTTGTGACTGGCTCTTACAGCGCAGGGCTGAAGGATCCGAACGATCAATCGTATGCGGTCAAAAAAGACCATCCTCATCTTCTTTTAGCAACCAACATTGGCATCGATAAAGAGCCAGATCTGGGCTTGCGAACAGTGGAAGAGCTACAACCTCTCTTTCTTCAAGTCCATGTGAATCTGATGCAAGAGTTGCTCATGCCTGAAGGGGAGCGGAGTTTCCACACTTGGAAAGACCATCTCAAGAGCTATGGGCAGGGCTTTCCAGTACCTGTAGTCCTGAAGGAAGTCGGCTTTGGTATGGATCCCAAAACAGTTCAGGCTGCGCTAGATGCTGGGATCAAAACCGTCGATATTTCTGGTCGTGGTGGAACTAGTTTTGCCTATATTGAGAATCGTCGTGGTGGCAATCGCGCTTATCTGGATGATTGGGGACAATCAACTGCGCAGTGTCTCTTACAGTTACAGGATCAGATGGATCAGGTTGAGGTCCTCGCAAGTGGGGGCATCCGTCATCCTCTTGATATGGTCAAGGCCTTGGTCCTTGGAGCACGTGGCGTAGGACTTTCCCGCGTTTTTCTTGAGATGGTAGAGACTAAGAGTATTGAAGAAGTAATCGTCCTTGTCCAAGGCTGGAAAGAAGACCTCAGATTGCTCCTTTGTGCGCTCGGTTGTCAGAACCTGAAAGAGGTCCGTGAAGTCGACTATCTCCTCTATGGAAAGTTATGGCAAGCTCAGCAACAGAAAAAATGAAGAAAAATCATTTTAGAAACTTTCCTTAGGTGAGTACGGACGTTAGGTGAAATTATCCAGTGGATGATTTCAGCAATCCAGGAAGTTCCATGACTTAGTTTTGAACCTAAGGTTTCAAAACTCCCGAGTGCCTGAAACAAAAACGTTTCAGGCACTTTTCTCACGGCGGAAAGTTTTCGTATATTATGATTCATTTTGAAAATTAGAACTCTTTTATAGTTCTTTGAAGAATCACTTAACTTATTTTACTTAAAAATTAGTTCCTATTCGTTTATGATTGACAAAATAAGCCAATTTTTTCTTTTTTTTGAAAAAGTGTTTCCCTCAAAAATTCTGATAGTTTACGAATCGTTTACGGTTACTGGAATCGCTTGCAAAATAGGGTTGTAAAAGAGTATACTAAATAAGGAAAAACATTTTTAAAAAGGAGTTTAGATGAAGAAGCACTATTTTCGATCAGCTGTAGCAGCCTTGCTTCCGCTTTTGTTAATTGCTCAACCTGTTGAGGCTTGTACGGGGTTCATCATCGGGAAGAAACTGACTGCCGATGGCTCGACCTTGGTAGGGCGTACTGAAGATTTAGAGCCCAACCATAATAAAAATTTTGTGGTCAGAGAGCGTGTCTACAATAAAAAGGGAGCCATCTTTGAGGATGCTGCCAACGGTTTTCAATATCCCTTGCCAGAGATTAGCTATAAGTATACAGCGGTCCCGGATGTCACTCCTGATCAAGGGATTTTTGACGAAGCAGGATTCAATGAATATGGGGTTTCCATTTCTGCCACTGTATCTGCTTCAGCAAATGACAAGATCCAAAAAGTGGATCCCTACGTCAAGGATGGCCTCGCAGAATCGGGCTTGACCAGTATCGTTCTCCCTAGTGCGAAAACCGCAAGAGAAGGGGTTGAACTCATTGCTAAAATCGTCGAAGAAAAAGGCGCTGCAGAAGGAAATATTGTGACCATTGCCGATAAAGAAGGCGTCTGGTATATGGAAATCCTATCTGGCCATCAATATGCAGCGATTCTCTTCCCAGAGGATCGATTTGCGGTCTTTCCAAATACCTTCTTCTTAGGGCATGTAGATCTGTCGGATACCGAACGCACGATCGCTTCAAAAGATCTTGAAAAAGTCGCCAAAGAAGCCAATAGCTATAAGGAAGTGGACGGAAAATTCCACGTTTCTCAATCCTATAATCCTCCTTTGCAAGAAGCAGATCGCTCTCGGGTTTGGTCGGGAATCAAATCACTAGACCCAAGCTCTCCTGTTAAATATGACGATGCGTCCTTTGACCTTCTTCATACAACCGATCGGAAATTAACCCTCCGCGATGCCATGAATCTGCAACGCAATCGTTTGGAAGGAACCAAATATAAACCACAGGATCAAATGGAGCTGGATGGAAAAGGCATTCCGAAAAAAGGAGAGTTTGATGCGGTTTATAAATACCCTATTTCCAATCCAAATGTCATGGAGGCCCATATTTTCCAACTGAAAGACGATGTCCCAGCGAGTGCGGGTGGGGGCACCATGTGGCTGTCGATGGGTAGTCCACGAAATGCTCCATACCTACCGTACTATGGCAATATTCTCAACACCTATCAAGCCTACCAAGAATTAGGGGATCATTACAATGATCGCTCTTGGTATTGGACCATTTCAAGAATCAATGACCTTGTGGCCAAGTATCCAGATTTATTCGAAGATGGGGCGATTCGTACTGAAATGGAACGATTGGAGTCTCAGTGGATGGTCGAACAAGATCTGAGTGATAAGGAGCAAATTGCCCTTGCTTCTCAGCCTGAAGAAGCGAGTGAGAAGGCAACAGAGGAAAGCTTGGCAAGAGCTGAGAAAACCTTCGAACGCTTGCAAGAAATCAGAAAAGAAGCAGAACAAAAGGTAGCAGATGAACACGGAAAAAGTGCTCTGCAGGATTTAGATGACGAAGAAGATGCTGCTTATGAAGAAAAGATTGATCTCGTTGAATTTGACTATGATTACATTCTAGCAGCAGGCTTATTCGGGGCAACCCTTCTAGCGATTGTGATCTACCTGATTCGCTCAAAGAAACAAAAGGGAGGAAAACAAGATGACTAAAATTCAAAGAGCCTCGATCTATCTTTTTCTACTGTTGGCAGGAATTGGCTTGGAGTTTGAACTCGGTCATCTTTCTCAACAAGAATTTAGCCAGTCTGCCGGCAGAGATTTGGTCTTAAACTTATCTGTCTTAGCTGCTATTATTATCCCGCTCTATCTCTTTTCGAAACGATTGGCCAAGCAGTTGTCTGTCCCAACCTATCTCTTATGGATTGCCATGTTTGGAGGAGCCTTCGTAGCAGGCTGGTTGAGCTTTTCAGGCAATAGCTTAATTGATATTATGAATAGCCATGTGATCAAGGATGCCACTGTCTTTAACAAGTGGACCGATGCCTTGACAGCCCCATTTTCAGAGGAATTCTTTAAGGCTCTGGTTGCCTTTTGGGTTGTCTTGATGGTTGGCAAGAAAGATCTAAAAGCGATTCTAATTGCAGGCTTGGGATCTGGCTTTGGTTTTCAAATCATTGAGGATTTAGGGTACGTTGCCCGCCAAACGAAAACCAGCCAATTAGCCGCGGTTACTGAGGCCATTAACCGGATCTCTGGTGGATTAGCTTCACATGCCCTCTATACAGCTGTTGTATCAGTTGGTGTCTTCCTTTTGTTGTCTCAAGTGACCCAGCAAAAGGAAAAACTCTTTGGGCTCTGGTGTGTTCTCTCGACAGTAGCCAATCACTTCTTATGGAACTCTCCGTTTTATGAAACAGACCATCGGATTAATCTTCTCGTCGGACTGCTCTTTGCCGTCCAAGTAGGGACCTTTATCGAAGTGGTGCTCTATACCAAGAAACATCCCGAGTTGCCATTTTTAAAACAATAAGAAAATTTTTTCAAACACAAAAGAACTAAGACGTGGGTCTTAGTTCTCAAAGTGAAGATAAAATCATCTTAGAAACTTTCCTTAGGTGAAGACGGACGTCAGCGAACTTCGAAGAAGTTCCATGACTAATTATTGAGCCTAAGGTCTCAATAATTCCGAGTGCTAGAAACAAAAGTGTTTCTAGCACTTTTTTCACGGCGGAAAGTTTCATTATATTCTCGATTCATTTAAAAAATTAGAACTCATTTTTATTTCTTTGCAGGATCACTTGACTTAATTTACTAAAGAATTAGTTTGTCTTAGTTCTTTTATTTTCTCAATTCTTGTAAGAGTGTTTGTGCCTTTTCTAAGTTAAAGGGTTTGTTTTCAAGGAGTTGGCTAACCAATCGGGGAACTTCCTCTTCCTTAGCTCCTGCTAGAAGGGCTAGGGAGCGTGCTTGGAGTTTCATATGTCCTGATTGAATTCCTGTGGTGACAAGGGCTTTGAGGGCTGCGAAATTCTGCGCCAAACCGAGCGAAGCGATGATACCGGCTAATTCAATAGCAGAAGGCTCTCCTAGCAAACGGTGGCTGACTTGAACCGTTGGGTTGAGGCCAATCGAGCCTCCTTTTGTCGCAACCGGCATTGGCAGGGTGATCTCTCCATAGAGTTTTTTCTCTTCTGGCTGACTTGTCCAGTGGCTCAAGCCCTTGTATGAACCACTTTGTGTAGCATAGGCATGGGCTCCTGCTTCGATGGCCCGCCAGTCATTGCCTGTCGCAAGGACCAGGGCATCAATCCCGTTAAAAATTCCCTTGTTATGAGTAGCCGCACGGTAAGGATCCACTTGAGCCAGTTGGCTAGCTAGCTCCATCCGGTGGGCAATCTCAATGGCTTCCTCAGGATTTCGACTCAGTGCTTTAAAATCGATCGCACACCGTGCACTCACCAAAGAGCGAGTGGCCAAGTTGGATAAAATTGCCATCAAGGCCTGACCACCAGAGAGTTCCTGGATGCGATCGGTCAGAGCTTCTAACATGGTATTGAGCATATTGGCTCCCATGGCTTCTTTGGGATCGACAGCCAAGTAGACAATGAGAAAGTCCCCCTTGTTTTCGACCCAAAGATCCCTCGCTCCACCTCCACGCTTAACGATAGAAGGATAGGCTTCATTAGCCATCTGAAGAAGGGTTTCTTTGTCTTCGAGGATGCGCTTGCTTGCAGTATTCCTATCTTCAACATCCGTCAGAGCAATCTCACCGATCATTTGGCGCTGGTGCACCTGGGTGGTGAAGCCGCCCGAACGTTGGATGAGCTTGGCTGCAAAGCTGGCAGCTGCAACCACGGAAGGCTCTTCTGTGACCATGGGAAGGACATAGTCACGACCGTTGATCAAGAAATAAGGAGCGAGGCTAAAAGGCAAGTCAAAAGTCGACAAGACATTTTCTGTCAATTGATCTGCAATAGAAAGGGGAAGTCCCTTTTGTTCTTTTAAGATCTGTGCTTCATCCCAAGTTAAGAGGCCTTCCTTCAGTAAGGCCTCTATGCGTTCTGTGGGAGAAAGTTTTGCAAAACCTGGTAATCGTGCCATTATTTTTCTACTTTCTGGTAAGTGCGCTGGTGTTCCTTGATCTCTGTCAAAGCAAAAGTTTGATGCGTAGCAGGCTCAAACACTTGATTGCCACTAGGATCTAGATCTACTTCCTCATAAAAGAGTCGTTCGTAGTCAGCAACACTAAGAACCGTACGTTGGTCCAGTTTTTCCATGCGTTTGTGATCTAAGAGTTGCTCAAAACCAGGAACGAGATTGGCACTAAAGATCTCAGAAACCGCTCCACTTCCATAGCTAAAGAGGGCGATTCGGTCCCCAGCTTTGAGTTGGGGTTGATTTTCCAGTAGTGACAGCAAGCCTAGGAAAAGAGATCCAGTGTAGATATTTCCCACGCGTTGGCTGTATAGAATCGATTGATCAAAGTTGTATTGTAATTGGTCTTTTTTCTCTTCTGATACTGACTTATCCAGGATTTTTTTCAAGCCCTTGAGAGCTAATTTCGGATAAGGCAAGTGGAAGCAGACAGCTGCAAAGTCTGTCAAGGCAAGACCAGTCCGTTTCTGGTATTCCGCCCAGGTTGTTTTCAGAGAATCTAGATATTGTTGCGTTGAATAAATCCCATTCACGAAGGGAGTTGTCGCGTAATTTGGACGCCAAAAATCCATGACATCGCGTGTTTGGGCAACATTATCATCGTTAAAAGATAGAATACGAGGATTTTGGCTGATTAGCATGGCAACCGCTCCGGCACCTTGTGTTGGTTCACCAGGAGTCCCAATTCCGTATTTAGCAATGTCACTGGCAATGACCAAAACCTTACTCTGTGGGAATTTTTCAACATGGAGTTTAGCATAATCCAAGGCAGCAGTCGCAGCATAGCAGGCTTCTTTCATCTCAAAAGAGCGGGCGAAAGGCTGGATGTCTAGTAAGCCATGGACAAACACAGCAGCAGCCTTACTCTGGTCAATTCCAGATTCTGTCGCAAGAATCACCATGTCGATCGCTTCTTTATCTTCGTCTGTTAAAATATCATCTGCTGCAGTAGCAGCCAATGTGACGATGTCTTCTGTGATCGGTGCCACGCTTTGTTCTTTTAAGAGAAGACCCTTGCTCAGTTTTTCGGGATCGGTATCACGAGCAGCGGCCAAATCTTCTAAACGCAAGACATAAGGGCTCGTCGCAAAACCAATCTTATCAATCCCAATTGTCATTCTTAACCTCTTTTTTATTTGATATCTATTAGTATATTTCGTTACTATTTTACCATATTTAAGGGTAAAACTCCTTTGAAAAAGCTAGATCAGCAAGGAAATCATTCTCGGGACCGATTTTGCAATGTTTCAAAGAAAAATAGAGAATCTATAAGAAAAAGCCATCCTCAGATGGCTTTTCAAATCTTATGTTTAGCTATCTTTTTTAGGGTTACTCATGACCCGTATGAAGAGTTCTTTGCATTTGTCTCTTAGAACTTTTTCGTAGAAGATGAGTATAGCAATGTTCACAATCATAAAGTTCAAGGTCAGATAGAACAAGTCAAATGAATTGCGGGCATAATCAGTCGCTAATAGATAGGAGGAGAGGGTTCCTAGGATCATCCAAGGAAGATACTTGATATACTTGCTTATCATCATACAGCACCTCGCATCCTTTAAAGGATTTGTTTTTTCACTTTAATTGTAGTCCTTTTAAGTAAAAATGCAAGCAATGACACTTATAAAATTTGAAAAACTAATATTTATTTTTCATTATTTTGAATGGAGAAAAACTATTTTAAGATAAGTGAAGCGATTACTTTAGTAACAAAAAAATTTTTTGAGCTAATCATGTCAATTATGTACTTTATTTAAGTAAACTAATGACAAAATCTAAATGCAAAATCATCGATTAATCAATTCCTCAATTTCCTTTATCCCTTCAAACTCTCCAACACTTTCGAAAAGTTCTATAGCTCGTTTGAAATGTGTGTTGGCTAATCCTTTATCTTCCAAGGCTAAATAAATTTCCCCTAACCCTCTATAGCTACAAGCCTGAGAAATCACATCATCAGTCTCTAAAGATTGTTCCAGTGACAGATTCATGAATGTAAGAGCTTCATCAAGATTGTTTAATTTCAATCTCAAATAGCCTTGTTCGTAGTTATTTATAGCTTTCTTTAGATTATCATTGGGAAAATGCTCTTCAATTATCTTCTCTTCATCTTCAATGAGCTTTAAAGCCTTATGAAAATCACCCTGATCTCTGTAGATCATAGCTAATTGATGTAATCCAATGTGTTCATGTTCTTTGTCTTCATTTTGTTGAGCTAATAAAATGTATTTCTCAAAGATACGGGTACACGAGGCATAGTCTTTTTCTGCCAATAATAAATACCCCATCAGATTTAAAAGGCTAAAATCTGTACAGGTATCAATAAAAAAATCTTGTTCAACTAACTTTTTAGCTTCTAATATATTTCCTTCTAGGAACAAGTCCCAAGCTACATCGATTTTAGAGACCATCTATTTCCCCCTTCAACTATAAACAACCTTCATAAAATAAAATCACTCAACAAGAATATACTAAATCCTACCTTTACAGATTTAATCGACTAAACTAAAGTATAGCAAAAAGCCCAAATAACTACTATTTAGGCAAAATGTTACTTAGTTTCTTTTTAAACGAGCAATGAGTAACTTAATAAGATAAGCTAGAACTACAAGTGCTACTACGCGTGATAATAGATAGAAAATAGAATAAACAAAATAGATTTGCATATCTGACACCTCCTAAATAAAAGAGATTAACCATCTTGTCCTCAATATTAGTGTACTCCTGTTTGAAAGCGGTGTCAAATGTTATGATAAATAGTATAGACATCTGGAATAAATTTAAAGCCTATAAAAATCAAAATAAATCAATCTGTTTCATTTTGAAATCCTTTAACGATTGTAAAATATATCCTATTTTAGAAGAGGTACGTATGAAGTTATCAATTTAGATAATATCAAAGCAAGAGAGAAATATAATTAGTAAACATAAATACAATATTTTCTACATTTTTTAATATACTTTTATTAGTATAATTGGTAAAATCTTAATTAACAAAAATAATGGTTTATCTACTATCCCAATTACCTTACAACACAGGTTGATTGAATAGGATTAGATAACCGAAGTAATGTTGAAACGAATGGAGGGGGCTAATATTAAGAATTTAATAAGTGATCAAATGTCTAATAGACAAATTATCAAAGACTTTATTAGTAGTTTTATTAGTTCTTTAAGTGGAAAAGCTTTTAATTTTGCTTTAGGATTAATGTTACTGGACCAAACAAAATCGGCAATGAGTTTTGGAATCAATATGATCATCTATCCTTTAGTTAGTTTGATTTTCTTGGTTCCAATCGGTAATTTAGTAGACCGATACCGTCATAAAAAGATCTTAATTTATAATTTTATTTTTAGACTTATTATCTTTCTTCTGTTTTATGCATTTTATTTTTTAACGAATTCATCTACTATCTTATATTTAGTAATTCCGTTTGTCATACTTCACTCTGTCACAGTTAACATCAATGATACTTGTTATTCAGCCTCTATCCACGAGTTAGTAAATGATACAAAAATTCAACGATTAAGCTCTGTTACACAAACCGCCATTGCTATCGCAACCATGCTTTCCCCAGCTATTGGAGTCATTCTTTATAATTGGTTAGGCTTCTCAGGCTTTATTCTTATAGAAATCATTGCAAATATCCTTTCTTTAGGTGTCTTACTTACCATGAAATTCTTCTATGAACACGAAGAGCAAGAAGCTAAGATTAAACAGAATGAAAAGCATCAACACGGGGTCAAAGAAATTATCCAATTCTTAAAAGAAAATCAGATTGTCAAATATATTATTCTTGTTAGTGTTGTACTGAATTTTTTCTATACTTCCATTAGCATTGGAGTGCCATTTGTAGTCAAAGAGCAACTCTTATTAGATAATGCAACAGTAGGTATCCTAGAAACAATGTCTGCAGTTGGAATGTTATTAGCCAGTGTGTCTATGTCACTATTGCCAGACAAAAAAGAAAATAATACACTTCTCTCTAATAGAATTCGCATTCCACTTTTTCTTCTAACCATCGCAATCGTTGGTTTGGGTATTACATTTGCAATTACTAACACCCAAGTGATTATTTCTTCCGTTGGCGGTTTATTTATGGGAATTATCGCATTCACTCTTGTTATTCTAAATATTGTCGTCATGACCTATCTTCAAAGTAGTATTGAAACAAATTATTTAGGAAGAGTAATGAGTACTTTGTTCACACTAAATACGTCTATCATGCCGATCGGTACCATTGTATTTACTTATCTATTTCAAAAAGAAATAAACGGAGGTCTAATATTCGTATTTGGAGGAGTTTCTCTCCTGATCTATACGATGATAATGTTACCTCGAATCTATAGAATACTCAAAAAAGAACACATTTATTGATATTGAAACAAAAGCAGTATTAAAACGTAAAACGAAAAAGACAAGGATAAAACACCTTGTCTTTTTTTAAATTCTATTACTATTACTGCCTAAAAACATCAGGTAAATTACTATTAATTACCCTGAGGCCATCGTTTATATATTGACCCAAAACGTCAAATCCGTTATAAATTCCGTTATAAATAAAGAGTCCTAAAATTATAGATGAAATAATAATACTTGCACAAATAAAATATGTACGATTTTTTTCATTCATAAGATAAATCCTTCTTTTTATTTGTATTCGCTTACATTTTATCATATAATACTAATGTAGTAAAGGAAGAAGGTGTTCTTATGCTAAAAAAATATTTTTCAAAATATAAATGGACTGATTTATTTTGGATTCTATTTGTGATTTTGACATGCATCTATATAGGAAACCGTGATTTGCTTCCTCTTAATCATCAAGAATTTTCTCTTCGTGGTAGTTTCTGGGGATTTGTACTTGCATTATATCACTTACTATTCATTGATAAATTTGTTATCTCTAATCGGAAGTAAAACGATACTAGGTAAAAACTCAATTTCAGGAGAAAATAAAGTAAATCACCCCACAATAAAACGCATAGTATCAAGGTTCTTCAAAACCTAATATTATGCGTTTTTTGATCCTAAAGACTTTTCCCTATTCTTGTTTATTTTGTTGTTGATTATCTTTAAATAAATATTATAGCATAGGCTATCGTCCATATCTGAGGCACTGTGACACTAAAAACTAGGTCAGTCTCATAGAAGAAGACGAAAAGCCAACCGATAAAAGAGTTAAGACACGCCAACGATTTTTATCACTTTATCCATTTACTACCCCCTTTCACTATTTAATAGTTAATTTAGACGATGCAAAAGTGCGAAAAAAGACAAATGTTTATCTTTCTAAACGGATTAAGTTTTCCCACTTTTAATTGCTTGAATAGTGTTGGAAGCCTTTTTTAATATTTCGTCATGATTGGATAAGCAACAGCCAGTTGCAACTGATCGGAGCCCTGACAGTAAGGAATGAGACCCTACTACTAGAACATAAAAAAATGGTGGGAATTTTGGGAATAGCTTTGTACAACCCATCTTTTTTAACTTTATATACATAAAAAAGTCCTCGAACAACAAGGACTTTTTTCGAAAGCTGGGTAACTTAGATAAGTCATCCAGCTTTCAAAATGACTAGTAGGACCGCTTCGTTATTGTCCGACAAAATTCAATATGCTTCAAAACTATATTTTAAACAATTTATTTAATCCTTCTAACTCTAATACACTCATATATACTTCTACTCCAGTAACTACCCCCTTACTATAAATAATTCCACAAGAAAACACAATCCTCTTCTCACTCAAAATATTTGACAATATTACAAATGATTCCAAAACATAATCCTCTATAGTAATAAAACAATTATTTTCATCTTTAAAAAACTTTATAAATCCAATATCCTTACACCTATCACGTAAATGAAACCTAAGTGATCTTAAAAAATAATTAAAAAACACATCATTTTCCATAGAAAACCCTTTCATTTTTTAAAAACATTCTGATATAATCATACAAAAAATAAAGGAGAACTACAATGAAAAAAAATAATTATTTTTATCTTGTTAATCCTCTTAATCTTTTCTATTGTTTCAATTTTTATATACAACATGTTATAAAAAATAAATGACCAGCCTCCTGTAGAGTACAGAAAACTGGTCGCATAAGAGGGTTTTCTCTTGTTCCATTATTGGGGTTCAGTTCCTAAACATGTTAAATTTTTTGTGTGAAGATACATCAAAACTTTTTAAACCAATTCTTGATATACTCTAAGCATATATCCAGTAAGAATTTGATAAATAATAATACAATTCCAATCTTCACAAACATGTAATATTTAAATGTGTCATCAAATTCATGCACACGGATCGGAAAGGTGAAGATATT